>CANCUP010000006.1 GCA_947381325.1 Comamonadaceae bacterium
GTTACTTGGCCGATGTGACACCAGCCAGCCTGAGCATCAACGGGCAAACGGCAGCCAACAAAGTTTATGACGCCACCACTGCAGCCACGCTCAGCAGCGGGACTTTGGTGGGCTTGTTCAATGGCGACGCAGTGACCTTGACTCAGGCAGGTGCTTTCACAAACAAGAATGCGGGCATCGGCAAATCCATCGTGGGGAGCAATACCTTAGCTGGCGTGGATGCGGCCAACTATGTGCTGACGCAGCCCACCGACCTAACGGCCACCATCACACCTGCCACCTTGGTGTTGTCAGGTCTTACCGCCTCCAACAAGGTCTACAACGCGGCAACCGACGCCAGCGTGACTGGCGCCCCCGTGGCCATCCCGCTGGGAAATGATGTGGTCACCCTCACAGGTACGCCCACAGGCGTGTTTCTTGATAAAAACGTTGGCAACGGCAAACCCGTCTTACTTGCAGGCTTGGCCATCAACAACGCCTCGGGTGATGGAGCGAACTACGTTTTACCCAACGACATTGGGATGACGGCCAACATCACCAAGAAAGACTTGACCATCACTGGCACCACCGTTGCCACCAAAGTCTATGACGCGACAACCTCGGCCACTTTGTCCAACGGCACCCTGGTCGGCGTGGAGGGCAGTGATGTCTTGTCGCTCGTACAAACCGGCACCTTCAATGACAAAAATGTGGGCACAGGAAAATCCGTCACGCCAAGCTCTAGCCTGTTGGGTGCAGCCAATGGCAACTACAACGTGATGGAGCCCACCGGTTTGACAGGCACGATCACCCAAGCGCCGCTGTCGGTGACAGGTCTGTCGGTGAGCGAGAAGTTTTACGACGGCACCACCAGTGCATCGATTGCCGGCAACCCGGTGGCCCATCCTCTGTTGACGGATGACGTGTCTGTGTCTGGCTTGCCCAGCGCTGTGTTTTCAAACCCCAATGCTGGGTTGAATGTTCCGGTGACAGTCTCCAATCTGACCCTCGCTGGGGCAGACGCCGGCAACTACAGCGCAAGCGCCATCACAGGGGTGGTCGCCACCATCAAACCCGCTGTGCTGACCGCAGTGGCCAACCCCTATTCCAAGGTCTATGACGGGACGCTTGCTGCTGCACCAACCATGACCATCACCGGCGGTCTAGTCGGCACTGAAACATTGAATGTGGCCAGCACCGGATTCTTCGATGCCAAGGATGTGCTCACCGCATCCATGGTGACCGTCAGCACCACCACGCTGTCTAACGGAGGCAATGGCGGCTTGGCCTCCAACTACAGCTTGAGCCCAGGCCAAACAGCGGTCGCCACCATCACGCCGGCACAACTGACCGCCAGCGTCATGGCACCCAACAAAGTTTATAACGGCACTGTGGCTGCCACACACACCTTGAACATCACGTCAGGCCTTGTGGGGTCTGAGACTTTGGAGGTTACGAGCACGGCTTCTTTCAACTCAAAGGATGTGGTCACAGCCAACTTGGTGACCGTCAACACAGCGAGCTTGTCTGACGGCAACAACGGCGGCTTGGCGTCCAACTACAGCTTGAGCCCCGGCCAAACCGTGGCAGCCAACATCACCCCTGCACCGCTGACTGCTGCGGTGACAGCACCTCACAAGGTGTACGACGGCACGGTGAGCGCGACACCCACGATGACCATCACTGCAGGCCTTGTAGGCGCTGAAACATTGAATGTGTCGGGGACCGCGTCATTCAATTCGAAGAATGTGGCATCAGCCCATGCAGTGACTGTCGACACGATATTGCTGACCGATGGCACACAGGGTGGCTTAGCCTCCAACTACAGCCTGAACCCCGGACAAACCGTGGCAGCCAACATCAGCCCAGCACAACTCACAGCCACAGACATCGCCGCTGTGAAAACCATTTACGGCGACCCCATCACGCCAGGTGCTGTCCAACTGGCAGGAATGATTGGCGCCGACAAGGTGTCAGCCAACGCCACACTGGCGAACCCCAGATACAGCTCGAGCCACAACGTCAAAGCGGGGTCTTATCAGCAAACCGTGAATGCGCTGACAGGAGCAGATGCCAGCAATTACACCCTGACCCCCTACACAACGGATGCACCCACCTATCAAATCTCTGAACTTGCATTGAGCGGGTCCATCCAAAGCAGCAGCTCGACGGCGGGGTCGATACTGGCGCCTGGTTTGGCAAGCTTTACAAATGTCTTAGCAGGTGATGCGATTGGCGCGGCAGAAGTCGTGGTCTCGATTCCGGGGGCAGCCAAGGGCAGCAAGACCGGCAACTCCGTGGGCACCTTTGCAGGTAGCCAAAAGGTCGCCTCACTCTCTGGCGTGGATGCAGAAAATTACAGCTTCCTCCAGGTGCTGGGTGATTACAGCGTGAAGACAGGATTTTCCAGTGGCTCCATTCTTCCGCCAGAAATGAGATCACCGGCCAATCAAACACTGGCCGTCAAAGATAGTTCCACAGCTGCTTCTGTACGCGCGTTCAACACGACGATCACCCCGTCAGACAACTCGCCTATTTCTGGACAAAACTTCACAGTCACCCAAGAGGCACAAGCAAGCGCTACGCTCGCTAAAACAAGGGTTGCTACGCCGACTGACACAACTGGGAAAGAAGTGGCGCAAGACCAGTGGAAGACCTTGACGCAAGTGCAAGGAAAAACACCATCACCATCACCATCACCAGCACCAGCACCAGCACCAGCACCAGCACGTCAGATGATGGCTTCAGCCAAAACACCCAGCATGATCACCGCATTTGCGGCCAGCGCTTTGGACTTTTCTCAGCTTGGGGGCACCTCCGACGCACAAGGGCCATCTGCCCCAACAATGGCGTCCCCCCCCATGGCACAAGACACTCACGCCAGCCTAGACAGCAATGACTCCCTGCAAGATTCGATCCTGGAATTTGTGGGTGATGTTTTAAGAAACCCTGCCACTTACCAAGTGTTGGGCGGGGCATCATCTCTTGCAGTTTTGTCCAAAACCTTGCTGAGCTCAAGCACCGCACTGAGTGCAGCGACGACACCTGCAAACACACCCAACCGCACACCGGTCCGTGGCCCCTATGAGCCTGCATCCAATGTCAACAACCGCTTGAGCAACCGGTTGTCACGCAGGGCCTAGTACATGACCATGTCCTTGAATATTTCGGGTCCCACAGAAGCTTCAAACGCCTGATCAATGAGCGCCTGAATTTCAAGGAGGTTTTTCTTGATGCCTGCAAAAGAGAAGCGCTGTTTCTTTTCTATGTAGCCATCGCTGTCAATGAAAACACTGGGCCCCGAATAGGTGATCAAGTGCGCTCTGAAAGCCATGTCGGCAGGGTCTATATCTCTTGGCAACTCCAACCCACTGTGCGCACAAACTTTCACTCTATTGAGGAGTTGAATGTCTTTCTTTTGATGCAACACCTCAGTTTGTGCAACGGCTGTGTGTCCACCTAATTTCTGAAGCAAGTGCAACTCTGAGCTCGCCAAATAGTTTTGCAAGGGCCTGCCCTTGTGCGGCACGATCCGCTCTAGAACACGCATGCCTAGGCGGTGCGATGTGGACAACCCCAAACCTTTGTTGACAATGAAAACTCCTTCAAGAAAAAAGCTCAAGAAGGATTCAATGTCTTGGTAGTCACTGGTTTTGAACGTGAGGCACTCTGAGTTCAAGATGAAGTGACTTGTCCTCTTTTTGTTGACGAACACATAAGCACTGCGCACATTGGGCACGAGCATTTTGTGTGCGTCCATGTGCTCAACTTGTAAGGACTGGCTTTGGATGGCAGAAGCGTCGACATAATTTGCGACACGAAATGCTGCCTGGATCGCATGAATTTTTTCAAGCCAATGAGCCACTGGACTGAATCTGAGCTCTGCAATGGTGAGGTAGTTGGAAGAGTTTCTCAAATGACGCATCGCAAGATCTTACGAAGTACATCCTGTAAACCTTGCATTTTTTTGTAAGTCAACCAATCGGAGTGTTTTTTCGTACAGAGCGTTTCACAGATTCAGCACCAATCCATCCCCCTGCTTTTAGGGAGTCTTGCAACGACTCCATCAATGTTCGCTTGCATTCCTTGACAGCTGGTGAATGGAGTCGGGACTGGTTTTCAAACAATGCCCATGTCATGAAGAGTCCTTTGATGGGAGCCCAGCTTATGTCATGCTCAGCTTTCAGTCCGACGACCGCGCAAGACGGAACGACTGTGTAAGCTAAATTTTGACTGGCCACATTCATGCACAAAGCCAAGGTATCGACTTGCATGGCAAGCTTGAATTTGAGAGATTGCCTCTGAAGTGAATGCTCAATCAATTGTCGAATCGTATTGGGTTTGCCTGGCAAAACCAGCTTGACATCGTTGAGTTTGGTCAATGCAACGGGCGCGTTGGGATCGAGATTTTCTGATTTATGTCCTACCAGCACCAGAGGTTCGCGCACCAAGTTGGTCTGCGTGTATCCAGTCAGTGGCGTGCTGGAGAATGGAACGATGCACAGATCCAACAGCCCAGCGATCATGTGCTCACGCAACACATGGCTGACACCTTCATGAATTCTTAAAGTGACTCTTGGCGTGTCACTCATGATGCGCCGAATCAAGTCAGATGTGAAAACTTCTTGCCACGACGGGGGGATGCCCACAGCCACTTGCCCCGATGTTTCTCCAAGCTGCTCTTTCAAGAGGGCAAATTGCGAGAGAAGTGGACGCGCCCTGTCAGAAAGCAACCGACCTGCATCCGTCAGTTGAACGCCCCCTTGGGTTCGCGTGAACAAGGCTGTGCCCATCTCATGCTCCAAAGAGCTGATGATTCGCGAAAGCGACGGCTGTGAAATATTGAGATCTCCAGCTGCTTTGTTGATGCTGCCGAACTCAACCACGCGCAAAAAAAATTCAATCGACTTGGAGTCCATTTTGTTACACGATTTATGAATAACCAGTATAGCCGCGCAGCATTATTCGACTAACGTGCTGCCCGCTACGATGCGTGGCATGGGTGAATCAACCCTTACGTCATGCAGAAGTATTCAAGGTGAAGATATGAAGGTAAAAATTCTTGGCGCTGGGCCTGCGGGCTTGTATCTGGCTGCCTTGTTAAAGCAAGATAACCCCAGCCATGAGATAGAAATTTTCGAGAAAAACCCGCGCCATGCCACTTGGGGCTTTGGCGTCGTTTTCTCTGATCGCGCGCTTGAATTTTTGAAAGCAGATGACCAAGCTTTGTACGACTATCTAACGCCACATCTTGAAACATGGCCTGAGATCACCGTTGTGCACAACGACCACCACATACCTATTGCGGGCAATGGATTTTCTTCGATTGGGCGATTGGAACTGCTGACGCTGATGTTCGCGTATGTGGAAAAGCTAGACGTGAAAATTAACTTCGACATTGACATCAAGTCACTGGCCGATTTAGGTTCGGCTGATTTGATCGTTGGATCGAATGGGGCATTCTCTTGGCTGCGTGATGAGAATCAACAGAAATTTGGCACCACGGTGGACTGGCGTCCCAACCGCTTTATCTGGTACGGAACAACCAAGCCATTCAACAGTTTGACCCTGACATTTCGCGAGACCGATGCGGGAGTTTTCTGTGCACACCATTACCGTTACCGTCCCGATCGCAGCACGTTTCTTGTCGAGGTAGATGAGCAGACTTGGCATCGCGCAGGATTTGAAAAGATGTCAGAACAGGACACGATCAAATACTGCGAGAAAGTGTTTGCCAATGACTTGGAGGGTCATCCGATCATCACCAATCACTCCCATTGGCGACAGTTTCCAGCGATTTGGAATGAGCGATGGAGTTATGACAACATTGTTTTGATTGGCGATGCACTCAGAACGGCCCACTTCTCCATTGGCTCTGGCACACGATTGGCCATGGAAGACGCCGTCGCTTTGTTCAAGGCTTTGAAAGCTCACAACAACGACGTGGCGGCGGCCCTGCCTTATTTCCAGGAGATCCGACTCCCACCGATGAAGAAGATCTGGGATGCCGCCAATGTCAGCATTCGTTGGTACGAAGAGATGGGCCACCTCGTCAAAGATCTGACACCGGTGGAATTTGCCTACAGCTACATGACAAGAACCGGGCGAGTCAGCCACCAAGAGGTGAAAAAACGTGACCCTCAACTGGCTCTTGCTTATGAAAAACTTCATCCAGATGTTCTTCAAAGTCAGTGAAAGACACACAGCGAGCCTCACATGACGGATGCCATGGTCATTTCTAGTCCGGCAGATGCCTTGAACAAAGTGGGCCAGACACTGGGCGTGAGTACTTGGCGTTTGGTGGATCAAGCGTCCGTCACCTCGTTCGGTGAAATCACAGGTGATCAGCAATGGCTCCACACCGATGTTGAAAAAGCACGCCAAGGGCCATACGGTGGTTGTGTTGCGCATGGGCTTTACACACTGGCTTTGGCAGGCGGTGGTTTTTTCCATGAAATCGTTCAAACGAATGCGCGCGTCGGTCTCAATTACGGCTGCGATCGCGTTCGATACCCGGCCCCATTGCGGGTAGGACATCGCGTCAGAGGGTACGCAGTTCTCAGGTCGGCCAAGCCACTTGAAGATGACGGCGTACAGCTCCTGGTCGAGGTAACCGTTGAAATGGAGGGCACGATCAAGCCAGCTTGCGTTGCTGAATTCATTGTGCGTTACTTCTTTTGAACGCCTGTCCGCCGCACAGGGATATCCGTAATATGAATAACCTGTATCCGAGATCTACATGATTCAGTGAACAAACCTCTGGTTAGCATCCATCCACTACCGATTGCAAAAACAAGGAGACATTCATGAGCAAACCCAAAGTCATTGTGACGGTCGCCCCCACTGGCGGAATGGCTGGCAAAAAACAAAATCCCAATTTGCCCACGCAACCCAAAGAAATTGCCGAAGACACTTACCGGTGTTACAACGCCGGCGCATCAGTAGTGGCCGTTCATGCGCGTCGCGAAGACGATGAGGCCACTTGCAACCCAGCGGTCTACAGCGAAATCAATCACCTGATTCGCAGCAAGTGCGACATCATTCTCAACAACTCCACAGGCGGCGGTATCAACGGCGACATGGTCCATCCAGTTGGCAACAGCGAGTACTGGGAGATTCGTTGGAGCGAACGTCTCAAAGGGTTGGAGGGCGAGGGGGTCGAGATGTGCACCCTGGATGCCCAAACCGTTGTAGCCAGCTTTGGCGGAAAGGAAATTCTTGTTGCCACAACCCCATCGAGGATTCGCACGCTAGCCACGATGATGAAGGAGCGAGGCATCAAACCTGAATGGGAAGTATTTGGTTTGGCAGATATTGTGCAAGACGTGACACGTCTCATTGCTGAGGGCTACGACGATGCACCCTACTTCATCAATATCGTATTGGGCGTTAACGCGTTTCAGGGCGCGCTGCCCTACACGCCAAAAATACTGCAAACGATGGTGGACCATCTACCAAACAAGACCGTTTTCAATGTGAGCGCCATCGGTTCGGCACAGTTACCTGCTGCCGTCAATTCATTGCTTTTAGGCGGCCATGTACGCGTGGGACTTGAAGACAACCTGTATTACGAACAAGGCGTGCTCGCGACAAACGTTCAATTGGTCGAACGGCTTGTACGCATCGTTCGGGAAATGGGCTACGAACCCGCCACCCCAGAGGAAGCCCGCCAAATCATGGGCCTGCGTTCACTGTGCAAGTAAGGAACATGATGGCGGCAGTGAATTGCATCTCACCAGAAAAAATTCAGACCATCGCCGTTATCGGCACTGGATCTGTCGGCGCGAGTTGGGCGAGTTTATTTATGGCAAAAGGTATTCAGGTCCATGCCTACGACACACGCACTGATGCAAAGCAAAAAACACAAGAGTTCATTCAAGCTGCATGGCCGGCACTGCATGAACTTGGTGTTACACCATTGAAGCAACCTAACTTTGAGCTGCTCTCGTTTTTCGACGCTGTCCATGATGCCGTTCAGGGCGCAGATCTGATCCAAGAAAACGTTTATGAAGATCTTGCTTTGAAAAGCGAGTTGTTGAAAGCGATCGAATCAGGCATCACCGATGACACGTTGATCATCTCCAGCACCGGCGGAATCCCACCGACTGCCTTGCAACAAGCCTGCCGACAACCAGGCAGGTTTGTGGTGGTGCATCCTTTTAACCCCTCACATTTGATTCCGCTGGTCGAAGTCGTTGGGGGAGAAAAGACTGCGCCAGAAGTGGTCGAGTGGGCGATGAATTTCGCTCGCTATCTCGGCAAAGAACCGGTGCATGTGAAGCTAGAGAGGAGTGGGCATCTGACCAACAGACTGCAATTTGCCCTGGTCAAAGAAGCCGTCGCATGCTTGATGGAAGGTGTGGCGTCCGCCAACGACATCGATCGCGCTGTTCGCTTTGGCTTAGCGCCCCGATGGATGCTGATGGGCAGCTTACTCACCCTGCACATGGCAGGTGGAAAAGCTGGCATGAAGGGGATTTTGGATCATGCGGGGCCCGCCATTGAGTCATGGTGGACACCGAGCGTTGTGCCGACTCTGAATGAAACACTCATCGCATTGCTTGATGCAATCAGTCCAGAGATCGCCAATCAACAAGACGTACAAAGCTGGATCACGTGGCGAGACGAACAACTTGTGAATGTGTTGAAGCTTCAAGTGCAATCTCAGGCTTCAGAACCCAAACAATGAATGATTGACTGAACGATGAAAGACTGGATAAACAGCATGCCTGATTGCCTTGCAATCACCATGCATGGCTCGATTGCTGTCTTGACACTTAACAGGCCTGAGAAGCGAAATGCACTCAGCGATGAGCTGGTGTTGGGCCTGCAAAAGTTTTTCGACAACCTGCCAACTGAAGTGCGTGCCGTGGTCATGCAAGGCCAAGGCGGGAACTTCTGTGCGGGTTTAGACCTCAATGAGCTTCAAGAGACAAACATCACGCAAAGCTTCCAAACCTCAAAGATTGGCCAACGTCTCAACGACACGATCCAATTCAGTCGGGTTCCTGTGATCTCAGTTCTCCAAGGCGCTGTCATTGGCGGAGGACTTGAGCTCGCAGCCTCAACCCATGTGCGAGTGGCAGAACCATCTGCCTACTATGCATTGCCTGAAGGTACGCGTGGAATTTTTCTAGGATCGGGTGGGTCGGTTCGCTTGCCGCGAATCATTGGGGCCTCGGCGGTCATTGAGATGATGCTGACAGGTCGTGTCTTGGAGGCGAAAGAAGCGCATGATCGAATGAGATTAACGCATTACCTGGTCCAAGAAGGACAAGGACTGGAAAAAGCGTTAACCCTTGCTGAAAAAATCACAAACAATGCACCGCTGGCAAACTTTGCGGTGATTCAAGCCATACCCCGAATAGCAGAGCAAGATCCAGCAGCTGGAATGTTCACAGAAATGCTGATGGTCGGCATTGCGCAAGATGACGAGGAGGCCAAGCGCCGCCTCGCTGACTTTCTTTTGCGCAAGCAAGGCAAGGTGAGCAAGACATGAGCGTCCCAAGCGAGATTGCCAATGTTGGCGATGTGTTTCGTCACTGGGCGAAAGCTTGTCCCAGCAAGCTCGCTTTGCAAGATCTACAAGGCGGCCAGCGCAGCTATTCACAACTCAACAACAACATCAATCGCCTCACCAACCGCTTGCTCGATTTAGGCGTCAAGCCAGGTGATCGTATTGCAATTTTGTCGCGTAACAGCCTTGCCTACATTGAAACCTTCGGTTTGTCGAAAGCGGGCTTCGTTCTGGTTCCACTCAATTGGAGATTACAGCCAGAAGAATTGCTTCGACTGATTGCACACAGCGAGTCAGTGGTGGTTCTGGTGGAAGATTTTTTCGCAGCAACCGGTGAGACCCTTCAAAGAAATGCCCCGGGTGTCATGCATTGGATTGCGATTGGAGCAAAGAGGAAAGGCTGGCACAACTACGCCCAACTCATCGATGCCGGATCAGAGCAGGAGATTGAACGGGTCATATCTATCAAAGATCCGTTGTGCATCATTTACACAAGTGGCACCACTGGACTACCTAAAGGCGTGTCAATCAGCCATGGGGGTGCGCTATGTAACTGTCGTGTCGCAGTGGACGAGATGCTTCAAATGGTGCATGAGGACATCACCCTGGTGGTCATGCCACTGTTTCACGTGGGGGGTATGTGGTACCACTGTTTTCCAAGCATCGCTTCAGGATGCACAACTCTTTTGCTCAATGAGTTCAATCCTTCGACGGTATTGAATGCATTGGTTGAATACAGAATCAGCAACGTTCATCTTGTACCCACCATGATTGCTGCATTGATCAAGCAGCCGCAAGCTGAAGACATCGACTTCAGCCATGTCCGGTTGATGTTTTATGCCGCTTCATCCATGCCAGCCCCGCTGCTCAAGCAAGCGCTACAAATCTTCCCTGCTTGCGGATTTGCTCAAGCTTATGGCTCAACGGAGGGTGGTGTGGTGACCGTGTTAGACCCTGAATCACACCTGCGTGCCAAAACACCCATGGGTGAACATCTGTTGGCCTCTTGCGGTCGGCCCATGTCTGAACGCGATGTTCGCATCGTGGACGACGAAGAGCGCACTGTGCCATGCGGCTCTGTGGGTGAAATCGAAGTGAGAAGCCCTGGACTCATGAGCTCTTATTGGAAAGACGAGACCAGAACGCGCGCATCCGTACATGGCGGTTGGCTCAAAACCGGTGACATGGGTTATTTTGATGGCGAGGGATTTCTTTACATCGTTGACCGTCGCAACGACATGATTGTGACGGGCGGTGAAAACGTTTTTCCAACCGAGGTGGAAGGCATACTTTTCGAAAACCCTGACATCCTAGAAGCTGCAGTATTTGGTATCCCGGATCCTAAATGGGTAGAAACTGTCGTCGCCGCTGTAGTTTTGAAAGCAGGCAAAACCACAACCAGTCGAGACATACAGCAACACGTACAACTAAAGCTGGCTTCTTACAAGTGTCCAAAGCAGATTTACTTTGTAGACCAATTGCCCAAGAGCGCCGTTGGAAAAGTGCTTCGTAAAGACTTGAAGAGCATATACAGCCCCCGAGGAGAAAACACCCCATGATGTTCGAAACCGATGAAACCAGAGAGTACCGCCACCACATCGCACGCTGGGTCGATGAGCGATTGAAACCACAGGCCGAAGCGCTGGATCGAACAGGCGAATTTGCGTTTGAGTTATTTCGTGAAATTGGCGAGTTAGGTTATCTCGGCACCATGTATCCACAAGAAGCTGGGGGCAGTGGCCTCGACAATCCCTATACATGCTTCACCATCTTGTGCGAAGAGCTCGCCAGGGCTTCCGTGGGTTTTGCCGCTGGGGTGTGTATGCAAGGCTCCACAGCCACGCACACGCTGCATGCTTGGGGTGACGCAGAAATCAAAAAAAATTACTTTTTGCCAGCTTTACGTGGCGAAAAAATTGGGGCATTTGCAATCACTGAACCCAATGCTGGCTCAGATGCTGCGTCCCTCAAAACAAAAGCAACGAAAACCGAAGGGGGTTGGCTGCTGAATGGCGGAAAAGTTTTCACATCCAACGGCACGGTGGCTGACTTCATCACCGTTGTGGCAACAACGGACCCTGCTCTGAAGGCAAAAGGTCTTGAACTCTTCTTGGTCGATACAACCACAACGGGGTTCTCCGTCGGACGCAAGCTAGAGAAATTTTCAGTCAATTGCTCTGACACGGCCGAGTTGGTATTTGACAATGTATTTGTGCCAGACAACCACCGACTCAACAACGGGAGCGGCAGTTCTTTTCTCAACGCCTACCAATCGCTGACGGTCGACCGCATCTTCACCGCGGCTTTAGCCGTTGGCGTTGGCCGAGCAGCCTACGACGCGTCTTTGCAATACATCCAAGATCGTCAGCAGTTCGGTCAAGCGGTAGGTAAATTCCAAGCCGTGCAATTTCGACAAGTCGACATGTTGGCAAAGTTAGAAACAGCGCGCTTGTACACCTACCATGCAGCGCAACTGGCCGATCAATCCAAAGACATCACACGCGAAGCGGCATTAGCCAAAATCATTGCGGCTGAAAACTGCCATGAGGTTTGCCATATGGCAATGCAAAACTATGGGGGATGGGGGTTGATGAATGAGTTTCCGATTCAACGGTTCTTGAGAGACTCTTATTTCCCCATGGTCGGCGGCGGCACCGGTGACATCATGCGCTTGATCGTGGCGCGTCAAATTGGTTTATGACCTACACACTTTAAAAATTTTCAACAAGGAGACATCATGAAACAAAAAAAATCCCTCATTGCTCTTGCGCTGACTGGCCTGATCGGCTTGAGCGTTCAGGCGGACGTCAAAGTGGGCGTGATCGTCGGCGCCACTGGGCCCGGGGCATCACTGGGCATTCCATACAAAAACACCTTCTCGGTGCTGCCCAAAACACTAGGCGGTGAAGCGGTCCAATACATCATCATGGACGACGGCACCGATCCGACCAATGCGGTCAAGCATGCGCGTAAATTGATCACAGAAGATAAAGTGGATTTGATCATTGGCTCAAGCAGTGTTCCCGCTGCAACATCCATCACCGACATCTCTTCAGAACTCAAAACACCCCAAATTGCGCTGTCTCCGGTAGGACCAGCCGCATCAAAAAACCCTTGGGTTTTTACCATTCCGCAGCCTGCATCCATCATGATGGGGGCAGTTGCTGACCACATGAAAGCCAACAACGTGAAAAACGTTGCGTTCATTGGGTTCTCAGATGCATGGGGTGATCTGGTTCTCAATGGTTTGAAAACGCATGCCGACTCAGCAGGCATCAAACTCGTTGCCGAAGAACGTTATGGTCGCAACGACACCTCGGTGGCTGGGCAAATCTTGAAAATCCTCGCAACCAACCCTGATGCTGTTGTGGTTGGAGGTTCGGGGACCCCCGGTGCATTGCCGCACGTCACTTTGTCCGAGCGAGGGTACAAAGGCAAGGTGTATCACAACCATGGTGTGATCAACAAAGACTTCCTGCGCGTGGGCGGTAAAAGTATTGACGGTGGTTTTGCGCCCACAGGACCAGTCATGGTTGCAGAGCAATTGCCAGACAGCAATCCAACCAAGAAGCCATCGCTTGAGTTCATCAAGTCGTATGAAACGTCATTTGGCGCCGGGAGCCGAAATGCATTTGCCGCTTACTCGTACGACGCTTATTTATTGGCTAACAACGCGGTGGCTGAAGCCATCAAGAAAACAAAATCAGGAACCCCTGAGTTTCGTCAAGCGCTTCGCGATGCGCTTGAGCGCGTTAAAAATGTGAATGGAACGCACGCGGTTTACAACATGACCGCTACAGACCATGCAGGTGTTGACGCACGTGCCCGGGTGCTGGTGGTGATCGACAACGGAGACTGGAAGCTGGTCAAGTGAGTGTCTTCTAGAGAGCCAAGCGGGGCTTCTGCACCCCGCTTTTTTAAAAGTTAAAAATATGGATTTCACAATCGCCGCATTGCTCACCCAAGACGGCGTCATCACTGGCGCGGTATATGCCCTATTGGCGATGGGAATCGTCCTTGTGTTCTCTGTCACCCGGGTGATTTATGTGCCACAAGGTGACTACGTTGCCTATGCTGCGTTGACCATGGCTGCACTGCAAGCGGGTAAAACCCCCGGGGTGATATGGCTTGTCATGATTCTTTCGTTTTGTGCGACTTTGATGGAGTTGACGCTGATCATTCGCACCCAAAGATTCACAAAGATTCCATTTGCGCTCTCCAAGTACTTGGGCATACCTGTACTTCTGACCCTCCTCGCTTATTTTTTAGCGCCCATGCAAGTGCCAATTTATGGACAAGCCGTGTTGACCCTGTGCCTGATCACATGTATGGGTCCACTGCTGTACAGAGTCGCCTATCGCCCCGTTGCCAATGCTTCTGTTCTTGTTTTACTGATCATCTCAGTCGCTGTGCATTTGGCAATCACCGGTCTGGGATTGATTCTTTTTGGTGCCGAGGGATCTAGAACACCCGCTTACAGCGATGCCAGATTCACGCTCGGCCCGCTGCAAATCACTGGTCAATCAATCTGGGTCTTGGCGGCAACCGCAGTGTCAATCATTGGGCTTTATGTATTTTTCACCCACACCCTCCCTGGAAAAGCACTCCAAGCTACATCCGTCAATCGTGTTGGCGCACAGTTGATGGGCATTCGCTCTAACGATGCAGGATCGCAGGCTTTTTTTCTGTCAGCCATGATGGGGGGGCTTTCTGGACTGCTGATCGCCCCCATCACAACTATCTTTTATGACACCGGATTTCTGATTGGCTTGAAGGGATTTGTGGCAGCCATTGTGGGAGGGTTATTCAGTTACCCATTGGCCGCAGTAGGCGCTTTGCTGGTTGGTTTGATCGAGTCTTTCGCCTCTTTTTGGGCCAGCGCTTTCAAAGAGGTCTTGGTGTTCACGTTGATCTTGCCCGTCTTGCTTTGGCGGTCAATGCGCACACATCACTCTGAAGAGGACGAAGAATGATTCGCAGCCGTCACATCTTTGTGCTATTCGCAGGTGTCATGGCCATTGCACCTTGGGTGTTCTCTGAATCTTTGGTCACGATCAGCAACTATGCAGGCTTGTTTTGTTTGGTCAGCATTGGGTTGGTTTTGCTGACTGGCGTTGGCGGCATGACCTCATTTGGTCAAGCGGCATTCGTTGGCGTCGGCGCTTACACCAGCGCTTACCTCACGACCGTCAGTCAATGGTCGCCTTGGCTGACTCTGTTTGTTGGCGTTGGCATTGCTGTGCTGATCGCTCTGGTTCTGGGCGCTTTGACTTTGAAATTAGCTGGGCACTACCTCCCGCTGAGCACCATGGCGTGGGGACTGAGTTTGTATTACCTGGCGGGCAATCTTCAGTTCCTGGGTGGACACAGTGGCATCAGCGGTGTTCCTAGTCTTGTCTTTTTCAACATACACATCGATTCAGGTCGAAATTTCACCTACTTTGTTTGGATTTCTGTAGGTATTGCAATTTGGTTAGCAAGTAACTTGCTGAGTTCGCGTGAAGGACGCGCCATACGGTGCTTGAAAGGTGGGCGAACCATGGCCTCTGCCATGGGCGTGAATGTTCCCCTTGTCAAACTCAAGGTGTTTGTGCTGTCAGCTGTTCTGGCTGCAATTTCTGGCTGGATGTATGTGCACTTCCAAAGGTTCGTCAACCCAACACCCTTTGGCTTGAACTACGGCATCGAGTATTTGTTCATGACGGTGTTGGGTGGTGCAGGTTTTTTGCCGGGCGCTGTTCTTGGCGCGAGCATCATCACCATCCTGCGTGAAGTGCTGGTGGATTATTTGCCTGCTTTGTTTGGACAAAGTGGCAACTATGAAACGATTGTCTTGGCGGTATTGATCATCTTCCTATTGCATCGCGCGCCAGAGGGCTTGTGGCCTCGTCTGCTCAACGTGCTCAAAGTTCAAGCGCAACCAGATTTTTCTCACATCGTGGCGAACGAAGGCGTTGCATTGGTGCGAAAGAAGGTCCATCCATCCAAAGGTGAGTTGTTGCTGGAGCTCGAACATGTCAGCAAGAAGTTTGGTGGACTGAGCGCTGTGAACGATGTGAGCTTTGGGGTGAGGTCTGGCGAAATACTGGGGCTGATTGGGCCAAACGGGGCAGGCAAGAGCACGACATTCAACCTGGCATCAGGTGTCAATTGGGCCAGCTCTGGAAAGGTCATCTTTTTAGGGCAAGACATCACGCAATGTGATTCACACCAGGTTGCAGCTCTTGGAATGAGCCGCACATTCCAACACGTGCAATTGCTCCCTCAACTGACGGCCCTTGAAAATGTGGCCATTGGGGCATATTTACGTTGCGATGCCGGCTACCTCCAGTCCATGCTTCACTTGGAGCGAGCGCAAGAAGCGCAGATCATGTCTGAAGCAATGCGAATGCTTCAACGTGTGGGGCTTCAAAGGTTTGCCCACACATTGGCCGGAAATCTGTCGCTTGGGGATCAACGAATTTTAGAAATTGCGCGGGCACTCTGTTCTGAACCCGTCTTACTGTTGCTGGATGAGCCTGCTGCGGGCTTGCGACTCAAAGAAAAGCAAGATCTTGCCAACTTACTCGGTCATCTGCGTGAAGAGGGTTTGGGCGTCTTGTTGGTCGAGCACGACATGGACTTTGTCATGGGACTGGTGGACCGCATTGTGGTGATGGAATTCGGCGAAAAGATTGCAGAAGGCTCCCCACACGACATTCAGAACAACCCGCTTGTGCTGGATGCCTACCTTGGAAGTGACGAGTCATGAACGCCGCAGCATCTCCCCATGACTGTGTGCTGGGTGTGCACCAGCTTGACATTTCTTATGGCAATGTGAAAGCTGTTCAGGGTGTGAGCCTGCGACTGCAGGCAGGCACAATCACCACCGTGATTGGACCCAATGGGGCTGGAAAAACAACCCTGCTCAGTGCAATCATGGGCCTTTTGGCAAGCGACGGCGAGGTCTCATACTTCGGGCAATCGCTCTCTGGTTTGGATGTGGAGAGCCGCGTAGAAATGGGATTGCGGCTCGTGCCTGAAAAGCGTGAACTTTTTTCAACCATGAGTGTCGAAGATAACTTGATCATGGGGGCCTACACCCTCTACAAAAGTGGCTTTCGTGACATGCCAACATCTTTGGAGCATGTATTTCAAAGATTTCCCCGATTGAAAGAAAGACGCGCTCAAATGGCTGGAACGCTATCAGGGGGTGAACGCGCCATGCTGGTCTTGGGCAGAGCGCTGATGGGACAACCCAAAGTGCTGCTCCTTGACGAGCCCAGCTTGGGCTTGGCCCCACTGATTGTCAAAGATATTTTCCGCATCATCACTGATCTGAAAAACTCCGGCGTGTCGATCTTGTTGGTGGAACAAAATGCCCGCGCCGCCTTGCATGTGAGCAGTTACGCCTATGTGTTGGAAACTGGTCAAGTGGTTCTAGAAGGGCCATCTGAGCAGTTGGCCGACAACCCAGCCGTCATGGCCACCTACCTGGGTGGAAGCCAAGCGAAACACAAAGGACAAACAGATGTCAAAAATAGTCACCTATGAAGTCAACGTCATGTTTGGAGATTGCGATCCAGCTGGCATCGTTTTTTTTCCTAATTTTTTGAAATGGATGGATGCGTCATCCCATCATTTTTTCGTCAAATGCGGACTCCCTCCTTTTCGGACTCTTGAAAAAACGCACGGCATCATCGGCCACCCACTGCTAGAAATCAACACCCGTTTTTTTCGTCCTGCCACCTATGGCGAGTCTTTGCAAATTCAGACCTCAGTACAAGAGTGGCGAGAAAAGGTTTTCATCCAGCTACATGTGGTCAAACGGGGCCATGACATCTTGTGTGAAGGCACAGAAACCAGAACTTTTGTCACAAAGCATCCAGACGATCCAACCAAAATCAAATCCATCCCTATCCCGGAGGATGTGATGCGACTGTGCAGTTGAGACCAAGGAAGTATCTCTCGGTCGATGCGGCGACTTGAAATATGCTTGACGCCCATGATCGCTCAAACGCCCAAATACGTGTGAACGATGTGCGGAACGCTTCGAAGACTGGCAGAGTCACCTGACCACACCACGCGTCCTTTTTCAAGGATGAAATGACGGTCCGCCAGCTCCAGCAGGGGTCCGAGGTTTTTGTCAATCACCACCAAGGTCATGCCTTGGGCCTTGAGCTCTTTGAGGGCTCGCCAGATGTCTGCCCTGATCAAGGGCGCGAGTCCTTCTGTGGCTTCATCCAAAACAACCACACTTGGATTTGTCATGAGTGCGCGTCCAATCGCCAGCATTTGCTGTTCGCCACCGGACAATTGGTCCCCCATGTGCAAACGGCGCTCGCCCAACTGAGGAAAAAAGCGATAGATTCGATCGAGTGTCCATGCATGCCGATTGCCATCAGATGCGAGACGTGATGTGGCGATCAAGTTTTCTTCAACGGTAAGGTTGGGGAAAACCTGTCGGCCCTCAGGCACCAGGCCCAGACCGAGTCTCGCGATTTGGTGCGACGGGATATTGTCGATTCTTCGCCCCTTGAACTCGATCGCACCTCCGAGCACTGGCAGCATGCCAAACAAGCACTTGATCGATGTGGAGCGTCCCATGCCATTTCGACCAAGCAGCGTGATCACCTCACCCTCTGCCGCCGCAAAATTGATGTCAAACAAAACTTTAGACGCTCCGTACCCCGCCTCTAGGCTGAGCACGTTCAAAAGAGGCTTCATGAAAGCACCACCTCTTCATCGCCAAGATAGATCGCGCGCACGTCCTCATTGGCACGTATTTCATCTGGTGTCCCAGTCACCAGCACACGACCGTAAACCAGAACACTGATGCGGTCTGCCAGTGAAAACACAGCATTCATGTCGTGCTCCACCAAGAAAATACTGTAGCGCCCTTTGAGCTTTTGCAGCAATGCCACGACAGCTACAGATTCTTGAGAACTCATGCCCGCCATAGGTTCGTCTAAGAGAAGAAATTTCGGCTGCATCGCCAAGGCCATGGCAAGTTCCAATTGACGCCGCTCGCCGTAACCTAATTCATTGGCCATCAACGCTGCACTGTTTTCAAGCCCAACCGAGACCAAGGCCTCGACTGCCAAAGCTTTGGCCTGTTGGTCATCTAACAAGGGACGCCAAAATGAAAATCCATGTCGCTTGGCGCATCGCGCCGATAACACCACGTTTTCGAGCACAGTGAAGTCGTCAAATACCGAGGTGATTTGGTAAGAACGAACTAACCCCAGTTGTGCGCGCAGGTGGATACCCATGGATGTGATATCACTGCCAGAAAAAACGATACACCCAGCATCTGATTGAAGCTCACCCGAGAGTTGGTTGATCAAGGTGGTCTTGCCTGCGCCATTGGGCCCAATCACAGCATGCAGCTCACCTGGACGTATGTCGATGGTGACTTCGTCTGTGACGCGTAAAGCGCCATAGTTCTTGCTTAATTTTTCAGTTTGCAGCATCCACGTCATAGGCCGCCTTTCGATGCCACGCCTTTGGGCACAGAGGCGTGACCGAACAATTTCGACAGCAACCCAACAAGCCCGGTCGCCCCCATCAAAGTCATGCCAACGATACACAGTCCGAATGACATCATCCAATGCTCTGTCAAAGGTTTGAGAATTTCTTCCAACCCTAAAAAGGCCAAGGCGCCCAGCAAGGGGCCAAAAACAGACCCCATACCGCCCAGTACAACGATGACGATGAGATCGCCGGACAGCACCCAAGACATGGCACTGGGCGAGGCATACGCATTCAGGTTCGCCGACAAAAGCCCGGCAACCCCACACAACATGGCCGACAGCGCATAGGCCGTCAGTTGATAGCGCCGCAAGGGTACGCCAATGGAAGCCACGCGGCGCGCGTTTTGCCGACCCGCTCTCAAAATCATGCCAAAGCTCGACACGCGCAAGCGCCAAACCCAAGCCGTGATGGCAGCAAGCAGAACCCATGTCATGTAGTAGACGGCATGGGGACTTGAAAGTTGCCACAGACCAAAGTCACTGGCCATCGCAATGCTCATCCCGTCGTCGCCGCCATATTGCTTGAGGCTGATGACGATGAAATAACCCATCTGCGCAAATGAAAGCGTGATCATGATGAAGCTGATGCCGGAAGTACGCAGGCTCACCAGCCCAGTGCCTAGGCCAACGGCAGCACAAACGCCCAACGCCAAGGCAAGGTGAATCCAGCCAGATGTGATGCCATAGTGAACCGGCAGAGATACGCAATACATCCCAATGCCATAAAACAATGCATGCCCTAGGCTGACCAAACCCCCAAGGCCTAGCGCAATATTCAGCGCACTTGCAGCGACTGCATAAATTAAAACACGCGCAAAAAATGCCACCAAAAAACGGTCATCCATCCATACAGCCACAGGCGGTAGCAAAGCCAGCGCCAGAAGAACCACCAGCGGGATCAGGTGTCGGGGTTGTTGAATTTCTGACATCACTTACCCCTGTAGGCTGGAAACAGCCCTTGCGGCCGCACAGCCAACACCACCGCCATCAGCAGATACACCAACATAGATGCAATCGCTGGCCCTGCAGCATTGGCCACTTCGCGGCTCGCGACCTCGCGCAGAAGGAAGGTGATCGATGTCCTACCCAATGTGTCTACTACCCCCACAAGAATAGCGGCAAACAGGGCCCCATGCACGGAACCAATGCCACCAATGACAATCACCACCAGCGTGACGATCAACACAGACTCGCCCATGCCGCTTTGCACCGAAAGTATCGGTGCAGCCATCGCACCAGCGAGCGCAGCCAAACCAGAACCCAAAGCAAACAGCATGGCATTGAGTAGGCGAATATTCACGCCCAGTGCGGCCACGATGGCGGGGTTGACGGAACCGGCGCGGATCAACATGCCAACGCGCGTTTGATGGATCAGCCATTGACTCAAAAGTGCGACCAACAAGCCAACCACGATGATGGTGAAGCGGTAACCCGGATAGGAAAAACCGAACAACACAACGGTTCCAGAGAGTGCCTCAGGCAATGAGATGAAAACAGGCTGAGGCCCCCAAATGGCTCGGACCATTTCATTGAAAAACAAGACCAATCCAAACGTCGCCAACACATGGTCGAGGTGGTCACGTCTGTAGAGGCGAGACACGATCGTGCTTTCAAGCAGCGCACCGACCAAAATGCCGGTCATCACAGCGGCGACGATCGCCAGCAGGAACGAGCCTGTTTGAGCATCCACGACGGCAGCAGCATAGGCACCCAACATGTAAATAGACCCATGCGCCAAGTTGACAAAGTTCATGATGCCAAACACCAAGGTCAACCCAGCTGCCATCAAAAATAGCAAGACACCATACTGGATGCCATTGAGCAGTTGTGCAAAAAAAAGAGCGGTAGTCATGGCATCAGCTCGGGTTGGACAAAGTGTGGTTCATAGTGGGCGCATGGCTGTCATTGCTCTTGTCAGGGTTGGCGCAATTGAGCTGGCCAACCCCAAGCACTTATTTCAGAGGACAGTCTTTGCTGTAGTTGTCCTTGTGTGCAGTCATGGCTGTGGCCATTTGTTTCATCTCAACACGTTCGCCATTTTTCACACCTTGGAAAATGTAGTAGCTCTGAATGGGCATGTTGTTGTTGTTCAACGCAAACGTACCGCGCACTGAGGTGAATTTCTGACTGGCCGCTTTGATGGCCGCATTCATGGCCTTGCGGTCTGAGACCTTAGCACCCACATTTTTAACTGCTGTGTCAAGCAGATTGGCGGCATCAAAACCAGCAGCTGCATACAAACTCGGCGTGCGTTTGTACTTGCTTTCAAAGGCACTCACAAAGCGGCGCGAGGCAGGGTTGTCCAAGCTGGCATCCCACAGCGCGCTTGACATCACACCCACCGCCTGATCGCGCAGCGCAGGAATGGTGGTGGCGTCAACCGTGAACACAGAGTACATCGCGATCTTGCTGGCCAGTCCGGCTTGTTGCATCTGACGGATGAAGTTGATGCCCATGCCACCCGAGTAAAAGAAGAACACTGCATCGGCACCCGATGCTTGAATTTGCGCGATTTCGCCGGAGTAATCTGGTTGATTGAGCGGCGAATACACCTCTTCTGCGATGTCACCTTTGAAAAATCGCTTGAAGCCGCTGAGCATGTCGCGGCCTGCTTGGTAGTTCGGCGCCAGCAAAAATACCTTTTTGTGGCCGCGTCCATTCAGGTAACTGCCCATCGCCTCCGACGGGCCATCACTTTGCCATGAGAGGGTAAACAAGTTGGCTTTGCAGCCTGCGCCAGCCAATGCAGCGGGACCCGCATTGGTCGCGATGGCAGGTATGCCGGACTCTGCGATCAAAGGCATCTCCGCCATCAAGACGTTGGTAAAACCCAAGCCCACGAGGACATCGACACGATCGCGATCCAGGTACTTTCGCACGATTTGGTTGCCGATCTCTGGTCGCAGTTGGTCATCTTCTTTGAGTACCGTGGCCGTCTGACCGCCCAGCTTGCCTTGCAACAGCTCAAGACCGAGCATGAAACCGTCGTACTGTTCCTGTCCCAAAATACCAACGGGCCCCGACGTGACGCCTGAAAAACCTATCTTGACCTCTGCGTGTGCAACGCCTGCGAGCAAGCCCAAGCCTAAAGCCAATCCCAGGGCGCTTCGAATGGGTGAAATGTCAGAAAATTTCATGTCGCTGTCTCCTTGTTGTATGCCCCTGCGGGCGGGTTTGAATCGGATCGCTCCACCGACGGGTTGGAGCATTTGGAAAAACTTCAAAACGCTAACGCAACATCATCGACTGGCTCGCGCGCAGTTTCGTGGATGTCAATCGCCAGAAGGTCACCTTCGAGAGGGCAATACCACGCGGTGAGTGCCAAGTCCTTGTGCATTTGAATGGGGATGCCCGGTTGAGGTAGCTCAAGTCTTCTCGCAATCGCCCCGCTGCGCCATCGGGTTGATCCCTTGGCAAGCACTGCGCCAGCCCTTGAGACAACCATCCTTTGGCCATCCTGATCGCAGAGCAGCAATTGCTCACCAATTTGACCAATCACCGTTGGATGGGCGATCTGCTGAACTGTGCGTGGCTTGCCAATGCGAGCCTTGCGCATCGCAGCCCGTTGGACTTCAGTGGCTGGCTCATCCAATTGCCCATTGGCCTGAAGAGCCAGCCCATAGACCGAAGTGGCAGCCGATTCAGAAATGATGCCGCAACGCAGATCCTTCATCACCTGTGTCGCATCGCGTCTGAGAGGGTCTCCAATACCCCCACCGCCTTGCCATGTCACTTCAAACACATCGCGACAGGTCATGGCCATGTGACCGGGTTTGGGCCCGAGCTCTTGCCAATGGCCCTTGCCAGTGAGGGCGCCAGCATCCACCACACCATGCCCGTAGCGTTGCCGCACGGTTGAACCTGGCCATCCGCCATCAAGCCCAACAGCATTCGGTACCTCTGCACCATGGGTCATGATCAACGCATCTGCCGACTCTATCCCGCCCAAGGTGAGCGCCAATTCAACAGAGCGTCCACCGCGATGGCGCCCTGCGCCGCCCGTGTCAATGGCCAGTCTACGGTGCAGATAAAACAAGGGCGAGACCTGCTCATTGCGCTCAACATCAGCAATCGATGGAACCGGTGCATTGTTGGGCCCGCCCGCGCACACGCCATCCAGGCTGGCAAATGCACCTGCACCACCTGCCAATGGGTCCATCAAGTGCAAACCAAACACCTCGCCGAACTGGTTGCGGCCACCCAAATTGAACGTCGCCATGGTGCCGGAATTGACCGCTTGAACACGTGCAGCGAATTCGCGTGAACACGCCAACAGTTTGTTCAGCACCGCATTGACGGCATTTGAAACCACCCAGATGGCTTCAACGGTGGCTGACCCCACAGGCGCGGGAAACGTGGCCGTACAGACCAGTCCGTCAGGTGCAATCACTTCACAGCAGTCAAGCAGCCCTTGGTTCCATGGGATGTCATAGGCAAGCGTGGGAAACAGGCCTCCGGTCACCCCACCCACCAGGCCTGCCCGCGTGCAGTTGATGAAACCCGGCGCCTGGGGAGATGAATCTGAAAAATCAAAACGCAGGTGGTCGCCGCGTTTTTGTAACGTCACATCGATTTTGTAGAGATGGTTCTCATGGCCATCGTGCTCAAGAAAGTCTTGGGCATGAAAATCGCCATCGGGAAGAAGCATCAAACGCTCTTGAAGTCGCTTGCGAGAGGCTTCGATCATGCGGTTCATGACATACCGTATCGTCTCGGCGCCGTAGCGACGAACCAAACTGGTGATGCGCTCACGGGCCACGTTCACGGTGGCAATGAAAGCGCGGATGTCCAGCCCCAACTGGGCAGGCAGTCGGGATGCTGTGAGGATCATGTCCAACACATCTTCGCGCAACACCCCTTGATCGACCAATTTGACGCACGGGATGCGCATGCCCTCTTGATACACAGACCGTGCCTTGGGCGACCAGCTTGCAAAGTCCATGCCCCCAACATCTGTCTCATGCGCTTCAACGCCGGCCCACGCAATCAGTTCGCCATCTACATAAATGGGCCCTGCCAACTGGACATCGTTTTGATGCAAGGCCCCCACATAGGGGTCGTTGCCAATGAACATGTCGCCATCTTGAACTGTGATGCTGGGCTTGTCGTTGATGTATCGAATCAGGGTACCCACCACCGGCGCTTGGTAAGTCACCTGAAATCCCATGGAGGCAAACGAACCATTGGGTAAGTAAACGCCCGTGAAGAAGTCTGAAGCCTCAGTCACAGTGGGCGAACCGGAAGCACTCTGCAGTGCGATGCGCATGTCCTCCGTCAAAGAAATCAAACGGTTGCGAATCACCTCATAAGTGATGGCGCTGAGTTCCATCGCTGGTTGGGGCGGCATGACGAAGTTCTGGGTCGTTGTCATATGTGTCTCCTCAGACGGACTGACGTCTTTGGTCATGGGTAGATTGCATGGCCTTTTCGGGCGCGTTGACTGGTAACTCAACCTCTAGGTGACCTTGGGCATCGGCAGATGCACTAGCGCCCGGGGGAACCACCACACTTTGACCAGGGTATTCGATGATGCAAGGCCCTGCGACACGGTCGCCAGGACGGGCCCAAGTTGTACGGTAAATTTTTGTGGCAACGGGATGCTGGGGGTCATCAAACACCACGTCCCGCACACCGACTTGAACCATGGGCTCGCCCTCACCCACCAGAGTTGGAACCGGGAGACGACCACGACCGATGACGCGGATGGAAAGAATTTCAAATCCAGCTTGCGCAGAACCTGCACCCCGACCGAACAAAACTTCGTACATGGCCTCAAATCGGGTGAGCGTCTCTTGCAAATGGGCCGTGGCGAATTGGCCTTGCGTTTCATGGAAGGGCACATCCAGGTGGTGCGCTTGGCCTCTGTAGCGCACTGCCACGGTCGTGTCAAAACGAATATCCAGAGCATCCGCCTGCAGAAGTGCGCTGCGTGCTTGTGCCAGCACATCCTCATGGGCTTGCGACAGTGACTCAAGCTCTTTCTCGCTCGCCGTGACCCCTGCCTTGAGTCGCACATAGATCGGACGTGTGACGGTGAAGCCCAAATCGCTGTTGGCTGTCCCAAATGCCGACTGGGCTGTGGCCGCCGCTGGGACAACAAATCGTGACAAACCGAGCTCGCGTGCCAACACCCAAGCATGTGAAGGACCTGCACCGCCGTTGGCATACAGCACGAAGTCACGGGGGTCATGACCTCTCTCAATGGTGACCCGTCTCAAAAGATCGGCCATCTTGTTGTCCAGCACTTCACGAATACCCCATGCAGCCGCCGCCAGACTCAAAGACAAGGGCTTGGCAATGTGTGTGTCAATGGCTTGACGGGCTGCTGGCAAATCCAATGCCATCCGGCCCCCAATGAAGTAATCGGGGTCGAGTACGCCCAAGACCAAATCGGCATCCGTGGAGGTGGGCAGCGTTCCACCCCGTCCATAGCAGACCGGACCAGGATTGGCGCCAGCGCTTTGGGGGCCCACGGTCAAATCACCAAAGCGCACACGGGCCAGACTTCCACCACCTGCACCAATGGAAGACACATCCACAGACGGAACACTGAGCTCGGCACCCGCCAATTGGATAGAGGGTCGCATGACGGGCTGCCCATCCACCACGACACCGACGTCAAAGCTGGTTCCACCAATGTCCACACTCAGGATATTTTTCTCGCCGCGCTGTTTGCCCACGGCGATGGAACCCATCACGCCAGCCGCAGGTCCCGAGAAAATTGCCACAGCAGGTCGATCGTTCAAGGCACTGGTCGGCAAAACGCCACCTGAACTGGTCATCATCAAAATTGGCACGCGCATGCCTGCCTTGCTCAACGTGTTCTCCAGTGCCGTCAAGTAGCGGCCTGCGATCGGCCCCAACATGGCATTGGCCACAGTGGTTGCCATGCGCGCATATTCACCCACCACAGGCGAAATCTGATGCGACAGGGTGACAAACACCTGTCCCAGCTCTTGACGCACCATCTCTTCAATCTTCAATTCATGCGCCGAATTGGCCGTCGCCCACAAGGTGCAGACGGCAACAGCTTCGATGCCTTGATGTCGCCAAGGCTGAAGTGCCGCGCGAAGCTGCACCTCGTCTAAGCTGATCAAAATTTGACCATTGGCATCGATTCGCTCATGCACTTCGATCACACGCTCGCGGGGCACCAACGGAGGATGTTGGTTGTGCTTGAGCCAGTCGCAGACCTCCATCTCAGACAGCCCCGCAGTTTGTCGGCGCATGCGGCCAATCTCTAAAGTGTCACCAAATCCATGGGTTGTCACGACCAGTGTGGGTGAAGCAGAGCCGGTGAGCAGCGCGTTCAGACCTACGGTGGTTCCATGTCCGAAGCGTTCGATTTGGGCACAGAAGTCCTCAAATGAAAGCTCGAAATGCTCTGACGCCAAATGCATGGCATGGATGACGCCACTCATCACATCTGCCGTGGTCGGCGCCTTGAACACACGCATGCGTGCGCCTGCTTGCGCAACCCACAAATCGGTGAATGTGCCTCCAACATCCGTGCCTAAATAAAACCCCATGCTGTATTCACCTTTTGTGGAAACTTCTGATGTGGGGCGAATAATAGGGGTCAGAATCTTCAACGAATAATGTTCCATGCCTATAGGGGCTATTCATTTTTCATGCAACACAAGAAATCGAGTCAGCGCCTCCAAAACCCCACCAAGTCTGCAAGATAGGACGCCTATGCCAAGGTGTATCACGCGCAGGTGGAGGGTGGATGGATCATGCATCGCACCGAATCTGAATAACTGTTTGCCACTTAACGCATAACCCGGCGTACTTGAGATGCTCTACGATGAAAAATCAACACGGCGGGCGCCTACCCTGCTCCGCGATCAATACAGGAGACATTGGATGCATGGCTTTTCAATCAAACACAGCGTTTCTAAGTCAGTGGTCAGCTTCTCACTTCTGCTCATGGGCAGCTTAGCCAGTGCGCAAACTAAAACGATCACGTTTCTCGTGCCGTTTGCCCCCGGTGGTCCCTCCGATCAAGTTGCCCGCGCCATCGCACAAAAAGTTTCGACGAACACAGGCTGGAGTGTTTTGGTGGACAACAAGCCCGGCGGCGGCGGACAAATTGGCGCCAATGCCTTGAAGCTGGCACCTGCGGATGGAAAAACAATTTTCATCGGCGATATAGGTGTGCTCGCCGTCAATAAGTCGCTCTACAAAAATTTATCGTTCGACACATTGAAAGATTTCCAGCCCCTCACGCTGGCTGCACGCTCTCCCATGTTGTTGTTGGTTCCTGGGTCGAGTTCCGCCAAAACACCAGCGGACATCGTCAAGGAATCTAAATCCGCCTCACAAGGTGTGTCCTACGCCTCGCAAGGGATTGGCATCGGCGGTCACTTGCTGGGTGAAATGTTCAAGTCGCAAACCAGTGCCAACTTTGTGCATATCCCCTACAAAGGTGCGGCTCCCGCAGTTCAAGATTTACTGGCTGGCCGCGTCGGCTTTTTGTTTGAAGTTCCCGCTGCAACGCTTCAACACGTGAAAGAAGGCAAACTCAAAGCACTGGCCGTCGCCTCTGACAAACGCACCACTTTGTTGCCTGATCTTCCCACCATGAATGAAGCGGGCGTGGCCAATGTGTCGATGGACATTTGGTGGGGCATCGTTGCCAAGGCCGGCACCTCATTGGAAGACACCGCAGCTTTGAACAAAGCGCTGCGAGAGGCCATCGATTCCGACGAGTTGAAAACTCGGTTCGCGTCGCTTGGGATCTACCTGCAAAGCAGTACGTCGGCTGAATTAGGAGCTCTTTTTGCGACAGAAATCCCCAGGCTTGGCAAGGTCGTGCGTGACTCCGGTGCAAGTGTTGATTAAGTGACAAAATTGCGGTGTGGCTCTTGAGCCGACGTGTTCTTCGATGAGCATGTTCAATGAGGATATTTTTTGAACACCCCGACATCCACTGGCAGCAGCCTCTCTCTGGCTTCCTTCGCCACCCTGCTGCTGATTGCCCTGATGATGGGGTCTAACCACGTTGCCGCGCGGTTTGCATTTCAAAACGGGGTCGATGTCGCCACTGCAGCCACCATGCGCAGTGGCGGAACGGGCTTGGCGCTGGCTTTTTTAATTTGGCAACAAAAGGTACCGATCACCCTGAGTCGTCAAAACAAGCGGGGGCTGCTGGCCATTGGCACCTTGGTTGGCGTGCAGAGCTTGTTGATCTATTCTTCGGTGGCACGCATTCCTGTTGCTCTGGCCTTGTTGGCCTTCAACTCTTACCCCTTGTGGGCCACCGCTTGGGCACGCTTGATTTACGGTCATCGCCCTGAACCCGTGATGTTGCGTGCCATGCCGGTGATGCTGATAGGCTTGGCCTTGGCCTTGGATGTGTTGGGCGCAGCCTCTGGCTTAGGCGCCCAAGCACAGTGGTCCTTGATTGGCATCGGCGTGGGCTTTGCCATCGCCGCTGCTTTGACTTTCAGCTTGGCCTTGGTGCTGATTCAGCAAGAAACCCTTGGCGTCGACGGCCGAGTGCGCACCTTGAGCACCATGTGTTGCGCCTCGGCGCTGGGACTGGTGGCAGTCAGCACACAAGGTGGGTTTCATTGGCCCACAGCAGAAGCGGGTTGGTGGGGCTTGGTCGGGCTCACGGCTTTGTACGGCACAGCGTTCACCATCATGTTCACCGTGTTGCCACGTCTGGGGGTGGTGGGCAACTCCGCCATCATGAACATAGAACCCATCTTTGCGCTGGGGTTGGCTTGGCTGCTGCTAGACCAAGCCATTGCGCCCATCCAGGTGTTGGGTGGTTTGATCGTGGTCGCCACAGTGGTTTATCTCGGCTTGCGCAAGCGATGACATCCGCCCACCGCACCCAAGCCCTGGCGCTGTGCTTGGCCGCAGGGGCTCTCGCCGGCTCCGCCCAAACCTTGAGCGATGCAGAGCTGGGTTTGCGCATCATGGCCAACCGCCAACAGGGCAACTGCGTCACCTGCCACCAGGTGGGCGTGCTGCGCGATGCCAAAGGCATTGACGGCGCCTCGGGCAAGCAAGGTGACTTTGGGCCCTCGCTCGATGGCGTGGCCCGGCGCTACAGCGTGGCGCAACTGCGCCAATGGGTGATGGATGCGCGCCAACTCAGCCCCAACACCCTCATGCCACCTTTTGGCACGCTAGAAGGCACCACACAAGCCAATCCAGCACGGCCCATGCTCAGCCCAGAAGACATCGACAAGGTGACAGCCGCCTTGGCCAGTTTGCGCTAGAGTTCCCAACCATGTTGCACCCAGACACATCGTTGCATCGCCGCACTTGCCTGACCGGTTTGGGCGCAGCGGCTGTGGGTGTGCTGAGCGCATCGCGTGCGCTGGCAGCACCAGAGCCCCATTCTCAAGCCGAGCTACAAGCACGTGGCTTGCCAACCCAAGGCGTGGAAGTCACCCTGCCGCCCTTGGCCGACAACAGCAACGCCATTCCCTTGCAGTTCACACTGCAAGCACCCGCGGGCAAACAGTTGCTCGGCTTTGAGATCATTGCGCCTGAAAACCCCAACCGCGTCATCTTGCGGCTCAAACTCGGGCAAGCGCCCACACGCTTCAAGTTCAGCACCCGCATTCGTTTGGCCATGACCCAAGAAGTGTGGGTGATCGCTCATCTCAACGATGGCTCCAGCCTCGGGCGCGCCACCCACACGGTGGTCACCGCCACCGCCTGTTTTGACGAAACGTAAGACATGACACAAACGCTTGACCTTCCTGTGCGCCTGTCGCTGGCCGGACCTGTGCGCGCCAATGCCGAGGTGGAGGTGCGCTTGCTCATGGGCCATGTGATGGAAACTGGGTTTCGGCACGACAGCTCGGGCGTTCAAGTGGCCAAAGACATTTTGCAATTCGTCTCAGTGCATGTGGGCGACACCCTGGTTTTTGAATCTGAATTGGGCACCGGCATGGCGGCTAACCCGATGTTCTTTTTTTCGTTCACCTTGCCGCCCCAGGCCGCCGACATGGTGGTGCGTTGGATCGACCACCAAGGGCGCACTGGCCAAATGCGTCGCCCTTTGGTTTACCGCTGAACACCATGGCGCAGCGCAGCTCACGGCTTCGCAGGTTGGCGCTTGCTGTCAGCCTGGCGCTGCCTTTGCTGGTGAGCGCGCAAGCCCTGCTGAGTGGCAACCAGTTTTTAACGCCACAACTGCAAGCCATGCAGCAAGACGCCGACGCCAACCCCGTCACGCTGTGGATTGAAAAAGGTCAAACCTTGTGGCGCACCGGCTGCCAAAGCTGCCACGACGCGCCAGAGACTTTGCGCAGCGCAGCAGCACAACACCCGCGCCTGGTCACACGCAACGGCATCACCCGCTTGGTCAACCTCGAAGACCAAATCAACCTGTGCCGCCAGCGTGCGGGCCAAAGCCCCAAGGGCGTGGAAGACGATGACACCTTGTCGCTCAGCGCCTTGTTGCACACCGTGGGCAAAGGCCAAGCCATGCAGGTGCAAGCCCCCGCAGATGCAACAGCTCAACAGCGCTGGCAGGCAGAGCTGGCGCAAGGCGCACAGCTGTACGCCACCCGCCTAGGGCGACTCAACTTGGCCTGCGTGCATTGCCACGATGGCAAGGTCGGCGCCAACTTGCGCGCTGAAGTGGTGAGTCCGGGACACCCCAGTGGCTTTCCAATTTACCGCTTGAACTGGCAAAACCTGGGATCGATCGACCGCCGCTTGCGTGCGTGCTACTCGGGCGTGCAAGCCACGCTGCCGCCCTCGGGCAGTCCCGCGCTGCGGCAGTTGGAGCTCTACCTCAAGGTGCGCGCCGAGGGCATGCCGCTGGACGGGCCGTCGATACGGCGTTGATTAGGCAGACCCCCAAAGAAAAAGCCCAACCGCCAAGCAGTTGGGCTTTCCAAACCAAAGCGTTTAAACCAAGGTCAAGCCGTGCTTGCGCAGGGGCAAGTCGCGTTGTGGTTTGCCCGTGGCGGCATAAATCGCGTTGAGCACCGCTGGGCCCACCACGCAGATGGTGGGTTCACCCACACCGCCCCAGAAGTCGCCGGTGGGCACCAACACGGTTTCCACCTTGGGCGTTTCCTTCAGGCGCATCAAGGGGTAGGTGTCGAAGTTGCGCTCTTTCATGCGTCCCTTCTCCACCGTGTTTTCTCCCAAGAACACACCGGACAAGCCCATGACCACCGAGCCCTCAATCTGGGCACGCACTTGGGCCGGGTTGACCACGTGGCCCGAGTTCAAGGCGAACACCATGCGGTGAATCTTGACCTCGCCCTTGGGCGACACCGATACCTCAGCCACGGCGGCCGAGTAACTGGCGTAGCCCATGAATTGCGCGATGCCCCGGAACACGCCCGGAGGCAGAGGCTTGCCCCAGTCGCCCGCTTCAGCCGCTGCATTGAGCACGCCCAAATGCTTGGGGTGGTTCTTCATCAAGGCGCGACGGAACTCCAGCGAGTCTTTGCCTGCGGCGCGCGCGCACTCTTCCAAGAAGCACTCCATGTAAATGCCGTTTTGGTTGGTGTTGACACCACGCCATGGGCCTACCGGCACATGGGTGTTGCGCATCACGTACTCGGTCAGCAAATTGGGGAAGGTGTAGCCCAACTGCGCGTCACCCGGCTCGGCCCAGAAGCCTTGCAGCTGGCGCACGTCTTTGTTGTTTTTGATCGCCATGGGTGCCAGCAACGCGTTGAGCGACTGGCCCGACACACGCAATTGAAAAGCCGTCATATTGCCCTGCGCATCAATGGCTGCAGACATCTTGGCCATCGAGATAGGACGGTAAAAGTCTTGGGTCATGTCCTCTTCACGGCTCCACACCAGCTTGATGGGTTTGCCCGGGAACTTCTTGGCCACTTGGGCCGCTTGGTTCACGTACTCTTGGTGACCACCGCGTCGGCCTAAGCCGCCACCCAAGTCCATCTTGTACACATCGCATTGCGTGAGCGGAAAACCCGTGGCCTCGGCCAAGGCGGCCAAAGAGCCCTCGGCACTCTGCGTGGGCACCCAAGCCTCGGCTCGGTTGCCGGTGATGCGCACCGTGCAGTTCATCGGCTCCATCGTGGCGTGGGCCAGGAAGGGGCTGGTGTAGGTGGCCTCCACTTTTTTGGCGGCTTGCGCAATGGCAGCGGGGGCATCGCCTTCTTTGCGCTGCCAGAAATCGCCGTTGGCCGTCAGGCCTTCGCGCAGCATGGCGTCGATGGTGGCGCTTGATGTGTTGCCGTTCACGCCGTCGTCCCACACCACAGGCAATTCAGCCAAGGCTGTCTTGGCACGCCAGAAGGTGTCAGCCACCACAGCCAAGGTGCTGTCGTTGATCTTGACCACGCCTTTGACACCGCGCATCTTGGCGATCTTGCTCTCGTCGTAGCTGACCAACTTGCCGCCAAACACCGGGCTTTGCATGACCGCGGCGTTGAGCATGCCGGGCAGTTGCAAATCGATGCTGAAGGTCTTGCGACCATCCACCTTGTCGGCGGTGTCCAAGCGACGCATGGACTTGCCAGCAATGCGCCACTGGCTGGGTTTTTTCAGCGTGATCTTGGCTGGATCAGGCGCGGTCAACTTGGCCGCATCGTCAGCCACTTTGCCGTAACTCAGGGTGCGGCCCGAGATGGCGTGGGTGATCATGCCTTCCTTGGCCATCACCTCGGCCACAGGCACATTCCAGCGGTTGGCCGCGGCTTGCATGAGCATCAAGCGCGCTGCAGCACCGCCGCGTCGCACGTAGTCGTGCGAGGTGCGAATGCCACGGCTGCCGCCGGTGGACATGTCGCCCCAAGCACGGTTACGCGCCAAGCTTTGGCCAGGGGTGGGCATTTCGGTGGTGACTTTGGACCAATCGCAATCGAGCTCTTCGGCCACCAATTGGGCCAAGCCGGTGCGGGTGCCTTGGCCCATTTCAGAACGGGCAATGCGAATCACCACGCTGTCGTCGGGTTTGACCACCACCCAGATGTTGATCTCGTTGGGTGTGAGTGTGGTGTAGGCGGCTTGAGCCATGGCGTTGGGGGCAAAGCTCAGGCCCAATGCCAAGCCACTGCCCACTGCGGCAGAGCTGACCAAAAAATGGCGGCGTGATGTAGTGAATGAGGTGTTGGGTGTTGAGGTGTGTGTCATGGTGTGCCTCCTCAAGCTTGCGCGTTGATGTCAACCGACTCGTAAGACGCCAACACGTCACCGAGTTTCATTTGGCCTGCGGCCACATGGATCGCGTCACGAATGCGCTGATACGTGCCGCAACGGCAAATATTGCTCATCGCTTCGTCTATGTCGGCATCGGTGGGTTTGGGTTTGCGCGACAGCAACGCAGCAGCGGCCATGACCTGGCCCGACTGGCAGTAACCGCACTGCGGCACATCCAACTCGGCCCACGCCTTTTGCACGGCATGGGTGGCGTTTTTCGACAAGCCTTCGATGGTGGTGACTTTCATCTCGCCCACAGCCGACACCGGGATCGAGCATGAGCGCGCAGGCTGGCCATTGAGGTGAACCGTGCAAGCGCCGCATTGCGCCACACCGCAGCCATATTTGGTTCCGGTCAGGCCCATGACTTCGCGCAGGGCCCAAAGCAGCGGCATTTGGGGTTCGGCGTCCACGGTGCGGACGCTTCCATTGACATTCAACTTCATACGGTGTCTCCTTGTGTGTGTTGAGTGAGTTAAGTTTGGCGCATTTCGCGCAATTCTGCATTGGCATGACGCAATCGATCGGCAATGGCGAGTGCGACTGCGCGCATGACACTGATGCTCATCACCGAGTCACCCACCGCCACCCTGGCAAAAGCCCGGCGGTCAATGGTGATCAGTTCGGTGTCGCGACTCGCGTGCACATCGGCCGAGTGGGCCCTGCCGTCGAGGAACGACATTTCACCAAAAAACTGGCCGCGACTGAAAGTGGCCAAGTGAATCGTCTTGCCATCCGCCACGGGCAGGCTGACCTTGACCTCGCCTCGGCTGATCAACATCAGCTCGTGCCCTGCGCTGTCTGCGGCAAACACCAAGTCACCCGCCGCATAGGTGTGCACCTGCTTGCAGGTCTCGAGTGCTTCGAGTTCGGTGGCATTCAAACCATGAAAGACCTCAAACTTAGCAAGCGGCAAACCTTCGCCCGACACATGCGCGTGGCCCGCAAGCTTGAGGGTTTCGTCTTCGATCCACTCCAGCGCTTCATCGAACTCGTCAAAAATTTTCGCGGTGTTGTCTGACAGCAGGCCGATATGGTCCACATAAGAACGCAGGTCACGCCCGTTGGGCAAACGCTCGGGCACACGTGTGAGCACCAGGCGCGCATGCTTGTCAGCCAACATGTTGCGAATACGCTCGATCATGTGGCCCGCCGTCATGTCCATCGACTGCACACGCAAAAAGTCGAGCAGCACAAACTTGGCCGATTTGAGTTCTGGTTCGATGGCGCTGTAGAGCTGATCGGTGGTGCCGAAAAACAAACTGCCTTGCAATTCAAATATCACTGTGTGTGCGCCTTTGTCCTCTAACACCTCACGCTCGTGTTGGTTGCGCACACGCGAGGAGAACACTTTGCTGCCCAGGCTTTTTCGGCGAATGGTGGAGGTGTGAATTTGCTCACGCAAAAACAACAAGATGGCCAAGGCCACGCCAACGCCCGACGCGGCAATCAAACTCACGGTGTTGGCCACGATCACCACCAACACGATCACACAAAAGTCGAGCACGGTGTCCTTGGAGCGCGCCATCTGCAACGAATGCCAGTCGATCATCTTGAAGCCTATGACGATCAGCAAGGCAGCCAAGGCCGCCACCGGCACCCAAGCGATCAACGAGGTCAACAACACAATCGCCAACAGCGACCACAGCCCTTGAAACACCCCCGACAAATAGGTCGCACCACCGCTGGCTTTGTTCACCAAGGTGGCGCCCATGGTGCCTGCACCAGGCGCCCCACCAATGAGTGCCGAAGCCAAGTTACCAAGACCCTGACCAATCAGCTCTTGGTTCGAGTTGTGGCGTGAGCCCGTCAGCGCGTCCAGCACCACGCAGGTTTTGAGCGTGTCGATCGACAACAGCACCGCCAGCGTGACGGCCGGAAACACAATCTGCTCCCAATCCGGCAAGCCTGACTCGGCCAGACTTTTCCAGGGTCCGGTCAAGGTATCGAGCAAGCCCTCGCCGCCCACGGCCAGTGGCCCAATGATCAAGGGGTTGTCATGCAGCGCGAGCAACTCAGGCCACGCTGTCAAGGCCAATAACCAATACGTGGCCATGCCTGCCAGCAGGCCTTGAATCACCGCCGGCACACGGGTGGACAAACGCGGCGCCAGCAACATCACGCCCGCCGTGGCGGCGCCAATCAGCAAGCTGGGCAATTGCCACAAAGACGGCGCCATCAAGCCTTGCCACCAGTTCATGCCTTTGGGCAAGGCCATCCACTTGGGCAGTTGGCTCATCACAATGATCAAGCCCACGCCGCTCAAGTAGCCGCTGACCACGGGGAATGGCATGTACTTGATCAACTCGCCAATGCGCAACAGGCCAAAAGAAATTTGCACCAAGCTGCTCAAGAGGGCCACCAAGAACAAGGTCATCACCACCCCACCGACACCGCTGCCTTGCTGTGTCATCTGAATGGTGAGTGCCGACAGCACCGCAGCCGCAGGCGCACAAGGCGCCGAAATCAAACGCTGGGTGCCCCCGAAGGTGGCGGCAATCAAGCCCAGCGCAGCCACGCCCAACATGCCGGCCAGTGCGCCTTTGGCACCAAACTCAGCGCCCAAAGGTGAAAAGATGGTGACGCCAAAAGCAATCGCTGAAGGCAAGGCCACCAGCATGGCCGCAAAGCCGCCCCAGATGTCACCCGATAAATTTTGAGGGGCGTGAAGTGTGTGTGTGCTCATGCGCCAAGCCTAGCATTCATCAGGGACGAGAGGCCTTGGGCGCTGTCGCCAGCACATCCGCCAAAGCGTCTTTCCACCATTTGGCTTGACCGGTGGTGCCATGACCCGAAGTTTGGTCTGACGCGGGAATCAACAACAAACGTGCCGTGGGCATGCGCTGCAAGGCTTTTTCCATCAGCCCCAGGCTGGGCGGGTTGCGCTCGTCGTCGGCCGAGTTGATGGCCAGCACCGTGGCTTTGATCTTTTCAAGATGGGGGTTAGGGTTGTAGTCGCGCGAGGCCTCCCACAAATACAGGTGGTTGTTGGCGTCGGCGCTTGAAGGCGCTTTCAAGCTCTGATCCAGCAAGCGGTCGGCCTGCTCGCGGGTAGGGGCTTTGCGGTACAGGCCTTGGTCACCGCCGTTGGTGGCGGTGGCAAAAAACACATTGGCAAATTGCAAGCTCGGTGGTTGGGTGGTGTAGTGGCCGTTCATCCATGCCGGGTCTTGGCGGATCGAATCGATGATGAAGCGGCGCATCATCCAGTTGCGCCCTGACATCTGACTGGGCGTGGAGGCCATGGGCACCAACACGTCCATGAAGTCTGGGTGCGTGATGCCCCACACCCAGGTGTGCATACCGCCCATCGAGTTGCCCAGAATCATGCGCACATGCTTGAGGCCCAAGCCTTCGGTCAGCAAGCGGTGTTGGGCGGCCACCATGTCGTCGTAGTTGTAGCGCGGAAACTGCGTGCGCAAGCCGTCCGAGGGCTTGCCGGAGCGACCGGCACCCAGCGCGTCGGGCAGGATGATGAAGTACTTTTGAGCGTCCAAGGCTTGGCCTGGACCCAACAGTTCGCCACCCAATTCGGGCGTGAGAAAACTCCCGCCGACGCTGGTGGTGCCATGCAGCAACACCACCGGCTCACCCGATGGGTTGCCCACCGTGGTGTAGCCCAAGCGCAACTCGGGCATCACCTCGCCGGTGTGAAAGCGAAAGTTCTTGGCCACCCACACGCCCGTTTGCGGGGCTGGGTAGGTTTGCGCGTGAGCGAGGCACGCGCCCCACATCCCCAACAACACCAGCCATTTTTTCAAAGAAGACGCCATCTCCATGCTCCGCCCCAGAGCCTTCAGGGGCCATGCGGCACTCTACTGATTTGGCGCCAGACAGGTGTCACCCATGCAACTGGTGTGGTGCGCCTGCCCCCTAAGATTGCGCACCCTCTTGTGTTTGAAGAAAGTTGCGTGTGCTGAACCGATTGCTTGCTGCCAGCGCCTTGTGCGCCGTGTCTGGGCCTGTGCTGGCTCAAATTGCCACCGAGACCTTGCCCGAGGTCACGGTGCAAAGCGGCCGTTTGGCGCAAAAGCAGTTCGACGCCCCCGCATCGGTGTATGCCATCGACGCCGAGACCCTGCGCAGCAGCGGTCCGCAAGTCAATCTGTCTGACGCGCTCAATCGTGTGCCCGGTGTGGTGGCCTTGAACCGCAACAACTACGCCCAAGATGTGCAAATCTCAATCCGAGGCTTTGGCGCACGTGCCGCCTTTGGTTTGCGTGGCATACGCCTCATCACCGACGGCATACCGGCCACCATCCCCGATGGCCAGGGCCAAGCCTCCACCGTCAGCCTCACCTCGACCGAACGCGTCGAAGTGCTCACCGGTCCGCTGGCGCAGCTGTACGGCAACGCCTCGGGGGGGGTGATTCAAACCTTCACACGCGAAGCAGGCACAGGGCCTGAGCTGCAAAACCAGCTCTTCGTCGGCTCATTTGGCATGACGCGCACCGACTGGCAAATGAGCGACCGACTGGGTCAGGTGGGCATCGTGGCTGACTACAGCACATTTGGCATCGACGGCTACCGTGCCAACAGCGACACCCGGCGCCAGCAACTCAACAGCGTCATCACGGTGGACGCCCAACCCGACACCCGCGTCAAACTCATCGTCAATGTGTTTGATATGCCCTACGCCAAAGACCCGATCGGCCTCACAGCGGCCCAACTCAGCACCCCCCAACTAGCCGGCACCAACGCTGTCAGCAATGGGGCCCGCAAAACCGTCAAGCAAGAGCAGGTCGGTGGCGTGCTGGAGCACCGCATCGACAGCGACTTGGCTTTGCAAGCCCGCGTCTACAGCGGCATGCGCGACAACCTGCAATACCAAGCCTCCAGCACCACCCCCAACGCGGGCACTTGGGTGGGCTTGAGCCGCCACTTTGACGGCCTGGGTCTGCAGCTCAAGGGCAAGGGCCAGATCTCGCAAGACATTCGCACCGACTGGGTGGTCGGCTTGGACAAAGACCATGCGGGTGAACAACGCCAAGGGGGCAGCACCGCCTTCGGAAACCAAACCGGCTCGGCCACGCGCAACGAAATGAACGAGGCCGACAACCAAGATTACTTTGGCCAAGTCAATTGGCACTTGGGCGAGCGATGGACGGTGGTCACCGGTGTGCGCCGCAGCAGCGTGGCGCTCAAAAGTCGTGACGACTACCTGAGCGACGGCAAAGACGGCTCGGGCGCCGTCAACTACACCGCCACCAACCCCATTTTGGGACTCACTTGGCACGCCAGCGACAGCCTGAACCTGTATGTCAACCAAGGCAAGGGCTTTGAAACCCCCACGCTGTCTGAGGCTGCCTACACCCAAAGCGGCAGCACCGTGGTGGGCTTGTTCAACCCCAAGCTGTTGGCCGCGCGCAGCCAACACTTGGAAGTGGGTGGCAAGTGGGCCCCCTCCGTCGGCACGCGCTTGGACGCGGCCTGGTTTCGCATCACCACCGACAACGACATCGTGTCGTCGCTGTCTGCCGGCGGCAAAACCGCTTACACCAACGCCAGCCAAACCCAGCGAGACGGCGTGGAGTTGTCTTGGCGCCAACAGTTCAACCCGCACTGGCGCAGCTTGGCGTCTGCCACGCTCATGAATGCCAGCTACACCCAAGGTTTCAACACCGTGTTGGCAGGCAGCAAGTTGCCAGGCATTCCCCAACGTCAACTGTTCAGTTCGCTGCAGTGGTCGCAGCTGGGCTTCAGCGGCTCAGCGCGCAAACCGACCTTGGGGACCGAGGTGGCCTTGGATTGGATGGCGCGCTCACAGCTGTGGGCTGACGACAACAACACCGCCAGCGCCGCAGGTTACGGCGTGTTCAACGCCCGCGTGCGCCAACGCTACGCCGTCGGCGCCGCCCAGGTGGAAGCCTTTGTGGGCATCGACAACCTGAGCAACCGCAGCACCGTGGGCTCGGTCATCGTCAACCAGTCCAGCAGCCAATACTTCGAGCCTGGGCTGCCCCGCTCTTGGGTGCTGGGGGTGCAAAGTCGCCTCCCGCTCTGACGCTCCGCTGGCAATTACCCATACAAACAGACCCCGAATCGCCTTTGCGACTCGGCTTGGGTATGACTTCGATTTAAATCCACCCCCTCACACAAGGAGACCTCCGTGCAACAACGACGCTTCATCCGCACGCTGCAAAACGCAGCACTCACCCTCGGCTTAGGGCTGGCCAGCGCTGGTGCTTTCGCACAAGCCGCGCCCGCTGCGCCCGCCGCTGCAGCTATTCCACCCACCTGGGCGCAAGGCCGCACCCCTGAGCAAGCGGCGCTGAATTTGACGCCCAACCCACCCGGCATGACCGCACTGCCCGCCAGCGACATCCCCACCCAAAACCTCAAAGCCCCCGCTGGCTTCAAAGTTGAGTTGTGGGCCACCGGCATGCCCAATGCACGCTCCATGGTGCAAAGCCCCAGCGGCACCTTGTTTGTCGGCACCCGCTTCACCGGCAACGTCTATGCCGTGATTGACAAGGGCGACAAGCGCGAAGTCAAAACCATTGCCAAAGGCCTGCATCGCCCCAATGGCGTGGCCTTCAAAGACGGCTCGCTGTATGTGGCTGAGTTGTCGCGCATCATTCGCTACGACAACATCGAAGCCAACCTGGACAACCCACCTGCCCCTGTGGTGGTGTTTGACGCCTTGCCCAAAGACGAAGCCCACGGCTGGAAGTTCATGAAGTTGAGCCCAGACGGCAACTACCT
>CANCUP010000007.1 GCA_947381325.1 Comamonadaceae bacterium
GCTTTCATGTTCATGGGCAACAGCACGCCGCCAGCCACAGCCCCTGCGCCAGTGGCCGTCAAGCCTGTCAAACAAGCGCCGGCAGCAGAAGCAACCACCACCGCCAAAGACGAATTGAACCAGCTGCTGGGCTTGGTTCGCGACGGCCGATGGAAAGAAGTGGGTCCCAAAGTTCAGCTCATCAAATCGATGTCACAAGTCAGCGCAGGCAACAGCAAAGCCAGCGCTGAGGCGTCTGCAGCGGCCGACCAAACCTTGAAAGCTGGCAATGCGCAAGAGGCTGCCAGCCAATTTGAAAAGGCCGTGGCCATGGATGCCGCCAATGCCGAAGCGCGCTTTGGCCTCGGTACCTCCTTGGTCAGAAGTGGCAAAGCCAGCGTGGCAACGGCTGTGCTGATCGATGGCTTGTTGATTGCCCCAGACCGAGGCGCAGGTTGGTTGGCTGCCGCCGAAGTGTTTGCCGAAAACGGCAAGGATGAAGCAGCTGTTTCTGCCCTCAAGCTGGCCGTGCATTTGGCCAAGAACCGCGAAGGTGCTTTGAAGTTCTTGGGTGCAGCCAACGAGAACATCCCCAACGCCAAGTTGCGCAAAATCATTGAAACGGCCATGCCGTCACTCAGTGGTGTCCCTGGTAAATAATTTTTTTAATCGATCGTGTCTCTCATGAAAAAAACTCTCTCCACCGCCTTGGCAATTTCTGCCCTCACGCTCATGGGCGCAGGACAAGTCCAAGCCCAAGAAATCAAAAGCCTTGAACTCGTCTCAGGCAAGATCTCTCTCGATGCTGTGGCAGAACTCAATGTGAACTTTGTTCCAACGGGCGATGTCATCTGGTGCGGCATGACCGTGGACTGGGGCAACGGTGACAAACAAGATGTGCGCATTGGTGACGACAACCTCAAGTCGTCACCGATCATGCTGTCGCACAAGTACCCGGCCGCTGGGAACTACACCATCACTGCGCAAGGACGCTTGTTGATCCGAGGTCTCAAGACTGCTTCTTCTTGCGGCGGTAACCCAAGGCCCACGGTTGTGACTGTGGTCGACCAAGCGGCATTGGCAGCTGCCGAGCGTCAACGCGTTGCAGCCGAAGAAGCTGAACGCGCCAAGGCCGAAGCAGTTGCGCGCGAACGTGCTTTTGCAGAAAAAGAACTTGATCTCAAACGCAAAGAGCTGGAGATGAAAGAAGACCTGCTGCGCCGCGAAGAAGAGATTCGCAGACGCGCATTGGCAACTCCTGCACCGGCACCTGCTGCAGCACCACGCCCAGCACCTGTTGCACCCGCAGCGCCTGCTGCGCCTTTGACGCCCAAGGCGGTCAAACCAGCGGATGCATTCTGAGTCTTAGGCTTTTGGATCGCAAGCGGTTGGCGCGACATCAAACCGCGCAACCGCTTGATCGAACACCCATTTCGGCTTTGTAGACGCGGGCCACAAGGGCCTGCCGCGCCGTGAATGCAAGGCACTTGGCAGCCGAATGAACAAGTACAAGCAAGCCCGAGCTGTCAAATTGCTCAGGCCATTTCAACGTGTTGAGGCGGAAGCTCTGACGTGCCAACCTTGGCAAAAACAGGAGGTCGCACCAGCGGGGCAGGCACTTCATTTTTCAAGACGTAAACAGACTCGATGAAGTCAAACCAACCGGCCGCAGCACTTGAATTGAAAGCCACCTCGGGATTGGGATTGACAAAAAACAAGCGCATTTGAGAGCGCGCTGTTTTGTCAAATTGGCCTTGCATCTGATATTCCCAAATTGCGAGCAAGTGACGGCCGTCTTGAATGCCAGAACGCCCTTTGACGTACTCGATGAAGGCGTACTCTGAGTCTTGGAGCGATGCATCCACGATCCATTGCAGATACACCTCCAGCTCGGCTTTTCCAGCGTCCGAACAAAACGGGTAACGCGCATCGGTCTGAATATCAGTCATGGGTGTGTTGTACCGAGAGTTTGAACTGTTCGAAGCTGTCGACCAATTCATTTTTCACAAACGAATTCAGGTAGTCCCATTGCAAGACATTCACCGAATAGTCGCAATAGCTTCCCCGCACCAAGTATTTGTCTGCGGTGCCCAGCCACACATCAGGACCTGCATCTCTGAACACCAAATCGGCTTTGAATTCAAAGAAGAATTTTTCCCAGCTCAGGAAACAATTCTTGCCATCCAACTTCGACGTGCCGTCGGCTGATTTGGCGATGTGGAAAAGTCCATGGGCCGACATCAGGGTGAGCGCTTCATGGAAGTCCAGCAGTTGTCCGGCATCAGACCACAGCGCATGGTGTGCATCCAAGCTGACCGCAACCATCGGAGCGCCAGAGGCTTTCACGGCCGCCCAGAGGTCAGCCTGCAAGCTCGAGGCAATTTCAGACGCCATCACCACCGTTTTGGGCGCTGACTCGTTGCAGTACTGCGTGGCCATGGCATATCTTGTCAAAAACGCTTGCAAGGCATCCGAACGCTCTTGCCAGCGTTGGCGCATGAGCGCTTGCCGCGGATCGACCTGGGGCACTTCAGGCAGCGCTTCTTCCTTGGGGGTTTCGACAAATTTCGCAGCCACCACCGGTTCTTGTACCGCCACCTGCTCTGGCTCTGGCTCTGGCTCTGGCTCTGGTTCTGGTTCTGGTTCTGGTTCTGGTTCTGGTTCTGGTTCTGGTTCTGGTTCTGGTTCTGGTGGCGATTGGTTGGCTCCACAAAACCCACAAAAAGCCAAATTCTCCGCAATGCTTTCGCCACAACGCACGCATGGAACACCTTCGGGCTCCTCATCGTCTTGTTCGAGCGCATCCGCATCGGCATCGACCTGAGGTTGACCACACTCTGCACAGAATTTGGCATTGGCGAGGTTGTGCGCGCCACAGTGCCGGCAATCCATCACATCTTCGTCTGAGTCCTCCACCTCTTCGTCGTCGTCTTCATCTGGCGATTCGTCTGAGTCCAGCACCGAACCGCACTCTGCACAAAACTTGGCGTGCGCATGGTTGTCTGCTCCGCAATGTCCACACACCCTCAGGTCTTGTGACGCTGCTGAGTCGTCCTCGGCGGTTACCTCGTCGTCGTCGAATTCAACGTCATCCTCAAGAGCTTGTACCTCGGGTTGCGCCACAGCGGGCGGCTCGTCCAATGGCGCAACCAAGGACTTGGCTGCAGCAACACGCACCGGCTCAGGTGCCAAGGCAAAGACCTGACCCAGCAAAAACTCCAGGCTGCTGTAGAGATCTTCAATGGCGTCTGGCCCCTTGTAGCGGCGCATGTCAAAGCGCAAACCGGGAAAGCTGGAACTGGCCGCAGCATTGCCCAGTGATATGACATAGCTTTGAGGGCCAAAACGTTGGCGAAACACGCCCTGCTGCGACTCCTCCAACTCGCCCCATTGGTAGCGCTCCACCATGGTGATGTCTGCGCCAGAGTGGTCTACCACCGTGATGCCCGTCAGCGAAAAAACGGTGGCTTTGCCAGCGAAAGACACGATGAATTCTTCATCATCGAGTTGCACGCCCGCAGGTTTTTCGCACACCATGCCCACAACGTCGCGGTCCAGCAGCAAAGGTGTGAGTTCATTGAGCAAATCGAATGCGAAATCTACCGCTGAGAACACACCCTTGCTGGCGGATGAAGAGGCCAGCGCACTGAATTTGCGAAGCAACTCAAACGTTTGCTCCACCGCATCGTGCAGTGTCTCAATTGACGCCGCTGAACGGCTGACGGCCGCAGGGGGCGCAGCAACAGCCACTTCGGGCTCAGGCACGGCGAGCTCTTCCACAGCCGCTGTGGCCTGGGCCAAGGGTCGACCGCAATTCAAACAAAAAACCGAACCGCTGGGGTTGTCAAGCTTGCCGCAGCCTTGGCAGCTCAGGCCATGGGCTTTGGGCACAGCAGACGAGCGCTCCCCAGCGGGCGATGCTGCGGTGCGCACAGCGGCCATTGGCATCTTGGGCAAACCACCCTCAGTGGGAATCCACACCACCTTGAGAAGCAGCCAGTTGTCGCCACCACCGGCTTGAGCCTCTTGCACCGCACCAGATCCTCCAATGGAGGTCTCGGACATGATGCGGGTGTTGATGTTGTTGGTGACGTTGTTGTAGTGGATGTCTGTCTTGTTGGGGTCGGCCACCTTGAGCTGAAAATCGGAAGCGCGGAATTTGGCAGTTTCTCCGGCCATGCCCTCCACCATCACCATCAGCTTGCTGATGAGCTTGGTGCCTGGTGTTTTGAACACATAGGTAGATTGCAAACGGCAGCTGGCCCCCGGGGCGAGCATCTCTTCATGATCGACTTCAAAGTCATCGTGCTGGACTGTTTCTTCGTCATCCCATTCCAGCTTGATGCGCGCAAAGTAGTTTCTCTCTGACGTGTTGGTGAACTCAAATTGCAGCAAGGTGTTCTGTCCTGCGACACCCTCCGCCGATTGATTGAACTTGAGCTGAAACGACTTCAGGTGCTCAATGTCTTTGATACTGGCTAGAAAGTCATTCTTGATCTGCTGATGCGCACTGAACGACACTTTGAGCTGGTAGCGCAAAAGCATGAGCTCTTTGTCGTATTGCCCATTGGGATCACGGGCCAACATTTTTTCGATTTGGGTTTTGTAGCGCGCGCGCGGGCCATCCAAATCCAAAGCTTCCACGCTTTGCCAGTCTGCACCACACACATGGCAACTGGTATCTTCTGGATAGCGTTCGCTGTTACAACACAAGCACAGGGCCATATGGATCAATCGCCCTTTTGCTCTTGCACAGGGCTACCGCAATCCAAGCAAAAGCGATTTCCCTCCGCTGAAGCTTTGTTGCATTGCACGCACACATAGCGTGTTGCTTTGACAGCGGCGGTGTAGACGTCGGCCATTTTTTCAATGGTGGTGGTCGCTGCAGCGCGAGAGCTCTGCACCGCCTCTTTCATGCCATCGTTGGAATGCGCCGCAGAGGCCACAGCCACCTTTGACATGTTCTCCATCGAGCTGGTGTTGACGCGCTCTGCAATGTCAGCCGCAGCTTTGTAGCCTGCATTGGCTTCGCCTGCGGTGGACTGCGCCACATGCATCATGTTGCCCATGGCCTTGTCGCTGGTTTGCTGCACACGGTCGGCGGCAGATTCGTGCGCACGAATGGCACTGTCTGCGCTTTCTTTTTGCATTTGCAACATGCGCTCAAACATGGCGGCTTGCATTTCCGCAGTGGCTTGGGCCGCTGCGGCTTTGGCTTCGGCGATTTGCGCGCCAGATTGCAACTCAGCTTGCGCTTTGGTCGAGTCTGAATGCGATGCGGCAATGGCTTTGATCATGTCCGCAGAGGCCTGGCCTCCGCCACCGGCCTTGGCCAACTCTGCGGCTTGCATGGCCAGCATTTGAACCGCATCCAAATTTTTCATCGCATCAATCTTGGCCTGCTCCAAGGCATTGGCCTCTTTGGTCAGATTGAGCTGCTGTTCGTTCTGTTGCTGGGTCTTTTTAAGTTCTTGCTCATGCTCTTGCTGAGCCATCTGGGCTTCCAAAGCCGCCAATTCTTTGAGCTTGTCAACGGTGCGCTTTTCCTTGCGGTCTTCCAAATCTTGGTCGATGTGGCCCAGTTGTCCTTTGCGCTGCGCTTCAAGACGATCTTTTTCCTCTTGCGCCTTGATGTCCAGTCGAATTCTCTCTTCCTCGACGAAAGAGTCATCCGTGATGTCGCGACGTTTGGCACGGCTTTGTGCCTCGCCGGTCAAGTCGCTCAAATCAATGTCGTGTTGGGCGGCTTTTTTCTCCAGCGTCATGTCGTGGTCGACATGGTCGATTTCATCGCCGCGTTTGGCTTTGGCTTGCTCTCTCAAGAAGTCTTGTTCACGCAGCTCTTTGTCACGCTGGCGTGCAAACAGTTCTTTCTCTGCTTCGTCCGTGATGGCTGCTTTGCGCAAGTCGGTGCTGGTTTCGAGCTGGTGATCGTCCAGATCCAACTCGGCCAGCTGCTTCTTCTTGTTTTGCTCTTGACGTTTTTGCGCCAGCTCTTGGCTGTCCTGATTCTGAACACGCTGCATCACCAAATTGAAGGCAGACTGCTCCAGCTCGATTTGGCTTTGTTCGATCGCCAAGTATTTTTGGTCCGCCTTGATTTCGCGCAGTTTTTCAGCCAGCAAGGCTTCGGTGTTGAAAAACCATTCATCTTCTGCCGTGCGCAAATCCACCACCGTGAATCCGGTGACGTAGCCGCGCCAATCTTTCACCAGTTTGTCGTTGAGCTCGTTGCTCAGCTGCGCCAACATGACCGGACGCATCAGGGTCGGCACATCGTAGCGACGCAAGATGGGACCCAGAATGTTGATCACGTGGTCTGTGATTTGGGCATCCGACACATTGATTTCTGGCACCCCTTCCTGCGCAGACAATGGCTTGAGCGATCGGTCGATCATCATGCTCAAACGCAGGGTCAGTTGCTCGCCACCCGAAGCTTGCAAAAAGTTGGTTTTGTTGCTCGCTTGCAAGAGAGAGACGTCGGCCGCACACTTGCCACAAAAATTAGCACCGGGTCGCAAGGTATGGCCACAAGTTGGACACCCCAGTGCAGATTTGCTGATGTCGAGTTGGTGGCGTTCACCCAGTTTGCCGCGATTGAAGATACACAGCGCCGTGATGCCAGCCTGGCTGGCCAGTTGAGAACGAATATAGGCACCCGCACCTGCAGGGTCAGAGGGAATCGACTCAAGGTTGATGCTGGGGAGGATGCCTTTTTCAATCAAGGCCACCGCAGCGTCTGTGAACTCCAAGCAAGACAAGGCTGTGCGGGTGCCCAGAATGCGTTCTTTGAACAGGGCCACCTGCTCTTTGTTTTCGGGGTCTACCCAAAACTCCAGGCGCAAGTGCGCATCAGGCAAACCGGGGACTGGGATCGGCAGTGTTTTGCTGAGAAGTGGTGAATTGCGGAAATCCAGCATCACAAAAATTTGTGTGGCCTTCTTTTTCTTCTCGACATCTTCTTTCTTTTCACCAAACAGTTTGACTTTCCAGTCATTCCAGATGGTGCCAAAAAAACCACCCGTGGAGGGCGCATCGTCTTTATCGCTCTTGTCTGTCTTTTGTTTTTGGCCTTTTACCTCTTCAAAAACACCGTTGACAACCTTGTAGGCCCAGTAGCCCATGCTGGCTTGCGACTTGGACTTGTTGCCCTCGCTTTGAACCCGCTCTTCGGTCAACTCATAGATGAATTCACCCATGCTGTTGACGTTGGACAAGGCGCCACCCAGGCCTGCGGTTTCAGCTTGTGATTTGCCACAAGATCCGCAAAACATGGCGCCTGCCGAGTTCATGAAGCCGCAGTGACGGCAGCTTTGGGGCTGAGGCGTTTTGGTTCCGCAAAGTCCGCAGAATTTGGCGTCGTCTTTGAGCTCTGCCGAGCAGCTGGTGTTGGAGCACTTCATGGCGATCCTTTGGTGGTCAGTTGATGGGTCAATTCACCTTCGCCATTGATGGCCAAGATGAACAATTCTTTGGTGCTGGGGAATTTTTTGGATTTTCCAGAAATTCGAAAACTGTGTGCATCCTCAAAGCGGATTTCCTCAAAATCGCAGTCGTCAAAGTCAACCTGAAGGGTGCCTAAAAACGACTCGATTTTTTCACGGTCTTTGAAGCCACTGAGCTGGCGCAAGGCGTCATCGCGCTCTAAGAGAAACCGCTGCGCCTGGCTGGAGAGACGTCCTCTGTAGTTGTCGCGAACCCGCTCCAAGGCACTGCCCCCCGCCGCATCGCCGCCCGCGCGACGGCTTCTGATGCGGTCGAGCATGGAACCTTGAGGGGCCGCAGTGGGCAGCACCGATGCCGCTGCCGCACGCTTGAGTTGATGCCAAGGCGCGCCAAACAAATTGAAGGAAAGCACCGTTTTTTGGGACACCTCATCGTGCACATAGGTGGCGTCTAGGGTGGCGCGTTTGGCGCTGTTGAGGGCCTCACCAAAGGCCTGTCCTTCGCGCAAGGCCTTGAAGAAGTGCAAGGCGATCAAGTCCGCGCCACACAGCGCGCTGCCCGAGGAGCCCCAAGCAATCACCGAACAACCCACAAAGGCTTTGCCACCCTTGGTGAAGAAACTCTCCACCATGCTGGGCTCGTCGTAGCCCATCGCTCCACCGTAACAGGCTTCGCTCAGCAAAATGGCTTGGTTGAAATCTTCAACCGTGTCCGTCTGCATGATCTCGGTGTAACCCCAATCCCCCTCACCCACCCAATGGGGTTCATCGGCGGAGCCGTGCACATTAAAGAGCAATACCGCGCCGGGAGAAATGCCTGCATCTGAAATCTCACGGCGCAGGTCGTCTTCTTCCCAGTCGGGCGAAGCCAACACGCCCTTCGAGGAAAGGCCAGAAAAATCAGGCGCATCAAACAGCTGGCCCGCAGAGGTTGAGTCCGTGAAGCCTTGCACAATGGTTTGGGTGGCTTCAGACCAGCACTGGGCGGAGACGGCAAACGCAAAGGCCACCCCTGGGTCGACCGACACCGGGGCTTCAAGCAATGCAGGCAGCACAATGGCCATGTCGGTGCTTGGAATGCGTCCAACAGCCACAGGGGCAATGGCGGTCAAGATATCTTCTGGCTGGTAGGCATCGCGCAAACCATAGAGCGCATCGGTCCAGCAAAAAGGGTCTTGGCCACGGCAGGGTCGGGAGGGGTTGTCCACTTTGAAAGGCGGAACTTCTGACCAATCGCCAATCAAACACACGTATTTCAAATCACCGCGCGGCAGCAAGCGTTGCACAGCTTGACGTGCGGCTTGGTGCGCCATCTCGGGGGTGTCGACGCGCACAATATCGAGCGGTTTGGCAAGGTGCTTTTGCAAACCTTTGTCGAGTTCCTGCGCTGTATGTGCAGAGGCGATGAACAAGGTGTGTGAGACGGCGACGCGTGCAGCAGCTGCCACATTCAGGCTGGGGCGCGCAGGCCGCGATACAGGCTGACAGAACTCACAGCCCGATGCGCCAGCACGCAGTGGTTTGCCACATTGGGTACAAAAACTCATGGAAGCAACTCCGTGTCAGCCAGCGGTTCAGCAGGAGGCGGTGGCACCACCACGTGGGCGGAAAAATCAGGCTCTAGCAGCAAACGCCAGTGCCCCCTCAAATCGTCTGTCCGCCCTGTGAGAACGACTTGCTGATCCAGCAAGGGCTCCAATTGTTTGGGCAACTGGCGCATGGGGGATCTGCGCACATGGACACGGTAGCGCTTGCCATCTGCGCATGCCAAAACGGGATAGCGCCCTTCGGACTTGGAGCCCTCAAAGAGCAAAGCCATCGACAAATGACCTTGGAGCGTGACCAATGGAGTTGTAGACATAGGGAAATTCAAGCTTCGACTTTGGCGCAGGTTGCGCTAAAAGTTGCTCGCGCGCTCTTTTGAAACTTTGGCAGGCTCGGGTTGTGCGTAAGCCATCGGTGGCGCTTGGAGGGTGTCTTTCGCGTCCCAAGAGGTGTTGTGCGACGAGACGACATAGCTCACCACCAACACCACCAAGACAGAAAAAACAAGAGATATCCAATAAGCTGATGCGTGGTTGCTTCTCGCCCGCTGGAACAACTGCATAGAGCGTTCAACCCATGCATGGCTGGGTTGTGAACTGACAGACGCTGACCATGCCTCGGCTTGGTAAAGACTGGGCGTGTTGACCCGGCCAAAAGGCATGCGCACCACATGACCGAGGTAAGGCTGCGCGTAGCCCCCTTTTTCAGCCAAAGAATTCAAAGGTTCAGCGCACCGCAAGCACAGCCTCGCGGCGTGCGTGTTGTGGTGCTCACAAGAGGAACAAATACGGGTCATGCAGCGCAAAAAATACAACAAACTAATCATTCAATCCTAATACAAAAATGAAAAATGAATCTCTCAAACAACGAGTCATTTAGTTAGTTTCGAAGCGATCTATTAATACAGATTGATTCAAAAAATTCTGCAGCTTTCCAAGAAGATTGCAAAGCGCTGTACCACCGGCGCGAAATAAACGCCAACGGCCTTCGAGCTAGGGCCACATCCCAAGGCTATAGTTCAGAGAAATATCCCCGCCTGACACACACCCGCTTGCAAGGTGCTGATCCACCTCATCGCAAGTCCTCACCCATGCGCAATAGTCCTCTTTGGTTCGTGTTCATTTTTCTTGGTTTGGCAGTCGCTCAGTGCTTTCCAACGCTGGCTGCCCAAACACAAGCCACACCGTCGGCGCAAGTCACACCCCAGCGCGATGAGGTCAAGATTGGCGCCTACCTGACCTCGCTCTACAACATCAACCAATCGCGTGGAACCTTCAGCGCTGACCTGTGGGTGTGGGCTTTGTCCAACCCCAAGTCCAATTACAAGATCGAGGATGCGTTGGAGATCAACTACATCTCCAATGAGTTCCCCAGAACATTTTCTGGCTACTACACCGAGCCTGTGACGCCGGATGTGAAGATTGAGCAACGCAAAGTACAAGGTGTGTTCTTGCATGACTTCGACATGGAAAATTTTCCATTCGACAAGCAACGTCTCAAAATTTCTTTCGAAGACTCATCGAATGACCTGACCAAATTGGTCTATGTGGCCGACACACAAAGCGGCTTTGACCCTGCCATCTCCATCGATGGGTGGATCATTCAAAGCCTCCAAGCAACGCAAGAAGTCAAAGACTACAACAGCAATTTCGGCGTCTTCACCAAACCCGACCATGTGCAGTATTCACGCATCGTCGTCACGGCTGAGTTGATGCGTGATTCGTCAGCGATCTTTCTCAAACTCACGCTGGGTCTACTGATCGCTGTCTTGGTGGCCCTGTGCTCTTGCTTGATGCCAACACACAGCGAAGATATTTTCAGTGGCCGCATGGGTTTGCTTGGCGGCGCGCTGATCGCGGCGGTTGTCAATCAGCAATTTGCGGATGCGTCACAAGGCAACACCACCACCGTCACGCTGGTTGACAAGCTGCATATGCTGGGGATGTTTGTCATGATCACCTTGCTTGGCGCCACCTCGCAATCGCGACGTCTGTATGAGCTGCACAGCGATGGAACAGCCTCCAAGCGGTTTGACCTGCAAGCGCTGAGCGCCTGCAGCGCGCTATTTTTTGGAGTGAGCATGGCCTTGGTGGCATTGGCCATTCACAAAGCACACAACGCCTGAAGGGCCGCACCCAATGACCACATCGCCCCCCCACGGATTCATGGTGCTGCACAGCAACCAACTGGAAGGTCTGCGCGACCTGATGGTTCAGTTCATCCACAACAACCCCTTGCCGCCCTTGGTGCCCGAGGTGTTGCTGGTGCAAAGCAACGGCATGAAGCACTGGCTGGAGCTGGCACTGGCCAGCGACCAAGCGCTGGGCATTTGTGCCGCCACGCAGATTGAGTTGCCATCGGCGCAGCTGTGGAAAATTTACCGCGCCGTGCTGGGGCCAGAGGTGGTCCCCAGGCAGATGCCGCTGGACAAGTCCCCTCTGGTGTGGCGCTTGATGCGTCGACTGCCGGCGTTGTTGAATCAACCGACCTTTGAACCTTTGGCGCGTTACCTGGGCAACGAGGGCCGAGGCATGCCTCAGGGACGACGCACCTACCAACTGGCCGCGCAACTGGCCGATGTGCTGGACGGCTATCAGAACTACCGCGCCGACTGGCTGGATGACTGGGCCCAAGGGCGCGATGTGTTGCGCACATCGAACGCGCCAAGCACCCCCATGTCGACCACACACCAGTGGCAAGCTGCTTTGTGGCGCGATTTGCTCCATGACTTGGCCCAAGACACCGATCGCCCTGCGCACCAAGCCCACTTTCAGTCGCGTGCCGATGTGCATTCGGCTTTTCTCAACGCCTTGCAAGAAGTGCCAGCAGGTGCCCGACCTGCTGGTGTGCCCCCACGGCTGATGGTGTTTGGCGTGAGCTCTTTGCCGATGCAGACCGTTGAAGCGCTGGCAGCTTTGGGGCGGGTCTGCCAAGTTTTGATGCTGGTGCAAAACCCCTGTCAGTATTTCTGGGGCCATGTGGTGGAAAGTCACCGCCCCTTGGCCGCCTGGAGCCGTCAACGCCAAACCCACAAAACCCATCTGCCCCAACCCAGCGCCAGTGGCGCTTTGACAGAAGAACTCCAGTACCAGCTGCACACACAAACCAACCCTTTGCTGGCGGCCTGGGGCAAGCAAGGGCGTGACTATCTGCACCTGCTCGATGGGTTTGACGATGTCGCGCGCTACCGGCATGCGTTTCAACGGGTGGACGTGTTTGTCGATCCATGCCAAACCGCCCGCGAACACAAGCGGACGGCCACACGCTTGGCGCATTTGCAATCCGATTTGCTCAACCTCAACCCACCCCCAGAGCAGCCACGCCCCACCCCCGAGCATGACCAGAGCATTGAATTTGTACAAACCCACTCAGCGCAACGCGAGGTCGAGGTGTTGCATGACCGTTTGCTGAGTTGGTTGGACCAAGACCCCCAGCTAGAGCCCCACCACATCATGGTGATGGTGCCTGACATGGCACTGTTTGCACCGCACATCCACGCCGTCTTCGGCCGCTTTTCTGGCAACGCTGCGCGGCACATTCCTTATTCGGTGGCAGACACCACGCCACGTACAGAACCGCTGGTGCAAGCGCTCGAAACCTTGCTGCAATTGCCCCAGTTGCGCATCACGCGCTTGGAATGGCTGAGCTTGTTCGAAGTCGATGCGGTGCGGCAAAGGTTTGGCCTCGACGAGGCGGACGTGGCGCACATCGATCAATGGCTGAGCCAAGCGGGTGTGCGGTGGGGTTTGGATGCGCCACAACGTGCGGCAGCGGGCATGGACCCCGCGTTGGCCGATGCCGACCAAAACACGTGGTTGTTCGGTTTGCAACGTTTGTTGTTGGGATACGCAAGCGGCGCCACTGACCCTGCATCCTCTGACACACCCCATGTCTGGCAAGACACGCTGGCTTCGCCAGGTGTCGATGGACTGGATGCACGGCTGATGGGTGGCTTGTTGCAAAGCCTGCGTGCCATCGACGAGGCCTTGGCGCCCTTGCAACAAAGCCACACCCCCGACCAATGGATGACGCTGCTGCAAAGTTTGGTCGAACATTTCTTCAAGCCGGTCGAAGAGCGCGAGCAACGCTTGCTCGAAAAAGTCATGGCCCCGCTCGAAAAATGGCTCGCCGACTGTCAACTCGCTCGGCTTGACACCCCACTGCCGCTGGTGGTGGTGCGTGAACATTGGTTGGGCCAATTGCAGCAGCCCGCGATGCACCAGCGATTCTTTGGTGGCGGGGTTCAATTTGCCACCTTGATGCCAATGCGCTCTATTCCTTTCAAGGTCATGTGTTTGTTGGGCATGAACGATGGCGACTACCCGCGCAGTCAAACACCACAAGACTTTGACCTGATGCGTGAGGACACCTTGTGGCGAACCGGAGACCGGTCACGCCGCGAAGACGACCGCTATTTGTTTCTTGAAGCCCTGCTCTCTGCGCGCGACAAGCTCTACATCAGCTGGCAAGGACGACGCACCAGCGACCACGAAAAAATGCCGCCCTCGGTGCTGGTCTCACAGCTCAGCGACTACCTCAACCTGGCCTGGGACACACCCTGCGAACACCCGCTGCAACCCCTGCAAGCCTTCTCTCCACAGTACTTTCACCAAGGCTCGGCTTTTTCGACCTATGCCGACGATTGGCAAATGGCGCGACACCTCACGGCACCAACCCCGACCCCGCAAGGGCCGAGCACGCCGCCCCAAGACATCCGCTTGCCACAGCTGCGGCGCTTGCTCAAACAACCCGTGGAGGTGTTTTTGCGCGATCGCCTCAACGTGACGCTGGACCGGCCCGAAGAAGCCAGCCCTGAAGAAGAACCCTTTGGCATGAATGCCTTGGAGCGGTTCAAGCTCACCGATGCCATCACCCACGCCAAGGATGCACCGGCGGCCATTGCCCTGCTGCAACGCGGGGGTTCGCTGGCGCTGGCTGGTTTTGGGCAAGCGCAACAAAACCAATTGCTCAAAGACCGCGACACATTGATGACACGGTATGCAGCCAAGATTGACACGTGGCCTCTGGCCTTGACCGCTCAAGACCTGCACTTGGAACTGGGGCCACACACGCTGCACGCCGAATGGGCCCACGACCCCCACACGCTGTGGCGATCGCGGGCCGACCACAGTGCTTGGTTGCAAGTGGTGCTGCGACCAGGCTCGGTGACCGAGGGCAACGCCAAGATCAAACTGCCCCGTGCCGAAACCCTCACCGATCTGTGGCTGAACCATTTGGTGGCCTGCGCCAGCGGCGTGGCAACCACCAGCATTCAAATTGGACTCAACGGCGAAGTGCAATTCAACCCCATGCAGGTCGACCAGGCCAAAGCTCACTTGCTGCACTTGCTTGCGCTGTTCGACCAAGCTTGGGACAAGCCCTTGCCTGTTGCGCGCAAAACCGCCTGCGCCTACCTCACGGCCAAGCGCTTGCAGGAGCCTCACCCCATGCACAAAGCCGAACAAAAATTCACCGGCAACCGGCGTCAACAAGGTGAGTTCACCGAATCTGCTGCTTTGCCCTGTGTGTTCCAACACTTTGAGGACATCGCTCCCACCTTGCCAGAGTGGGCCGAGCGCTTGTACGGTGACATGCTCGATGCGGCCCAACTGCTGGGCAGCACCGACACTGCAGACCATGCAGAGGAGGCCGCATGAGCACCGCCCTCGACCCGCTCACCCTCCCCCTGACAGGCCGCCAAGTCATCGAAGCCAGCGCTGGCACCGGCAAAACTTGGACCCTTGCCGCCTTGTATGTGCGTTTGGTGCTGGGCCACCAGCGAGACAGTGCGCCACTGCTGCCACCCCAAATTTTGGTGATGACATTCACCGAAGCAGCCACCGCTGAATTGCGCGCACGCATTCGACAAAGACTGCGCGATGCCGCGGTATTTTTTGACACACAAGCGCGCGCCACCCCTTTGCCAAAAGGGCTCGACGCCGATGACTTTCTCTACCAATTGCGCGACAACTTTGAAGCCGCGCAATGGCCCCGTTGCGCCTTGCAGCTCAGCCATGCCGCTGACTGGATGGACGACGCGGCCATCTACACCATCCACGCGTGGTCACGTCGCATGCTCAGCCAACATGCGCTCGACAGCCACAACCTGTTTGATCAAACCCGACTCGACCAAGCCGCTCAATTGCAACTGAGTTTGGTGCAAGACTATTGGCGCACTTGGTACTACCCGCAACCACCCCAAGCCTTGCCAGATCTCATGGCTGCCGTGGGAGCCACGCCCGATCAATTGCTGGAAAAACTCAAACCCATTTGGCGCGACCAAGAACGCAAGCCACGACTTGCCACTGCCCCCGCCATCGACCCTGCGCAAGCCATGGGCACCCACGCCCAGTGGCAGACACACAGCCTGGCCAGTGCCCATGCTGCGCGCGCCGCTTGGCATGACGGTATCGCCCCAGCCCTCGCGCAAGCGAGGGCCGACGGCAAGATTCGAGGCTCAGGCGTGACCGACAAAAATTTCGCCAACTGGCTCACCGCTTTGGGCCAATGGGCAAGGGCTGAAGCGGATTTGGACGTCAAAGCGCTGGAACGCTTCACGCCAGCTTGGCTCCAAAGCAAAGGCTGGGCAGACTGCCAGCAGCACCGTTTTTTTGGCCACATGGCTGCGCATGTGCAAGTTCTGCAACAAGCGCCTGATCTCAAGCAAGCTTTGCTACAACATGCCGCGCACAGCATTGGCCAAGCCTACCAAGACGCCAAATCGCAACGTGCAGCGTTTGACTTTTCTGACCTGCTGCAAAACCTCTACCACGGCGTGATGGCCGATGACGGGCGCTTGGCCCATGCCATCCGCCAGCAATACCCGGTGGCCTTGGTCGATGAGTTTCAAGACACCGACCCTTGGCAATACGGCAGCCTCGACCGCATCTACAACCCCCAAGACAGCACGCCGGCCAACGCATGGGTCATGATCGGCGATCCCAAGCAAGCGATCTACAGTTTTCGGGGTGCCGACTTGGGCACTTATTTGCAGGCCCGTCGCGATGCCCTGCAGCTTGACCCAAACGCCTTGCACACCTTGAGCGGCAATCACCGCTCATGCCAAGCCTTGGTCAATGCCATCAACCATGTGTTCACCCGGATTGAAACGCCCTTCTCCGAGCCCAGCACACCACCCGAGGGTGTGATTGCGTATGTACCGGTCACGGCCAACAGCACTCAGTCAGCGCTGATCTTGCACAACCAGCAAGCACAAGCAGGAATGACGGTTTGGCATTTGCAGCGTGACGATGGGGCCATCGCAGCCCACCAGCACCTGAGCCACATGTCTTCCGTGTTTGCCGACCAGATGGCGCAGCTGCTCAACCAAGGCGATGCCACCCCAGGGCAAATGGCTGTGCTGGTGCGCGGCTTGCCCCAAGCCCAGGCCATGCGTGCAGCGTTGCGCCAGCGAGGCATTCCCAGCGTTTATCTGTCTGACCAGTCCAGCGTGTACCAATCGCTGGAAGCGATGGACATGTGGCGCTTGCTGCGTGCGGTGGCATCGCCTCGCAACACCCGCTGGATGCGCGCAGCCCTGGCCAGTCGGGTCTGGGGCTTGAGCTTGCAAGAGGTGTTGGCGCGCACCCAAGACGAGCGCTGGATGGAGGACTTGTTCGAGCAGTTCCACCAATGGCAACAACTCTGGGTCAAGCAAGGTGTGTTGCCCATGCTGCACCAATGCCTGCACAGCCAAGGCATCGCGCAGCGTTTGCTGGCCGACTCAGACGGTGAACGGCGGTTGAGCAATTTCTTGCACCTGGGCGAATTGCTGCAACAAGCTTCGCCAAGTCTCCAGGGCATCCATGCCCTGGTGAGGCACCTGGGACAACAAATTCAAAACAAACAAGAAGCCGGTGAAGCACAAAAATCCAGACTCGAAACCGATGCGCAGTGCGTGCAAGTCTTCACGTACCACAAGAGCAAGGGCTTGCAATACCCCTTGGTGTTTGTGCCATTTGCAGGCAGCTTCAGCACCGGCAAATCCAGCCAGAGCAAGGGCAGCGACGACGACGACGAAAGCCACGAAGAAGCGCCCTCCTCGACCGAGGAAGACATGCGCTTGCTGTATGTGGCGCTCACCCGTGCGCAACAGGCTGTGTGGCTTGGCGTGGCAGAAACCGCCCGAGACATCAGCGGCGACGCCAAGAAAGGCACGCTCAAACGCAGCGCCTTGTCCAAGTTGCTGAATCGGTCTGTGCACGGCGACCTGTGGCCACAACTCAAAGCCCTCTGGGGTGACTGCTCGGACATTGCCTTGCAACCACTCCCGCCCGACCAACACATGCGCTACCAAGCGCCTCGCCACGACTGGGCCAGCAAGAATGCGTTGAGCCCACAACGACAACACCGCAGCCAGTGGTGGACCGCCAGCTTCAGCGCATTGACACGCAATTTGGTGACCGACTCATCCAGCGACGAGGCGCATGCCGATGCCACCACCGATGCCACGCCCCCGGAGGCGGACCTCGGTGAGGCAGCCCCATCGGTCAATGACAGCCAGAGCGTCTGGCAAAAATTCCCGGCAGGTGCGCGCTACGGCGTCTTGCTGCACGATTTGCTGGAGTGGCAGTCGCAACACCAATGGCCTTTGGCCCAGTCCCAAGCGCCCGACTGGCTCAACCAAGAATGGCAGACCCTGTTGGCGCGCAAAGCACGCTGGCTGAGCTTGCCCGCTGCGGCACAGAAACTCTTGCAACCTTGGCTCACGACGCTGGTGACAAAGCCTTTGCCGTTGGGAGATTTGAATGCGCCAGATTTGGTCTTGGGTCATGTCGCGCGCGATGCGCTGTGGCCTGAAATGACCTTTCATTTGCAGGCACATGGCTTGGATGCCAGCACCCTGGACCACCTGATCCGGACCCATTTGATGCCCCAAGTGCAGCGCCCGGTGCTGCAAGAGCGTGCCCTGCAAGGCATGTTGACGGGTTCGCTCGATCTGGTCGTGGCGCATGCGCAGCGTTACTTTGTGTTGGACTACAAATCCAATTACCTCAAGGGCTACGACCCTGCGAGCTTGCAAAACGCCGTGCTGAAAAAGCGCTACGAAGTGCAGTACGTGCTCTACACCTTGGCCTTGCACCGTCTGCTCAAGGTGCGGCTCAAGGGCTACGACTACGACCGGCACATGGGCGGTGCGGTGTATGTGTTTCTGCGTGGCATTGATGACCCAGGCGCGGGCGTGCACGCCATGCGACCGCCTCGGGCCTTGATCGACGCCTTGGACAAAGCCTTTGCAGGAGTTCAACCATGAAGCAACTCCGCACTGTGTTGACCTCTGCTTGGTCGCTCACGTCTGAACTTCCCCTGAGCGATTTGGACATGGCGTTGGCCAACTTCATGCACGCGCAACAACCCAGCCCCGATGCGCGTCATCTGTGGTTGGCGGCCTTGACCAGCCACCAATGGGGGCACGGCCATGCGTGTCTGGATCTGGAGCGCTTGCGCAACGACGCGACGCAACTGTTGGGCTGGTCACCGCAAGAAACCGCGCAGCTCCCGCCCGACTTGGCCGATGCCGCCTCGACCCTGCCTTGGACCCAAGGCGACCACAGCCCCATGGTGTGGCAAGCCAGCCCGGACGGGGCCGGCGGCCGCTTGTACCTGCGCCGTGCCTGGGTGGCCGAACACACCATTCGCCAACAAATCGCCCTGCGTTTGGCCCAACCCAGCGCCGAACCCGCCGACTTGCAAACCCAGCTGGATGCCTTGTTTCCCGACTCGGCCAATGCGGCACACGCCGACATGCAACGCCAAGCTTGCGCCTTGGCTGCACGACATCCCATCACGCTGATCACCGGGGGGCCTGGAACAGGCAAAACCACCACGGTGGTTCGCTTGCTGGCCTTGCTGGTGGGTGCAGCCCAAGCCCAAGGCCGCGACAACTTGCGCATCCACTTGGCAGCACCCACGGGCAAAGCTGCAGCACGCTTGTCTGAATCCATCAGCAAAGCACTGCGTCAATTGCCCAGCCACCTGCAAAGCGCGATCCCCACGCACACCCAAACCTTGCACCGCTTGTTGCAGGTCAATGCCTACCAAGAAGCCCCCACACAACTCGTGGCCGATGTCATGGTGGTCGACGAAGCGTCGATGGTCGATCTGGAAATGATGGCCCGCCTGTTGCGCGCTCTGCCTTTGCACGCACGGTTGATTCTGCTCGGCGACAAAGACCAATTGGCCTCGGTCGAAGCCGGCGCGGTCATGTCGCAGCTGTGCACCGGCCCCTTGCTGCGCGAACAAACCGTGACACTTCAACACAGCCATCGCTTCAAACAAGACAGCGGCATTGGCCAGTGGGCCGCCGCCGTCAATGCGGGCAAGGTGCACGACATCCAAAGTTTGTGGCAAGCCGCGCCAGGGTGGTTAGAGCCTGGTCAAACGTCGCACGACGTCACGCGCCTGCAACTCAAGCACAGCAACAACCAAGTGCTGGGGCCCGCGTTTCGAGAGGGCTGGCGCAATTGGCTCGCGCTGTTGCGCGCCCACCCACAGGGCCAGGCTTGCGACGATGCGCAAGCGCTGGCACTGCTGAAGGCCTTCGCGCAGTTTTGTGTGCTGTGTGCTGTGCGTGAAGGCCCGTGGGGCGTGGGTCCGTTCAATCAACACATTGAACGCGCGCTGTCTTTGCCCCAGCAGACGTGGTACATCGGGCGACCCGTCATGGTGACCCGCAACAACCCCCACCTCGAACTGATGAACGGGGACCTGGGCCTGTGTTTGCCGGGACCTGACCACGTTCTGCGGGTCGCGTTTGCGCACCCGCAGGGCGGCGTGCGCTGGGTCGCGCCGTCGCGTCTGGACGCCGTCGAGACGGCCTTTGCCATGACGGTGCACAAATCGCAAGGCTCGGAGTTTGAGCATGTGTTGTTGGTGCTGCCAGCCAAGGACGTGACGGTGCTCTCGCGCGAGTTGATTTACACCGGTCTGACACGGGCGAGTCACAAACTCACCCTGTGGGCACCCGACACTCAGGTGCTGTGGGACGCTTGCGCACGTCGGGTGTTGCGCAGCGGGGGCTTGGGCGACTGAGCCCTGGGTGGTCTAGGGAAAATACCGCCAAGCTCCAGCGTGGGCGCATGGTCTGATCTCGGTCATGAACACACGCCGCAACTTCCTCAAAAACACCGTCTTTTCAGGCATCACGTTTTGCTCGTGCAGCCTGTTCGACAACGCCATGGCGCAAGGCGCGCCCGCAGGCCCCGACAACAACGACTGGGGCAACCAACCCGCCTTGAACTACCGCCACCCCAAGATGGGCAGCAAACATGCGCCCGTGGTGATCGACGGTCAGCGCGTCCAAGTGATCGACGTGCACGCGCATTGCTTCTTCCCCGAAGCCGTGGCGCTGGCTGGCAAGGGCGTGAGTGTGAACGGTGCCGTCAAGGGCGGGCCGCAGCACTACATCCCGGTGACCGACAAAGACGCGGTGCAAGTGCGCCTCGACAGCATGGACGCCATGGGGGTGGACATGCAGGTGCTCTCGAGCAATGTGTTTTGGTACGGCAAAGACGCCGCTTTGGCCGAAGAAATTTGCCGCATCAACAACGACAACTTGGCCAAGCTGTGTGCGGCCCACCCCACGCGCTTTTCGGCCTTTGCATCGATTGCCTTGCAACACCCCGAGTTGGCGGTGCAGCAGCTCGAAGCGGTGATGAAACGACCCGGCTTTTGTGGTGCCGCCATCCAGGCCAATGTGCAGGGCATGGAGTTTTCCAACCCAAAATTCGACCCGGTGTGGGCCAAGGCCGAAGCGCTGGGTGCGGTCTTGTTCATCCACCCACAGAGCACGCCCGAGTTGGCCAAGCGCTTCAAGGGCAACGGCTGGTTGGGCAACACCATTGGCAACCCGCTGGACACCACCATCGCCTTGCAGCACCTGATTTTTGATGGCACCTTGGACAAGTTTCCCAAGCTCAAAATTCTCTCGGCGCATGGCGGTGGCTTCTTGGGTTCGTACGCACCGCGCATGGACCACGGCTGCTTTGTGTCGCCGAGCAACTGCGACCCCACGGTGGTGCTGAAGAAAAAACCCACCGAGTACCTCAACCAGATGTACTTCGACTCGCTGGTGTTCACCCCCGAGGCCTTGCGCCACTTGGTGGCCCAAGTCGGCGCCAGCCAAGTGATGGTAGGTACCGACCAACCCATCCCCTGGAACGAAGCGCCGGTCGAGCATGTGTTGGCCACGCCTTTGTCCAATCAAGACAAGGTGGCCATCTTGGGTCGCACCGCTGCCCAGGTGCTGAATATCCCCAAGCTCTGACGCGACAAGGCGGCCGCAGGAATTGCGGACAATAGCCGCATGCCCATCACACCCTACTTGGCCCAGCTGGAACAGCTGGCTGTCCCACTCGCGATTGCCGCGGTCATTGTTGTGTTCTCCCTTTTGAGCTTTGGCGTGTGGGCCTCGCGCATACGCAGTGCTCGCAAGGCGGTGCAGCAGCTGCAACGCAGCCTCTCACGCAACACCGACAACGCCCGGGAGGCCTTGCACCAAGCCCAAGACCAAACCCAAGACGCTGAGCTGAAGTTTTTGCTGCGTGAAACCGAAGCGGGCCTGATCGACTTGCCTGCCACAGACGGCGGTGGCTTACAAAGCTACAGCTTTCGCAGCCATGCCGACACCTGGCACATCCGCAGCGTGTTGGGCACACGCTTGAACCTGGCCTTATTTGAGACCATGCCCAACTTACTGATCGGCTTTGGTCTGATGTGCACCTTCATCTTCTTGGCGGTGGCCTTGCAGCAAGCAGGCTTGGCCTTGAACGCGCTGGATGTCTCGGCCCGCCAGCAGGACCAGGCGCTGCAGTCGCTGATTGCCACGGCGGGTGGCAAATTCATCACCTCCATCGCAGGCTTGTTGTGTTCGCTGCTGTGGAACTGGCGCGCCAAGGTGGCGCTGGAGAACTTGCAAACCGAGCTCGACACGCTGTGCCACACCTTGCGCCACCAAGTGCCCGACAACGCGGCCGAGGCCAGCATGCGCTTGCAGCTGAGTTTGTTCCAAGACATGTTGACGCAAAACCGGGCCCAGGTGAGCCAGCTGCGCCGTTTTGAAGGCGACTTTGCCAACGCGATTGGCGAAGCCATGTCGCGCCACATGCAACCCACCTTTGACAAGCTCAGCGGCTTGGCCGACAACATCCAATCGTCGAGCCAAAGCTTTGGCCATGCGGGCAGTCAGGCCGCCGACGAATTGGGCAAAGCCGGTGCCGTGCTGACCCAAGGCATTGAAACCAGCCTCAACACCTTCCACGACGCAGTGACGGCCCTGAGCCAAACCCTCACCACCACCCGCAGTACCGTGGCCGATTTGGACGCGGCCATCGCCCGTGCCAGCGCAGCCGGCAACCAAGGCAGCGCACAACTCACCACCTTGTTGGGCAGCTTTGGCGACACGCTCACCCAAGTGCAAGGCGCGACCGGCGAGCTGCACAGCACGGTGGGCTTGATTCGGCAAACCGCCGACAGCTTCAAAGACAGCGCCAGCGCGATGGAGAGCTCGGTCACGCTGCAGCGTGCTGCTGCCAACGACTTCAAAGACACCTTGCTGCCCATGAACCAGGCCTTGGGCCAGACCGTGAGCACGCTCAAAGAAAGCGCGCAAACGGCAGAAGCCGCACTGGGCCATGTGCGTACCCATTTGCAAGAAGCCCAACAAGCACTCAGCGGCACGGTCGATGCGCTCACGCAAGGCGTGTCGGGCTACAGCGGCCAAATTGCCGAGCTGCACACCAAGATGGACCAGCACTTGGCCAGTGCCGTCAACCAACTCAGCGGCAGCATCACCAACCTCGAAGAAGTGTTGGACGAGTTCATCGAACACCTGCCTGTGAAGCGCTAAGCCGGTATGTGGATCCAACGACGTCGCCCCGCTGCCGTCAACGAGCAAGTCGAAGAGTCGGGTTACATGGCTTCGGCCAGTGACCTGATGATTGGCCTGCTGTTCATCTTCATCGTGATGGTGATGGTGCTGTTGGCGCGCAAACCCGAGCCGCCCACTGCACCGCCGCCCGACCCGCTGGCCGCCGTGGTGCAAGCCATTGGTAGCCGCTTGCAAAACGCAGGCGTGCCGGTGACGATCAACCAAGCCTCGGGCGTGATCACGCTGCCCGCCGACACCTTGTTTGCCTTGGGCCAGCCCGATCTGCAAGCCGAGGGCGTGCGCACCCTGCGCCTGTCGGCGCTGCAGTTGCAACAGGTCTTGCCTTGTTACATCTACTCGCAGCGTCGCCAACTGCCCGCCGACTGTCCGCCCAACCCGCAGCAGGTCGAGGTTGAAACCATCCTGATTGAAGGCCACACCGACTCGGCGCCCCTGCAACGCGGCGACTACAGCAACTGGCACTTAGGGCTGGACCGTGCCCGCGCGGTCTACAAAGTGCTGAGCGCAGGCAGCCTGCAAGACTTGCGCAACGAGCGTGAGCAACCCGTGTTTGGCATCAGCTCGTACGCCGACGAGCGCCCCAGCAACAAAGACAACGCCGCCATGAACCGCCGCGTTGAGCTGCGTTTTGTGCTGGCCTTTCAAGCCTCGGAGAACGGCTCGGGGCCGGGCAACGCGCTTAAGCGCATGCAAGAGACGGTGCGCTGAACCCCATGTCGCTCGGCCTTGAATTTTTCGCGCCCCTGCCCTCGGACTTTGACCACCTGGCCCATGCGGTGCGTCAGCGCCGTGGCGCGAGCTTGGGCGCACAGGTGGATTTGCGCAGCGTGGGTGAGCGCACCTACAGCGCCTTTGAGGCGGTGGCGTTCTCGCCCCTGAGCCCCACCGACCACCCCCACGCCCCACGCCAGCGCGACTGGCGCAACCTGCCCTATGCCCTGTGGCTCAGCCCTGAGCATGGCTTGCACACGCACGTCCCACTGGCTGAGCACTACTTGCGAGACACCTTGCCTGCGGCGCTGGCCACGCGCCGTCCGCTCAAATGGGCACGCGCCGTGCTGCACACCTACTTGCAACACTTCGCCCCGGACGACCCTTTGTTTGTGCAGTTGGCCCAGAGCGCGCGGCGCTTTTTTGCCGATGCACGGGTGATGCAGCCCTTGTCACAGACCGAGGCCTTTGGCTTGCAACGCCTGATCGTGCAGCTTGAGCTGCTCAACCCCGAGCGCGGCCCCCAGCAAGTGGCGGCAGACATCTTGGCCTTGCCCAGCGCCACCCCCATGAGCACATGGCAGGCGCAGCACGCCTTGACCGCGAGCTTTTGGCTCAACCCGTTTGCACGGCAAGCCTTTGTGGAAGCGCTCAATGCGCCCGAAACGCTGCGCTGCACCCTGCCCTACATCCAGCGCATGTGCGAGTGGGCGCTGCATGCACCGGGTACGCCCGAGCAACGCTTTCGCTACCCCGTGTGCCGCGACGAGTTTGCCTACAGCTTGCTCTCGCCGTGGTTTGAACGCACGCCCGCGCCAGAGGTGCAACACGTGTTGATGTCTGAGTTGCTGCGCACCTTGGGCGACCCACGCCACGACCATGCGGGTTGGCTGGGCGTGCGGCAAGAAGCCATCGCCACCCTGAGCCGCTGGTTGACGGCGCGCACGCTGGACGCTTTTTTTGAAATCTTGCAACACACCGAAGACGACATTGGCCCCTACCGGCGTCGGTTTTGGGAGGCCTATTTCCATGCCGGGCACGTTCAGCAAGCATGGGTGGCCTTGGGCGAAGAAGCGTCTGCGGCGCTGCGCGCCATCGACCCCACGGGCGAGCTCGCGCACGGCAAGATCATGGGCAAGATTGCGCCCAAGCAATGTGTGCTGATGCTGCGCATGGGCCACTTGCTGCTGTGCGACTGGAGCCACCAAGGGCGCTTGCGCGCCATCGATGCGCACAGCCGACAAGCCCCCAAGCTCTACCAAGCGCAGTACGAACTGCACGAACTGCGCTTTGCCACGCCCTTGGACTTCAACCAAGGGCTGTCCGACGATCCGGGTTTACGCCACCTGCAGTCCCACCTCGGAGGGTGGCAAACTCTCGCCCGTGACTTTTTAGCGCAACATTTGGGCATCACACTCGCAATTGACGATTTGATGCCCAGCGCAGCCAATTGAAGACCCATCCCATTCAAGGAGAAAACCATGAGCGAAATGCCAGAAACCGAATTGCCAGAACACGGCAACAACGACCCCTTCCGCACCCGTTGCGCCATGCTGGTGTCCACCTTGGCGATGGTGTTGGCCATTGCCAGCTTGGGCGGCAACAACGCCGCCAAAGAAACCATGGTGCACAACGTGTTGGCCGCCAATGCGTTTGCGTTTTATCAGGCCAAGAACATTCGCCAAACCGACTACAAAATTGCGGCCGATGACATCCAGGTGCAACTGGCGCAAGACAAGCTCAGCCCTGCAGCCAAAGAGTTGCTGGAGAAAAAACTCGCCGATTACCAAAAGAACATTAGCCGTTATGAGTCTGAACCTGAAACCGGCGACGGCAAAAAAGAGCTGATGGCCAAGGCCAAAGAGCACGAACACGAGCGTGACCACGCCATGCAACAAGACCCTTGGTTTGACTACGCCGAAGCCTTGCTGCAAATCGCCATTGTGCTGACCTCGGTGGCCATTTTGACGGGCGTGCGTGTGTTGTTCTGGGTGCCGTGTGGCTTGGGACTGTTGGGCGTCTTGGCCACCCTCAACGGTTTCATGCTGCTGATTTGAGCCAGATCAGAAACGCCTCCTGAGAGGTTTTAGTCGGCATTGACGCGTCAGACCCTTGTAAGAGCGTGACCCCACAGTCACAGGGTTTCACGCCAGTGCCGTCTAAAAAATGAGGAGACCGTTTCCATGAGCGACATCACCATCCACCAGCCTTCCGCTGAATTTGTCAAAAATGCCACCGTATCCGGCATGGCCGCTTATCAGGCCTTGTGCAAAAAAGCAGAGACCGACTACGAAGGTTTCTGGGCCGAACAAGCCCGCGACTTGCTGAGCTGGAAAACCCCGTTCACCAAAACCCTGGACGAAAGCAAGGCCCCGTTCTTCAAGTGGTTTGAAGACGGCACCTTGAATGCCTCTTACAACTGCCTCGACCGCAACGTCGACAAAGGCCTGGGCAACAAAACCGCCATCATTTTTGAAGCCGACGGTGGTGAAGTCACCAAGATCACCTACAGCCAGTTGCTGGCCAAAACCTGCCAATATGCCAACGCCTTGAAATCGATTGGCGTGAAAAAAGGCGACCGCGTGATGATCTACATCTCGATGTCGATCGACGGCGTGGCCGCCATGCAGGCCTGTGCCCGCATCGGTGCCACCCACTCGGTGGTGTTTGGTGGTTTCTCGGCCCAGTCGCTGCGTGACCGCATCGAAGACACCGGCGCCGTGGCCGTGATCACCGCCGACCAACAAGTGCGCGGCGGCAAGCACCTGCCTTTGAAAGCCATCGTCGACGAAGCCATGACCTTGGGCGGTTGCGACTCGGTGAAGAACGTGTTGGTGGTCAAGCGCACCGGTGGCGACATTGCCATGACCGCAGGCCGCGACCAATGGTTGGCCGACTTGGCAGACCAGCAAGCCACCACCTGCGAGCCCGAATGGGTGGGTGCTGAGCACCCCTTGTTCTTGCTCTACACCTCGGGCTCCACCGGCAAACCCAAAGGCGTGCAACACAGCACCGGCGGTTACTTGCTGCATGCCGCGTTGACCACCAAGTGGACTTTCGACTTGAAAGACAACGACGTGTTCTGGTGTACCGCCGACATAGGTTGGGTCACCGGCCACACCTACATCACCTACGGCCCCTTGGCATTGGGCGGCACCGAGATTGTGTTTGAAGGCGTGCCCACCTACCCCGATGCCGGGCGCTTCTGGAAGATGATTCAAGACCACAAGGTCTCGATCTTCTACACCGCGCCCACCGCCATTCGCTCGCTCATCAAGGCCGCTGAAGCCAACGATGCCGTGCACCCCAAGAGCTACGACCTCACCAGCCTGCGCTTGCTGGGTTCGGTGGGCGAGCCCATCAACCCCGCCGCCTGGGAGTGGTACTACAAGCACGTGGGCGGCAGCCGCTGCCCGATCGTGGACACCTTCTGGCAAACCGAGACCGGTGGCCACATGATCACACCGCTGCCTGGTGTGACGCCCATGGTGCCCGGCTCGTGCACGCTGCCCTTCCCGGGCATTCAAGCGGCCGTGGTGGACGAAGCGGGCCACGACATGCCCAACGGACAAGGCGGCATCTTGGTGGTCAAGCGCCCCTGGCCGTCGATGATTCGCACCATCTGGGGCGACCCCGACCGCTTTGTGAAGAGCTACTACCCCGACGAATTCAAAGGCAAGTACTACCTGGCGGGCGACGGTGCCATCCGCGACGAGAAGACGGGTTACTTCACCATCACCGGACGCATCGACGACGTGTTGAACGTGTCGGGCCACCGCATGGGCACGATGGAAATTGAATCGGCCTTGGTGAGCTGCACCGAGCTGGTGGCCGAGGCCGCGGTGGTGGGTCGTCCTGACGACACCACCGGTGAAGCCATTTGCGCATTTGTGGTGTTGAAGCGCGCGCGTCCGGTGGGCGACGAAGCCAAAGCGATTGCCAAAATCTTGCGCGACCACGTGGGCAAAGAAATTGGTCCCATCGCCAAGCCCAAAGACATCCGCTTCGGTGACAACCTGCCCAAGACCCGCTCCGGCAAGATCATGCGCCGTCTGCTGCGCAGCTTGGCCAAGAACGAGGCGATCACCCAAGACACCTCGACCTTGGAAAACCCGGCCATCTTGGACCAGTTGACTGACAACCACTGATCGGTTTGAGGCCCTGACAGCCTCTGCCTAGAGGCTGCAAAAAACCCGCTACGGTCTGATGACTTTGGCGGGATTTTTTTGATGTACGCAACGGCATCCTCAGCCTATCTCGCGTACCCATACCCTGCCTCCCAAGCCTGGGCCATTTGCTGTTGCAGCGCCTTGGGCACACGTGGGTCGCCTTTGGCTTTATCCATGGTGCTGTGCATGGCTTGGGCAATGCGATCTAGGGTGCGGGCTGGCTGGGTGACGCCGCATATACGGTGGCCAAAATCTTCCAGTTCCTCTTTCGTGGGATAGGCCTTGGTGTGGTGCTTGCCTGCAAACAGCTTGAGTGCCAAGGTTCGGTCCTCCAACTCGGGGCCGCCTGCGTATTGGGTGTAGGTGTAGATGCTGGTGGTGACCACATCGAACATAGGAGCCAACCAAATTTGTTCTGGTGAACGGTAGAGCAGGCCAAAGTTTTTCAGGTGCGCGTCGCCGTTACGCACCATGATGGAAAGCGCCACCTGCTCAAAAAATCGATGCAGGTTGTTGCTGGGCAATTGCAACTGGCGCATCAGCTCTGCGATGCGCTGGTAGCTACCTTGGTACTTGCGGTCAGACAAGATGTCGCGCACCCGCATCCCTGCCAGGGCAGCGATGTCCTCAAACCCTAGGCGCTCAACGCGACCATCGTCATGCGCCACCAAATCAAATCGGTCCAGCACCAGCATTTGTCCATCGTCCGACAACGCAAACGCAGGGGTGTCGATGCCCGCTTCTCGGGCTGCTGTCAGGCAGAGGAATTCGTTGGCGGCCAAGCCTGGATATGCCGGGCTGGCGGCTTTCACGATGAGTGAGGGGATTGGCACGGTTGACCGGTCAGGCACCATGATTTTGGGCTGCATGCCTGCGATGCCCGCGCCTGTGCTCAAGTAAGCGGCGACCAGGTCATTGAATACCTCGGGGGTGTAGGCCGTGCCCAGCAACTCGCTTTTGCTCAGCGTTCGGGGCATGGGTGCGGGGGAGTGGTTTGGCAAGCTGTAGCCCAGTCGTCCAATGCCATGACGACCCACCAGTGCCAGCATGTGCATGGGCGTCATGGGCTGCTTCGGGAAGAGTTCCCGAATCTTCATGTACAAATCGCCTTCGGGCAGGTTCTGGTCCATCGGCGGAAACAGGTCGCCGTCTTGCCAGGTGAGCTGCTGCGCGGGCGGCATCAGCAAGGCCACAGCGGGTTGTTGGGGGTCGGTCTGCAGATAGCGAAATTCGTAGGTGGACGCTCGGATCAACTGGCCTGCGTTGTCGGTGTCGCCAATCGAGACGTTCAGCAGGCGAATTTTTTCAGGGAGCATGGTCGTCCTCATCCCGGAATCTGGCGGCGACTTCGCTGGCCGTTGGCAGACCTGCGCGTTCGACACGCATCACCAGCCCCAATGCCCCCATGACCGCCAAGAGCGAGGACACGGTGGACTCTTGTCCCGCCTCCAGCCGATAAATGACTTCACGCACTTTGCCTGACTTTTCGGCCAATGCCGACTTGCTCAAGCCCAGCGCTTCACGGCGGGCTTGTAATTGGCGACCCAATTCATCTGGAAGTCGAATATTGTCAGTCATGGCTTGCACATTATCCTTGGAGCCATGTTTTTGCAAGCCATGGCTTTCATTGCATGATGAGACGTTGTGCCATTGTTGAGGTGACCATGAAGGTCTATTTTGCGGCGGGTGCTGTCATCTGCGCAGTGTTGCTTACTTGTCCGCTACCGGCCATCCCATCTTCAAAGAAACGCCAACCAAATCCCGAGCGGCAAAAACGCCAAGCTGGTGACGTGTGCCACGATGACCATCGAGGCCACTTGGTTGGGCTGCTGGTTGAAGCGGTCGGCCAGCATGTAGTTGAAGACGGCAGGAGGCAGGGCCGCAAAGAGGAACAACGCGCCCCGATCCACCCCCTGTAAAGGCACACACCACAGCACCACAAAGGCGGCCAGTGTGCGCACCCCCATGGTCAACACCGCGCTTTGCACGCCCACCTGCACATCGGTGATGCGGCTGGTCGACAAACGCGCGCCCAAGGCCAACAACATCATCGGCACCAAGACTTGACCGATCATGCCCAGCGGTGTGGCCAACCACACGGGCACGTTGATGTGCGCTTGCGAGCACGCAATGCCCAACACCGTCGACCACAGCAAAGGGTTGGCGTAGAGCATGCGCCAATCCACACGGCCACTCATGACCCCCACACCCACAGTGAAGTGCAAGAGGTTGGACAACACCAAGGCCACCACGGCTGGGGCCATGCCAGCAGGACCGTAGGCCAACACCAACAAGGGAATACCAATCGGGCCCACGTTGCCAAACATGGCGCAAGGCACAAAAGAACGGGCCGACGCACCCGCCCAGCCACTGAGTGGCCAAGCGAGCAGCCCACTGAGCAAGACCAACAACACCACCGCCATCGAGAACTCCAGCGCCGCATGCGGGTTGAAATCTTGGGTGGACCAAGAGGTGAAGATCAACACCGGCAAGGCAATGTCGACCAACAATTTGTTGACACCCGACAAGTCGGGTTGGGCTGCACGGCTGTAAAAAAAGCCGACCAACACAATCAGAAAAATGGGCAGTGTGATGTCGGCAATTTGGGCAAGCATGCAGGGATGCTACTGGCTGACCTGATGCCCCGCCATCAACTCCAGCGCCTTGACCAAAGCCGAGTGGTCCATTTGCCCCCAACCATTAGCAGCGCAAGCCTGCATGAGTTGCGCGGCTGACGCGGTTTGCGGCAAAGACACGCCCATGGTTTTGGCACCATTGAGGGCCAGGCCCAAATCTTTCTGGTGCAGGGCCATGCGAAAGCCAGGGTCAAAGGTGCGCTTGATCATGCGCTCGCCATGTACTTCCAAAATTCGACTGGCGGCAAAACCGCCCATCAGGGCCGAGCGGACTTTGGCGGGGTCGGCACCGGCTTTGCTGGCAAACAGCAAGGCCTCGCCCACCGCAGCGATGTTCAAGGCCACGATGATTTGATTGGCCACCTTGGTGGTTTGGCCATCGCCATTGCCGCCCACCAGGGTGATGTTTTTGCCCATCAACTCGAACAGGGGTTTGACTGTGTCGAAGGTCGTCTGCGAGCCGCCGACCATGATGGTCAGGCTGGCGGCTTTGGCGCCCACTTCACCACCAGAGACGGGCGCATCCAAGTACTCGCAGCCCAAGGCGTTGATCTGTTGCGCAAACTGCTTGGTGTCCATGGGCGAGATGGAGCTCATGTCCACCACGATCTTGCCGGCCGTCAAGCCTTCGCTCACGCCATCTTTGCCAAACAACACACTTTGCACATCGGGCGTGTCGGGCAACATCAAAAAGATGATGTCGGCGGCACGCGCCACGTCGGCATTGGTGGCACACACGGTGGCGGCGCTCAACACCGCAGGCACTTGGCTGCGGGTGCGCACATACAGGTCGTGCTGGGCATTGAGCAGGTGTTGCGCCATGGGCGTGCCCATGATGCCTAGGCCGATGAATCCAATTTTCATGAGAGGTCCTTTGTGTTTTAAAAATGATGTTTTAAAAATCAGCGCACCATACAGGGCCGCTTGTGGTCAAACTTCCAACCGGGTATCAGGTACTGCATGGCTGTGGCATCGTCGCGTGCGCCCAAGCCGTGTTGCAAGTACAGCTGGTGCGCAGCCTCGACCTTGGCCATGTCGAGCTGCACGCCCAAGCCGGGCTGCGTGGGCACTTGCACATGACCGCCGATGATGTGCAGGGGCTCTTGCGTCAGGCCCTGGCCGTCTTGCCAAATCCAGTGGGTGTCGATGGCGGTGACCTTGCCCGGGGCCGCAGCCGCCACATGGGTGAACATGGCCAAGGACACATCGAAGTGGTTGTTGGAATGCGAGCCCCAGGTCAAACCCCAGTCGCGGCAGGTTTGCGCCACGCGCACCGAGCCAGCCATGGTCCAAAAATGCGGGTCGGCCAGCGGAATGTCCACACTTTGCAGCGAGAGCGAATGCGTCAGTTGTCGCCAGTCGGTGGCCACCATGTTGGTGGCGGTGGGCAAGCCGGTGGCACGGCGAAACTCGGCCATCACCTCGCGACCACTGAAGCCCTCTTCGGCGCCGCACGGGTCTTCGGCGTAGGCCACCACACCGTGCAGGTCACGCATCAAACGCACCGCGTCTTTGAGCAGCCAGCCCCCGTTGGGGTCGAGCGTGACGCGTGCCTGTGGAAAGCGTTCATGCAAAGCACGCACGGCCTCAATTTCGGCCTCGCCCGCCAGCACACCGCCTTTGAGCTTGAAGTCGTTGAAGCCGTATTTGGCATGCGCTGCTTCGGCCAAGCGCACCACCGACTCAGGCGTCATGGCTTCTTCGTTGCGCAAGCGAAACCATGCATCGTCTGCGTCTTGTTCGCTGCGGTAAGGCAAGTCGGTGCGGGTGCGGTCGCCAATGAAAAACAGATACCCCAACATCTCCACCGAGCTGCGCTGCTGGCCTTCGCCCAAGAGCGCCGCCACAGGCACGTTCAGGTGCTGACCCAGCAAATCGAGCCAGGCCGACTCCACCGCTGTGACGGCATGGATGGTGGTGCGCAAGTCAAAAGTTTGCAAGCCACGCCCGCCCGCATCACGGTCGGCAAAACGCGCGTGCATGCGGTTGAGCACGGCTTGCACCTGGCCCAGGCTTTGGCCCACCACCAGCTCGGCAGCGTCTTCTAACGTGGCGCGAATTTTTTCGCCACCGGGCACTTCGCCAATGCCGGTGCGGCCTGCGTTGTCGGTGAGGATCAACAAGTTGCGGGTGAAGAACGCACCGTGCGCGCCCGACAGATTGAGCAGCATGCTGTCATGCCCTGCCACGGGGATGACGCGCAGTTGGGTGATGGTGGGCGTGGTGTGGATCATGGGTAGAAGAAAGTGGCGCCGATTGAATCTGCTTTGATTCAATCCGCTTTGATGTTGCGCGATTCGATGAGTTTTTTCCAACGGGCAAACTCAGCGGCTTGGTAAGCGCTGAATTGCTCGGGCGTGGTGGCCACAATTTCAAAGCCAAGCTCCAGCAATTTGGGTTTGACCTGCGGGTCGTTCAAGGCCGCCAAGATGGCCGCATGCAGCTTGGTCTTAAGGTCTGCGGGCAAGCCACGCGGGCCTGCAATGGCTTGCCACGAATACACATTGGCGTCTTTGATACCCAGCTCTTCCAGCGTGGGCACCGCAGGCAACAGCGGCGAGCGCTTGGCACTGGTGATGGACAGCGCACGCAGTTTGCCCGCCAAGATTTGGGGCATGGCGGTGTTGAGGTTCATGAACGAGGCGTCCACTTGTCCACCCAGCAAATCGGTCATCACGGGGCCTCCGCCTTTGTAGGGCACGTGCACGCCGGTGGTGCCGGTTTGCAACCAAAACAACTCGGCGGTGAGGTGGTCGCTGCTGCCGTTGCCCGAAGAGGCAAAGGTCATCTTGTCGGGGTTGGCTTTGGCAAAGGCCAAGACCTGCGCCATGGTTTTGTGCGGCGAGTTGGCGGGCACCACCAACACATTGGGGGCTTGCACCGCCACGCTGATCGGGTCAAGGTCTTTCAGCGCGTCATAGGGTACTTTGCTGAGCAAATGCGGCGCAATCACAAACGGTCCGAGCGACGACACCAGCAAGGTGTGGCCATCGGCCGGCGCACGTGCCACAAAGCCTGTGCCAATGGTGCCGGTGGCACCGGCTTTGTTGTCGACGATGAAGCTGCCGCCAAATTTTTCTTGCAGCTTGGGCGCCAGGGTGCGGGCAATCAAATCGGTCGAACCACCGGGTGGAAACGGCACCACCAAGGTCACGGCTTTGTCGGGCCACGCGTGGGCGGAGCAAGCCAGGCTGACAGTCGCGGCGGCCAAGAGCCAACGCAGCAGGCGTGTGTATGTCATCTCAACTCCTAGAGAAAATCAGTCCGTGGCACCACGGGTGTTGGTGTACAGCGCATACAGCGAATGGCTGCTGGCCATGAACAAACGGTTGTGTTTGGCGCCGCCAAAACACAGGTTGGCACAACGCTCGGGCAAGTGGATGTGACCGATCGCTGTGCCATCAGGTGTGAACACGCGCACGCCGTCGAGTGCGGCGACGTCGGCCCCCACAGAACCATCGCTGCCCCAGCCACACCAGATGTGGCCGGTGGCATCCACCGCCATGCCATCCAAAGCACCTGGCCCTTGCGCGTCGATCACCAAGCGTTTGCCACTCAAAGCGCCATCTTTGGCCACGTCATAGGCCCACACCTTGCGGTGCGGTTGGGCCCGGCTCTCCACCACGTACAACACAGACTCGTCGGGCGAAAACGCCAAGCCATTCGGCCCAAGCAGATCGGTCAAGACCTGTTGCAAGACACCGCTGTGCGGGTCGATGCGGTAGACCGCATGGGGCAGCTCTGCGGGAGCGGCATCGCCCTCCCAATCGCCGCCGATGCCAAACGGTGGGTCGGTGAACCACACCGCGCCGTTGCGCTGGCACACGATGTCGTTGGGCGAGTTGAGCCGCTTGCCGTCAAAGCGATCGGCCAACACGGTGATGTGGCCGTTGTATTCGGTGCGTGTGATGCGCCGCGTTTGGTGCTCGCAGGTGAGCAAGCGCCCCAGGTGGTCACGGGCCAAACCGTTGGCGTTGTGGGACGGAGCGCGAAACACACTCACATGGCCCGACGCATCGTCCCAACGCAGGATGCGGTTGTTGGGAATGTCCGACAACAGCAGATAGCGGCCGTCACCAAACCACACCGGGCCCTCGGCCCAGCGCAAGCCGCTGGCGAGTTGCTCGACGCTGCTGCTGAACAAACGCAATTTCAAAAAGCGTGGGTCCAGCACCTCAATGCTCGGGTCGGGGTAACGCGACTGGGTTTGAAAAGGGATGTGCGGGCCAGTGGTCATAGCGGCTTATTTCAAAATCAAGTTGGGCAGCCACATCGAGAACGCAGGCACATAGGTGACCAGCATCAGAGCGGCAATCAGGCCGCCGTAAAACGGCCAAATGGTTTTCATGACTGTGCCCACCGACACGCCGCCAATGGTGCAACCCACAAACTGGGTGGTGCCCACCGGTGGGGTGTTGAGCCCCAAGGCGCAGTTGATCAACATGACGATGCCAAACTGCTCGGTGCTCATGCCCATTTGTTGGCAGATGGGCAAGAAGATGGGCGTGCAAATCAAAATCGTGGCGGCCATGTCCAAGAAGGTGCCCAGCACAAACAAGATGATGTTCACGCACAAGAAGATCACCCACGGTGTGGTGCTGAAACCCGACAACATATTGCCCGTCAACTCGGCCACGCCGTACAAGCCAATCAGGTAGCCAAACATCGAGCTGATGCCAATCAGCAGCAGCACAGCACCCGTGCTCTTGACGGCTTTGGCCGCAGCCTTGAGCAACTGTTCACGGGTGAGCCGCTTGTAGACCACTGCCGCCAAAAACAAGGCCCAGACCACGGCGACCGACGCCGATTCGGTGGCCGTGAAGGCGCCCGACAAAATGCCCGCAATGATGATGACCACCACCAGCAAGCCCGGCAGCGACTGCAAGAACGAATGGCCAACCACCGCCCAACCAGGGAAGGTGCCTGCGGGGTAGCCACGTTTCACCGCCACGGCATAGGCGGCCACCAAGTTGCAGAGGGTCAGCACAATGGCCGGCACGATGCCGGCCAAGATGAGCGCCGCAATGCTGACCTTGCCGCTGGCAGCCAAGGTGAAGATGATGAGGTTGTGGCTGGTCGGCATCAAGGCACCGACCAACGAAGCATGGGTGGTGACGTTGACCGCGTAGTCCGCGTCGTAGCCCTCTTTCTTCATTTGCGGAATCAGCACCGCGCCCATGGCCGACACGTCGGCCACGGGAGAACCACTGACGCCACCAAACAAAGTGCAGGCCAACACATTGCTCATCCCGAGGCCGCCGCGCACATGGCCTGCGAGTGACTTGGCAAAGTCCACGATCTTGTCGGCGATGCCGCCGTACATCATGATCTCGCCCGCAAAAATGAAAAACGGAATGGCCAAGAATGAAAACGGGTTCATGCCCGAAATCATTTGCTGAAAGCCCACCGCCAAAGGCAAGCCTTCGTACAGCAAAGTGGCCAACGAGGACAAACCAATCGAAAAAGCCACCGGCACGCCGAGCAAGAGCAACAGCGTGAAGCTCACGCACAAAATCGTCAGTGCCATGAGGGCTCCACTTCTTCACCGCGCACCAGCGCGATGATGTGCTCCAAAGAGAACAACACAATCAAACCCCCAGCCATGGCAGGCGGCGCGTATTTGAAGGCTTCTGACAAACCCAGGGTGGGGATTTTGTAGTCCCACACGCTGTGCGCCAGCAAGCCGCAGTTGTAGGCCATGACCACGCCAAACACCAACACCAAGGCGTGAATCATGAGTTCCATCTTGAGCCGGATGCCCTCAGGCACCAGCACCAACAAAGACTCCAGCCCGATGTGGCCCGCGTCGCGTACCCCCACGGCCATGCCCAGCATGGTCACGTACAGCACCAACAACACCGCGCCACTCTCGGCCCAGGTGGGGGTGTCGTTGAACACATAGCGCCCAATCACCTGGTACAGCACGGCGGCAATCAGCAGCATCAAGCCTGCCACGCCCACCTGCAAACACAGCCGCGCGAGGGCGGCACAAAAACGGGTGTACATGGTCAGGTCTCCTGCCGAGCCGCCTCAAAGGAGACCTGGGCCCCCTTGGGGGGCAGCGAATACACAAAGTGATGAGCGTGGGGGCGCATATGTTTATTTCACGGCGTTGATGCGCTTGACCATGTCTTGCAACTTGGGATCTTTCAAGAACTTGTCATACACCGGTTTCATCGCGGCTTGGAAGCTGGCTTTGTCCACGTCAATGATTTCAGCGCCACCGGCTTTGACAATGGCCAAGGACTTGGTCTCACGCTCGTCCCACAGCTTGCGCATGTAGACCACCGACTCTTTGGCCGCAGCACGGATTTGCTTTTGCTCGTCGGCCGACAAGGTGTCCCACACTTTTTTGGAGAACAACAAAATCTCGGGCGCCATGGAGTGCTCAGTCTTGTTGTAGTACTTGGCCACTTCGAAGTGGCGTGAGCTCTCGTAGCTGGGGTAGTTGTTTTCGGCCGCATCGACCAGGCCGGTTTTGAGCGCGGTGTAGACCTCGCCATACGGCATCGGTGTGGCGTTGGCGCCCATGGCTTCGAGCAAGGACACCCACAAATCGCTTTGTTGCACGCGCACTTTCAAGCCCTTGGCATCGGCCAGGGTTTTGATGGGTTTTTTCACGGTGTAGATCGAGCGTGCGCCCGAATCATAAAAAGCCAAGCCAACAAAGCCTTGTGCTTCGCAGTCTTTCAAAATTTCTTCGCCAATCGCGCCGTCGAGCACCTTGCGCATGTGCTCGGTGGAGCGGAACAAGAACGGCATGGTGGGCACCATGGTCGCCGCGCAGATGTTGTTCATGGGCGCCACGTTGACACGGGTCATGGCCAGCGCGCCGAGTTTGGTTTGCTCGATGGTGTCTTTTTCTTGACCCAACGCAGACTTGGCAAACACCTTGATGCTGTGCTTGCCGTTGGTGATTTTGCTGAGCTCTTCGCCCATGTGGCGCACGGCTTGCACCGTGGGGTAGTCGTCGGGGTGGATGTCTGACGAACGGAATTCGGTGGCTTGGGCCGAGATGGCCAACACCGAGGTCGCTGCGGTGGCGATCAGGGTGTTGAGCAAATTCAAACGTGCATGCATGGTTGTCTCCTAGCGTGGTTAAAAATTTAAAAAGGTCCGGCTTTGACAAAGCCGCCGCCTTGGTAGATCACGGCGGGGTCGGTGAGATCGAGCTGGGGCTGCTGGGCCTCTGCCGCTGCGCGGAAAGGCTCTGAACTGTCTTGCGGGCGGTAGCCGATGTGCTTGGCCGAGGTGTTGTCCCACCACACGTGGGGGTTGTCGGACATGCCGTAGATCACGCTGTAGCCCACCACCGGCGAGCTCAGGCTGGCCACCACCAAGCGCTCCAAGTCGTCGTAACTCATCCAAGTGGCCAGCATGCGCCGGTCTTTGGCCTCAGGGAACGAAGACCCAATGCGCAAGCACACGGTTTCAATGCCATAGCGGTCAAAGTAAAAACGCGCCAGGTTTTCGCCAAAGGCTTTGCTCAGGCCGTAGTAGCTGTCGGGGCGCACCGGCATGGTGGGGCTGACCACTTCGTCTTGGCGGTAAAAACCCGTCACATGGTTGGAGCTGGCAAACACGATGCGGCGCGTGCCGTGGATGCGTGCGGCCTCGTACAGGTTGTAGGCGCCCACGATGTTGGCTTGCAAGATGTCGTCAAAGGCATGCTCGGTGGAAATGCCACCCAGGTGCACCACCGCATCCACCCCCTCCAACAGCGCCAGCACAGCGGCACGGTCTTGCAGGGCCACCTGCTGGACCTCTTCGCCCGGCTGGGCGGCGCCCACGTCGGCCAGGTCGCTCACACGCAAGACCTCGCAGCGTGCGCTCAAGCGTGGTCGCAGGGCGCGGCCCAGGCCGCCAGCAGCACCGGTGAGCAACAGGCGTTTGTACAAAGGGGTGGCGGGTGAGGTCATACGGCGAGATGGGTAAAAGCGTGGGCTGAACGGGTGAATCTGAAAGTTTCATAGACCGATGGGGCAATTTGGTAGCGCTACCAAATCAACCAAGGCATGCTAGCGAACAGAAGTTGGCGCGTCAATGGGTTTGGCCTAGGGTTTACGCCAGTCAGGTGCTGGCGCGCTCGACGATGGAAAACCCCACATCCACAATGCGCGGCTCGACCACGCGGCCTTCGGCGCGGGCCATCAAGAACTGGGCGGCTTGCAGCCCAATGTCGCCACCATTGATGCGCACTGTGGTCAGTGCCGGGTCCATGTCGGCGACAAAGGGCACATCGCCAAAGCCCACCACCGCCATGCGCTCAGGGATCGACACCTGCCGGGCACGCGCCTCGGTCACCACGCCCAAGGCCAGCAAGTCAGAGCTGCAAAAAATTGCGTCCACCTCGGGGCAGTGCGTCAAGATGTGCGCCATGGCGTCGCGTCCACTGCGCAAGGAGCGCGAGGCCCCCACATTCACCACCTCGGCGGGCGGCAAACCTTGCTGGGCCAGCACCTCTTGAAAGGCGATGGTGCGCCGGTCGGCACGCTCATCTTCGGCCCGTACCATGGCAAAGCGACGGCGCCCTTTGCCGATCAAAAAATGGGCCACGGCACGGCCAATGTCCGAGTGAGAAAAGCCAATCAGCATGTCAATCGGGGTGGGCGTCAAATCCCAGGTTTCGACCACCGGAATGCCTGAAGCCAGCAAGCGGGTGCGGCCTTTGCCGGGGGGCAAGATGCCGGTCAGAAAAATGCCGTCTGGACGGCGTCCGATGATGGCTTCGAGCAAGGTCTCTTCGCGTGCTGCCGAGTAGCCCGACTGGCCCAACATCAATTGGTAGCCCGCATCGAACAAGGTGTCGTTCAAGGCCTCGATGGTTTGCATGAACACCGACATCACGGTGCTGGGCACCACGGCCGCAATCAAACGGCTGCGCGACGAGGCCAAACCGCCTGCCATGCGGTTGGGCACGTAGCCGGTGCGTTGCACCGCCTCTTGCACTTTGCGCAGCACGTCGGGCGACACCTGGGCGGGCGTGTTGATGGCACGCGAGGCGGTGATGGGGGCCACCCCAGCCAGCATGGCCACATCACGCAAGGTGATGGCGCCGCTGCTGCGGCGTGTGCGTTTGGTGTGGTCCGACTCCGACATGGGCAGGGGTGATCTCTCTTGCAAGTGCGGTGATGGTACCGCTATCATTGGCGCAAAGATAGCACACATCCACTGGAGACTTTGATGCGCCCGCACACCATCCGCATGCATGCCAGCGACAACGTCGCCATCGTGGCCAACCACGGGGGCTTGCCCGCGG
>CANCUP010000008.1 GCA_947381325.1 Comamonadaceae bacterium
CCGCAGCCAACCAAGCCTGCCGTTTGCTCAAAACCTTGTCCAACGCTGACCGCTTGATGCTCTTGTGCCAGCTGGCACAGGGAGAGTGCTGTGTGAGCGAGCTGGAAGCCTTGTTGGGCATCGTGCAACCCACTTTGTCGCAACAACTCGGTGTGTTGCGCGATGAACAGTTGGTGCGCACCCGCCGTGAAGGCAAAAACATTTATTACCAAATCAACAGTGACATCGCTTTGCATGTCATGCAGGTTCTGTACACCCAGTTGTGCGGCATCAACGCCAAGGAGACCACATGTTGAACCCCTCATTGAGCCACCGATGGTTTGTCACGTTGAGCTTGGCTGGTGCCTTAGGAAGTGCCTGGGCCGCAGACCCTGTGCGTGTGCCGGTGGTCACCGCAGGCCCCAAGTCGGTGGCAACCGGTGTCGAGATCGACGGAGTGGTGGAGCCCATCAAGCAAAGTTTGGTGTCAGCGCAAGCGTCAGGCCGTGTGTCGGCCCTGGTGGTCAAGGCGGGCGACCATGTCAAAGCGGGGCAACTGTTGGCCATGGTGGACGACCGCGAAACCCAAACCGGCGTGCAACGCAGCCAGGCCCAGTGGGTGCAAAGCGACTCGGAGTTGCGCAACGCGCAATTGAATGTGTCGCGCACCCGTGATTTGCAAGCCAAGGGCTTTGTCAGCCAAGCGGCACTCGACACCGCCGAATTGCAGCTCAAAGCCGCACAAGCTGGGCGTGACCAAGCCAGTGCGGGGGCGCGTCAGTCGGCCTTGTCGCAAGAGTTCACCCGTGTCACTGCGCCTTACGATGGCTATGTGTCGGACACCCTGGTGCAAGCGGGTGATTTGGCCGTGCCTGGCAAGCCGCTGCTGAGCATGTATGCGCCCACGGCCTACCGCGTGGTGGTGCGTGTGGGCGTCTCGCAACTGGCCAGCACACGTGCGGCCACACAGGTCGAGGTGCAACAACCCGGGTCAAGTGGGGGTGAATGGGTCCAACCCATCGCCCAGCAGTTGCTGCCCGCCGCCGACGCCTTGTCGCAAACCCTGCAATGGCGCTTGGATGTGCCCAACATGCCCGGCGCACCTTGGGTGCCGGGTCAGCAAGTGCGCGTGCGCTTTGTGGGTGGCGCCAGCCAGCGCATCACGCTGCCTGCAACGGCCGTGCTGCGCCGTGGTGAACTCACTGCGGTGTATGTGGCTGGCGGCTCTGGTTTTGTCATGCGTGTGGTGCGTTTGGGCAGCCAGCTGGGGCAAGGCCAGGTCGAGGTGTTGGCGGGTTTGCTGCCGCAAGACCGCGTGGCCGTGGACCCCGTGCAAGCGGGCTTGCTGGGCGCACAACCCGAAGCCACCGTTCCTGCCTCTCGCTCCAACAAATAAGGCCAGGTCATGCACCCACAGCCATCAAACGCTCAAACCCTCGGTGTGTCGGGTCGCATCGCAGCGGCTTTTCAGGCCAATGCCCTCACGCCTTTGCTGGCCTTGGTGGCACTCTTGCTGGGCCTGTTTGCCGTGCTCGTCACACCGCGTGAAGAAGAGCCGCAAATCAACGTCACCATGGCCAATGTGCTGATTCCCTTCCCCGGGGCGAGCAGCGTCAACGTGCAAAACATGGTGGCCAAACCGGCAGAGCAGGTGTTGAGCCAAATTGCCGGCGTAGAACATACCTACGCGGTGTCACGCCCCGGCGTGGCGGTGCTGACGGTGCAGTTCAAAGTGGGCGTGCCACGCACGGAGGCCTTGGTGCGTTTGTACGACGTGCTCAATGCCAACCAAGACTGGTTGCCACGCGACCTGGGTACCTTGCCCCCTATCGTCAAACCCAAAGGCATTGACGATGTTCCCGTACTGGCGCTCACTTTGTGGAGCCCCGACAGCAGCGCCGCTGTGGACTTGGCGTTGGTGGCACAAAGCTTGGAGACCGAACTCAAAGCGGTGCCTGGTACGCGCGAGGTGCAAACCATCGGGGGTCCGGGCCGTGCCATCCATGTCTGGCTGGACCCGGTGCGCTTGCGCGACCGGGGCTTGGATGTGTTGAGTTTGCAAGCCACTTTGCGCGCTGCTAATCTGGCCATGCCTGCGGGCAGTGTGATCGACACCCGCTCAGGAAATGGGCCGGGCAACGGATCGGCCCATGGACACATGCTGACGGTGCAAGCCGGTGAGTTTTTACGCAACGCCGACGACGTGGCCGACCTCGTGGTGGGCACCTCCCAAGGCAAGCCCATCTATCTGCGCGAAGTCGCGCGGGTGGAGGCGGGTGCGCAACTGCCCCAGCGCTATGTGTGGTTCACCCCCGGTGCGGCTGCGTTGGCCGCCAGCGACAGCGCATCAGCCGCATCAGCCGCATCAGCGAATGCTGCCACCGGCCAGGTCTATCCCGCCGTGACGCTGAGCGTCACCAAAAAGCCCGGTGAAAACGCGGTCGATGTGTCGCGTGCGGTGCGTGCCCGTGTGGACGCCTTGCGCAACACCCTCATCCCCGACGGTGTGCAGGTGTCGGTCACGCGCGACTATGGCGAGACCGCCGCCGAAAAGGCCAACAAGCTCATCCAAAAGCTGGCCTTTGCTACAGGCTCGGTCATCTTGCTGGTGGGCTTGGCGCTCGGTCGCCGCGAGGCGGTGATTGTGGGCAGCGCCGTCATCCTCACGCTCACCGCCACCTTGTTTGCCAGTTGGGCCTGGGGCTTCACGCTCAACCGCGTGTCGCTGTTTGCGCTCATCTTCTCGATTGGCATCTTGGTGGACGACGCCATCGTGGTGGTGGAAAACATCCACCGCCACCAAGGCCTGCATCCGAACAAACCACTGCACGAGATCATTCCTGTGGCGGTGGACGAAGTGGGTGGCCCCACCATCTTGGCCACGCTCACCGTCATTGCGGCCTTGCTGCCCATGGCTTTTGTGTCGGGCCTGATGGGCCCCTACATGAGCCCCATCCCCATCAATTCGAGCCTGGGCATGGCCATCTCCCTCGCCATCGCGTTCACCGTGACCCCTTGGTTGGCCTTGAAGCTGATGCGCAGCGGGCACAGCCACGCAACGCACGCAGTTCAGCCTGCCACAAGCAGTGTTAAGCCTCAACTCGATGCCTTGTTCGCGCGTGTGCTCACACCGTTCTTGCACAGCGCCAAAAAGCGTTGGCAGTTGTTCGCGGGCATCGTGGTGGCACTCATGCTGTCGGTGGGGCTGACGGCGGTGCAGTGGGTGGTGCTCAAGATGCTGCCCTTTGACAACAAGAGCGAGTTCCAGCTGGTGGTCGACATGCCGGCGGGCACCCCGCTAGAGAACACCGCTGCCGCCTTGCATGCCCTGGGGGCCCACTTGGCCCAACAGCCTGAGGTGCGCGACCTGCAAGGCTATGCCGGCACGGCCAGCCCCATCACTTTCAACGGCTTGGTGCGTCAGTACTACCTGCGCTCTGAGGTGGAGATGGGCGACTTGCAAGTCAATCTGGTGGACAAACACCACCGCAGCGAAAAAAGCCATGCCATCGCGCAGCGCCTGCGCCCCGCGCTTGAAGCCATTGCCAAAGCCCACGGCGCGCGCATCAAGCTGGTCGAAGTGCCGCCGGGCCCGCCGGTCATGAGCCCCTTGGTGGCCGAGGTCTATGGGCCCGACGAAGCCGGGCGTCAAGCCTTGGCGCGTCGCATCGCCACAGCCTTTGGCCAGACGGTTGACATCGTGGGCATCGACACCACCTTGAAAGAAGACGCACCGCGTGCCCACTTGGTGGTGCTGCGCCAACGCGCCGAGACCTTGGGCGTGTCAGTGGCTTCTCTTGCGCAAACTTTGCAAGGTGCGCTCTCGGGTTTAGATGCAACCTATCTCCACGACGACCACAGCAAATACCCCGTCCCGGTGCGCCTGCAATTGCCGCGTGAATCGCAGGTGGGACTCGATCAACTGCTGGCCTTGTCTGTGCGTGCCAGCAACGGGCGTTTGGTGCCCGTGTCTGAGCTGGTGCGCGTCGAGCGCGACGTGATTGACAAGCCTCTGTTCAGCAAAGACCTCAAGGGTGTGAGCTATGTGCTGGGTGACATGGCGGGCACCTTGGATTCACCGCTGTATGGCTTGTTCGCCATTCGCCCCCACCTGCGCGAAGCGACTTTGCCCGGCACGGGCGAGTTGGCCGAGTACTGGATTCAAGCACCCACCGACACCTACCGCCAATACGCCATCAAGTGGGACGGGGAGTGGCAAATCACCTACGAGACCTTCCGCGACATGGGCGCTGCCTACGGCGTGGGGCTGATCTTGATTTACCTCTTGGTGGTGGCGCAGTTCAAGAGCTACCGCACGCCCTTGGTCATCATGGCGCCGATTCCCTTGACCCTCATTGGCGTCATGCCGGGCCATGCCTTGTTGGGCGCGCAGTTCACGGCCACTTCCATGATCGGCATGATCGCGCTGGCCGGCATCATCGTGCGCAACTCGATTCTGTTGGTCGACTTCATCGAGCTTCAAGTGGCGCAAGGCATGCGCTTTGAGCAAGCTGTGGTGTCTGCCGCTGCGGTGCGCGCCCAACCCATTGCCTTGACGGGTTTGGCCGCCATGATCGGTGCCTTCTTTATCTTGGATGACCCCATCTTCAACGGTTTGGCCGTGTCTTTGATCTTCGGCATCTTGGTCTCCACCTTGCTCACGCTGGTGGTGATTCCGGTGCTGTATCACGCGCTGTACCGCAAGCGCCATGTTTCGGTGTGATTTTTTAAAAGGAGTCTGTCATGACTGTTGAGCGTTATATCCATGTGATCGCGGGTTTTTTCATCATGGCCTCGTTGGCCCTGGGGGTCGAACAAAGCCCACTCTTTGTGAACCCTTGGTTCTTGGCCTTCACCGCATTTGTCGGCTTGAACTTGTTTCAGTTTGGCTTTAGCAACATGTGTCCCATGGGCTATGTCTTGCGCAAGCTCGGGGTGCCAGATGACAAGCCTGTTGAGCATCAGGCGCTGGCCACAGCTTCTGAATCCGTCTGAAAGCTTCAGGTGCTCAAGATCAACACTTGAGGCGCTCAAGTCGTGATTGACCTGGCACCGACCAGCACGGCAGACAACAAGGCTGCGTACCAGAGGACCAAGCGAAACACATCGAACAACAATGCGTTGTAGTCGCTGCCGCATGCGCAATGCGGCAAGCGGCGCATCAGTGCGATGGCTTTTGGCAGCAGCAACAAGGGCACTAAAAACAGCAAGTTTGTGGTCAGTAGGGCCATGGCCACGCTCAATGCAAACGGCAAACACAGCCATGCGCACACCACACGCTCAGACGCCTTAGCACTCAGCACCACGGCCAATGTGCGGCGACCGACCAAGCCGTCATGCATGCGGTCGCGTTGGTTGTTCACAGCCAGCGCTCCCGCCGACAAACTGCCCACGGCCTGCGCAGCCAATACCCCCAGTGCGGTGATCTGGTGAGACAGCAGCCACTGCGTGCCCAGCACGGCCACCCAACCAAAAAATACCCACACCGTGACTTCACCCCAAGCGGTGTAGGCAATCGGTTTGGGTCCGCCCATGTAGGCCAAAGCCGCCACCAGCGAGCTCATTCCCAAGACCAGCACCACCCAGCCACGGGCCATGACCAAGCTCAGACCCAACGCGGTGGCGATCACGCTCAGCAGCACAATGGCCATTCGTACGGTTTTCACACTCAGCCAAGCATTGGCTGTCGCCCGGGGCAAACCACTGTGGTGTCCCACTGTGGCACAGCCTCTGGCGGTGAAGCCCGCATCGTTTTGTAAATTGGTGATGGCTTGCATCAACAAGGCTGCAGCAAGCGCCATCAGCGTGAGTTGTGCTGGCACTTCACCAGTCTGAAAAAACACCACACAAGCACCGACCCACACGGGACCCACAGCCAAGACCAAGCTGGCAGGTCGCAAGGCCGTGGCCCATGCTTTGACTGCGCTGGGAGGAGGGGGCATGTCTTCGGTCACCGGGCCTTAGATGTTTAGGTCATTTAGAACTGAGAACTCTGTCGTTCCCTTTTGAAGCGGGCGATCACAGAATCCATCCATCGCAATTTTCGATGCATTCCAAAGAGATTCTCATGATCCAACGCAAACACTTCCTCACCAACCTCGTCGCAGCTGGCGTATTGGCCTTTGCGGGTTTGACCGCAACCCAAGCACTTGCACAAACGCCTGCCCAAACACCCGCACCCGTGAGCTTGCTCAACGTGTCGTATGACCCCACCCGCGAGCTGTATGTTGAGTTCAATGCCGCTTTCGCCAAGCACTGGAAAGCGCAGACCGGCCAAGACGTGAGCATCAAGCAGTCGCACGGTGGCTCGGGCAAACAAGCGCGTTCGGTGATCGACGGCATCGACGCCGACGTGGTCACGCTGGCGCTGGCGGGTGACATCGATGCCTTGGTCAAAACGGCGGGCTCATTCCTGCCGACTGGCAAAAGCGCTTACCCCACAACGCGTCGCCTTACACCTCCACCATCGTGTTGGTGGTGCGCCAGGGCAACCCCAAAGGCATCAAAGATTGGGACGACCTGGCCAAGCCCGGCATCAGCGTGATCACGCCCAACCCCAAAACCTCGGGGGGCGCACGCTGGAACTACTTGGCGGCGTGGGAGTTTGCCAAACGCAAATACGGCGGGGACGCCAAAGCCAAAGACTTTGTGGCCCAGCTCTACAAAAACGTGCCCGTGCTCGACACTGGCGCACGTGGCTCGTCCATCACCTTTGCGCAACGCAACCAGGGCGATGTGTTCATCTCGTGGGAGAACGAAGCGCACCTGCTGGAAAAAGAATTTGGCAACAAGGTCGACATCGTCTACCCCTCCCTCAGCATCTTGGCCGAACCTCCCGTGACGGTGGTGGACAAAACCGTGGACCGCAAAGGCACACGCAAAGTGGCCGAGGCGTATGTGAACTACCTCTACACCGACGAAGGCCAAGACATTGCGGGTAAAAACTTCTACCGCCCCATCTCGCCCAAAGCCCAGGCCAAGTACGTCAAGCAGTTGCCCAAGCTGCCTTTGTTCACCATCGACCAAGCCTTTGGCGGCTGGGCCAAAGCCGACAAAGACCACTTTGCCGATGGCGGCAGCTTCGATCAGATTTACCTGAAGAAATAAGGCCTTCAGTGCCCAATCACCTTGGCCAAAAACGCCTGGGTGCGCGGGTGCTGTGGTTGGTCAAAGAACACCGCAGGCGGGGCTTGCTCAACGATCTGGCCCTGATCCATGAAGATCACGCGGTCGGCCACGGCCCGCGCAAAACCCATCTCGTGGGTGACGCACAGCATGGTGATGCCTTGTTCGGCCAAGCTCACCATCACGTCCAGCACCTCTTGCACCATCTCGGGGTCGAGGGCCGAAGTGGGTTCGTCAAACAACATGATCTGTGGCGTCAGGCACAGCGCGCGCGCAATCGCCACACGCTGCTGCTGCCCGCCTGAGAGTTGCAGCGGAAACTTGTGCGCTTGCTCGGCAATGCGCACACGCTCCAGTTGCTGCATGGCACGCTCACGCGCTTGAGCGGGGGAGAGTTGGCCCACCCAGATGGGCGAGAGGGTCAGGTTGTCTAGCACGCTCAGGTGCGGAAACAGGTTGAACTGCTGAAACACCATGCCCACTTGGCGACGCACTTGCTCGATGGCTTTGACGTCGTCGCGCAGTTCAATGCCTGCCACTTCCAGCAGGCCTTCTTGGTGTTCTTCCAAACGGTTGATGCAACGGATCAGGGTCGACTTGCCCGAGCCGGATGGGCCGCAGATGACCACGCGCTCGCCGCGTGCAATGTCCAGGTTGATGTCGCGCAGCACATGAAAGTCGCCAAACCATTTGTTGACCTGGTCGAAACGGATGATGGGGTCGGCCACTGGGCACTCCTTGGGGGTCAACGGTGTGACACCTGGCGTTCAACCCACAGGCTGTAGCGCGACAGGCTCAAGCAAAAAACAAAGTAAATCAGCGTGATGAACAGGTAGCCTTCGATCTTGAAAGGCCGCCAGTTCGGGTCACCTTGCACCGCCAGCCCGAGCGAGCCCGACAGCTCGTACAAGCTCACGATGGTCACCAGCGAGGTGTCTTTGAAGATGGCGATGAAGTTGTTCATCAGGCCCGGCACCACATGCGCCAGGGCTTGCGGCAACACCACCAAGCGTTGCGTTTGCCAATAGCCCAGGCCCAGTGTGGCAGCAGCTTCCAGCTGCCCCCGTGGAATGGCTTGCAAGCCGCCGCGCACAATTTCGGCGGTGTACGCGGCCGAGAACAAGGTGATGCCCACCAACACCCGCAGCAGCACATCGGGCGAGGTGCCTGTGGGCATGAGCAGCGGAAACATGAAACTCGCCATGAACAGCACCGAGATCAGCGGCACACCGCGCACCAGCTCGATGTAGGTGATGCACACACTGCGAATGGCGGGCATCTGGCTTTGCCGTCCCAGCGCCACCAGCACCCCCAGCGGAAATGCCAGGCCGATGGACAAGCTGGCCAGCATCAAGGTCAGCGGCAGGCCACCCCACTGGTCGGTCGAGGCAGTGCTCAACCCAGTGGGCACGCCCCACCAGCTGCCGCCCCCCATCAAGCCAAAAAACAGCAGCCACACGCACGCCCATGCCACGGCCAAACCACGCTTCCAGTACGCCGGCACACAGCTGAGCACCAGCAACACCACCAAAGCCAGCGTGGCCAACACCGGACGCCACTGTTCATCAAACGGGTAGCGGCCCAGCAAGATCAGGCGGTATTTTTCAGCCACCACGCCCCAGCAGGCGCCGCTGCCGCGCACGGCTTGGCAGCTGTCGGCGTCGGGGCGGAACACCGCGTGCCACAGGCCCCACTCCATCGCGGGTGGCAAGCACCACGCCAGCCAGGCGATCAGCACCACAGACACCAGCGCGTTGCCGCGCGTGCCCCACAGGTGGCGTTGGCACCAGGCCCATGCGCCGCCGTGTCGAGCGGGCGGGGTGCGGGCGGCGATCAGTTCAGCAGGCTGCGCCATCACCGTTCTTTCAGCGCCACACGGCGGTTGTAGGCGTTCATCAGCGCGGCGGTCAGCAGCGACAAGCTCAGGTACACCGCCATCACCAAGGCAATGCACTCCACCGCACGGCCAGTTTGGTTGAGTGCGGTGTTGGAGATGTTCACCAAGTCGGGGTAGCCAATCGCCACGGCAAGCGAGGAGTTTTTGATGAGGTTGAGGTACTGGTTGGTCATGGGCGGCACGATCAGGCGCATGGCCTGTGGCAACACCACCAAACGCAAGGTCAGCCAAGGCGACAGGCCCACACTTCGCGCGGCCTCGGTCTGTCCTTGGGGCACCGACAGCAGGCCTGCGCGCACCACCTCGGCCACGAAGGCGGAGGTGTACAAGGTCAGGCCCCAAGTCAGCGCTAAAAATTCAGGGCTCAGGCTGGCACCGCCCAGCACGTTGCCGTCTTGCCAGACCGGCAAGTCCCACAGCCAGCGGCCATCCAGGTTCACCAGCCAGGGCAGGGTCAGGCCGCTCTTGCTCAAAAACAGCAGGTCGGCCAGATGCAGCGGTGTGTCGCTGTCGGGCATCCACTCGACCAGCAGCACGTACCACATGAAGAGTTGCAGCAACAAGGGGATGTTGCGAAACAGCTCGGTGTAGGCATAGCACAGGCCGCGTGCCAAGGCGTTGCCAGACAAGCGCCCAATGCCCAGCAGCGTGCCCCACAGCGTGCAAGCGACGATGCCAATCAGCGACACGCGCAAGGTGTTGAGCAAGCCCACCCCAAACGCCTGCCAGTAAGGATGGGTGGCGTCAAAGGGCACCATCGACTCGCCAATGTCAAAGCCTGCGGTGTCCCACAAAAAATCAAACCCGCTTTGAATCCCGCGTGCGCGCATGTTGGTGAGCGTGTTGCTGAGCAACCAGCCGACCACGCCCAGCAACACGGCGATGAGTGCGGCTTGGTAGAGCAGGGCGCGGGTACGGCGGCTGTTCCAGTGCATGGTGTGTGTGAAGCGGTTTTGTGTGGATGAACGCGCCAAGCCTGAGGTACTCAGAAGTGCGTGGGAGTCTTCATGTTCAATGATAGTTGCTTGATGCAAGCGGGTTCTATATCCGTGTCACCCAGTCAGCCAACGCTCAGGAAACGCCCGGATCGCATTGAAACGACAGTTTGCTGCGGGATTGACATTTTGATGTCAGCTTTGTGCGCCATGCTGATGCCTCACACACGCCATGAACCGTAGCGAAACCGCCATGTCTTTTTTTCAGAATGCACCATCCCTTGAACGTTTGGTCTACACATCCACGGTGCCAGAGCCCTTGGGCACGGTGGATTTGTTCAACATCTTGAACCAGGCACGCCAGAAGAATGCGATTCACGGCATCACAGGGCATCTCTTGTATGCCGATGGCAAATTCACGCAGTGCATCGAGGGACCCCCTGCAGCGGTCGAGCGTCTTTGGCAGTCTTTGCTCAAAGATCCCCGGCACGCGATGTTTCAGGTGTTGGAGCGGGGGCCCACAGACGCTCGTCGTTTCGCCGAATGGTCGATGGCGTTCAGCAGCTATCGCTACTTGAACGCCTTCAACATGCCGGGCTTTTTTCCGCTCGATGCCAACGGCCAGTCGGAAAAATCGGTGTTGATGCAAAAGTAATGTTTTAGGTGAATCGGTTCAAGCGAGTCTTAATGACTTGGCCTCGCGTGTGATCACGGCCTGTTGTTCTAGCGATGAAAGTGTGCGGTACAAGGCTTCGTGCGTCACGCCGAGTTGACCAGCCAAAGACTTGAGACCTGTGTTGACTTGGTATTGACCGTTTTGGCCCTCCGTGTGGAGGAGGTGAAGTACACGGTCCTTGACGGATTTCAAGTTCAATCGTTCACACTGCAGCCGCAAACGTTTGACTTCTTGGTTGAGCATGTGGATCCATCGGCCGGCAAAAGCTGGATCCTTGTTCAAAGCGTCAGCCATGGCGGCTAAAGGAATTTGAATGATGTGCGAATCGGCTACTGCCCGGGCATCGCAGTGATAGTGGGATGACTCAAGGCTGGCTTCGCTCACAAACCCTTGCAGAGTCCGTTGAAGCACGACCGTGTCGCCATGCTGGCTCAAGCGTTCAAGCGTGACTTCGCCATGCACCACAAAAAACATCCAGTCAGGCTTTTTCCCCGTTTCGAAAATCAAGCAGCCTTTTTTCACAGATGTGCTCTGACACAAGGGGTGGAGGGTGTCTGGAAGCAAAGCGTTCAGGTTTGCGATGGCTTGCGAAAAAGAGGTGGGCATATGACTTAAATCATATGCGAAGGCTTGGTCAAGCAGCACACTCGGGTTGAACCATTTCAAGGACACCATGTCACACGCACTGTTTCAATTTGGCGAACGCCTTCCAGGCTACAACTTGGCTGTGCTCAATGAGCGCGCTGTCAGAGCTGCCGCCGGCCTGTTATTTTTCATGGCCATCATCGCCTTCATGAACGCCATGCTGTTGGGAAACTTTCAACCCACGCGTGTATTTGTAATTGCATTTTTGATGGACTTCACCATCAGAATTTTCATCAACCCTAGGTTTTCACCCAGCCTGATTCTTGGGCAATGGATGGTGCGTCGGCAAGAACCGGAGTATGTGGGGGCACCTCAAAAAAGATTTGCTTGGGCGATTGGGTTCACGCTGGCCTTGTTGATGCTTTACTTGATTGTTATCAAGGGCGTCATTGGCCCCATCAACATGCTGGTGTGTGGCACATGCCTGCTGCTGCTGTTCTTTGAATCTGCATTTGGCATTTGCATGGGTTGCAAGCTCTACGACATGGTCAGCAAAAATCAAGTTGAGCTCTGCCCTGGCAATGTGTGCAGCTACACACCCTCACCCGGTGCTGGCGGTAGTCTGGGGCAGGCCATGGTGGTCTTGGTGTATGCGGGAGCATTGATGGGCGTGGCGAGTTGGGTCTACGGCCATCCCACAGCAAGTCGACTGGTGGTAGATCAGAACGCATCAACCCTTTCAGATCCTGCAGAGCAAGAGCGATGCAAGGTGCCAGAATTTGCTAAAAAAATTGGGCACGAGCAGCAATGGAAATTACACAACGGATGTCAATAAAAGGAGTTTCTATGACCGTCAATCACATTCAAATCCGCGTCGAAAACATCAAATGTGGTGGCTGTGAAAAGTCAATCATCAAAGGACTTTCTGCCATCGAAGGCATTACACATATCTCGATCAACCGCGATCAACAGTTGGTCAGCGTAGACGCTGAAGACGCATTGCGTGACGCGCTTGTTGCAAAGCTCAAATCGATGGGCTATCCAGAGCATGGCAGCGTCAGCGGACTCGATGCCGGTCTTGCCAATGCCAAATCTTTTGTGAGTTGCGCCATTGGGCGTGTGTCATGATTTGACAGCGCAAGAAACAGGTCGATTTAATATATCAATCGATGCTTATATAATAACGGCTGAGGTCATTGACGCATTGACACCATCAGGAGGTCGACATGTCAGGTAAAACCGTTCAAGTTGAGTTGAGGCAACAAGCCAACTATCAATTTCTAATTTCGTTTGATGAAAACCTACCCCCTCTTTTAGGGGACGAGCCTGCACCATTGGGCGAGGGCAAAGGGCCATCGCCCGTTCAGTTGCTGGCCGCTGCCGTGGGGAATTGCTTGAGCGACTCCTTGTTTTTTGCCTTGCAAAAATTCAAGCAGTCTCCCGAGCCCATACACACCATCGTGCAAGCCGAGGTGGGGCGAAATGCCGAGGGCCGGATGCGTGTGTTGCGCATGACGGCCAAATTGCACTTAGGTGTCCAAGCGCACGAACTGCAACAACTTGACCGTGTCCTGGAACAGTTTGAGGCTTTCTGCACAGTGAGCCAAAGCGTGGGGCTGGGCATACCGATTCATACCCGTGTGCTGGACTCCCAAGGTGTTGTCCTCAAGGACTGAGAAGTTCAAACCATCAGAAAAGTGATTCTTATGAAAACCGCCCATGACCTCGTTGCACAAGCCAAATCTCAAACCCACGAAATTCCAATGGAGCAGGCTCGCTGCAGGCAAGCCCACCGCAAAGCCTGTCTTACCTGCCTTTGAGTGAGTCCGCCGCAGCATGCAAACCCCAACCATCCAATCGTTCTTTGATCCAGCCACCTTCACCGTCACGCACGTGGTGTCAGACCCAAGCACGCGGCGAGCCGTCATCATTGACAGCGTGCTGGATTTCGATGCCAAGTCAGGTCGCACCTCGCACATCAGCGCAGATCAGCTGATTGCCTATGTGCGAAAGGCGGAGTTGACCGTGGATTGGATATTGGAGACACACGCCCACGCCGACCACCTCTCTGCGGCCATTTACTTGAAAGAAGAATTAGGCGGACGCATCGCCATTGGGCGCGAGATATGTTCGGTGCAGACAACATTTAAAAAAGTGTTCAACGCGACCGACATGGACACCAGCGGCGCTGATTTCGATCGACTGCTCGACGATGGTGAGGTGTTGCGTTTTGGCCATTTGGAACTGACGGCGATGCATACCCCCGGTCATACACCGGCGTGCATGACTTTCGTCTGCGGTTCAGACGCGTTTGTCGGTGACACGCTGTTCATGCCCGACTATGGCTCGGCGCGTTGTGACTTTCCGGGTGGCGATGCGGCCACTCTGTTTCAATCGATTCGAAAAATATTGGCACTCGACCCCTCCACGCGTCTGCACATGTGCCATGACTATCCACCTGCTGGCCGGGAGCCGATGTGGACCAGCAGCGTTGCTGCACAGCGCAAAAGCAATATCCATGTGCACGATGGCATCACGCAGTCCGACTTCGTCAGCATGCGCAAAGCGCGGGACAAAACCTTGGACATGCCTGTTTTGATCCTGCCATCGGTGCAGGTGAATGTGCGAGCGGGCAAACTGCCGCCGGCTGAAGACAATGGTGTGAGCTACTTGAAGGTTCCCCTGAACCTTCTTTGAGCAAGCATGACGCGTTTTGGCAAAGGTCTCGCGTCACATCGCTTGGGTTTCAGCGAATTGGAATCGCGTATTGCAAGCCGCCTTTGTTCCACTGGGCGTTGAGGCCGCGCTTCAAGCCGAGGGCGGTTTTTTCACCCAGGTGATGTTCGAACATCTCGCCATAGTTGCCCACGGTAGCGATGGCGCGGGCCAGCCAGTCGCGGTCAAGCCCCAGCAGCTTGCCGGTGTCGTCTGTCTTGCCCAATAGACGCAGCACCACGGGATCAGTGCTCTCATTCTTCAAGGTCTCCAGATTGGCTGCGGTGATGCCCACCTCTTCGGCTTCAATCAAGCCATAAATGGTCCACTTCACAATGGCCAGCCACTCGTCGTCACCACGACGCACCAAGGGGCCCAGCGGTTCTTTGGAAATCAGCTCTGGCAAGATCACATGGTCTTTCGGGTCCTTGGCTTCTTTGGCTCGTATTGAGGCCAGGCCCGAGCCATCGGTGGTGTAAGCCTTGCAGCGACCCGCAAAGTAGGCGGCATTGGCCGCGTCAAACTTTTCAAACACCACAGGTTTGAGGTCGAGTTTGTTGGAGCGTGAAAAGTCGCTCAGGTTTTTCTCGGTGGTGGTGCCCGATTGCACGCACACGGTGGCCCCTTTGAGTTGCTTGGCACTCTTGAGGTTGGCTTTGGCTGGCACCATGAAGGCTTGACCATCGTAAAAAGTCACGGCGGTCTGGTGCAGCCCCAGCGAGGCGTCGCGTGTCAGCGTGAAGGTGGTGTTGCGTGACAGCACATCCACCTCGCCCGATTGCAGCGCGGTGAAGCGTTGCGGGGCGGACAGTGGCACAAACCGCACTTTGTTGGGGTCCCCCAGCACGGCTGCAGCCACGGCACGGCAGACGTCCACATCCAAGCCAGTCCATTTGCCTTGGCTGTCGGCCGCACCAAAACCTGCCAGGCCGGTGTTGACGCCGCACACCACTTGGCCGCGTTGTTTCACCGCATCCAGTGTTTTACCGGCCCAAGCGGGTGCGATGCACAGGCCCAAAACAACAGTGGCGAGCAGAAGGCGTGAAAAGGGTTGAATCAGACGGCGTGTCATAGGGGCTCCAGCGGATCAAACGGAGTGCGCATTGTCCGTCAATCCATGACCCCCCTATGGATGCGACTAATATTCAGTCATTCACAGATTGACTCGGAGCCATCCGCATGAATATCCCTCGCACGCTTGCCACTCGGCTCGGCCTGATCGCGATTTTTTCCGCCCTTGCAGGTGGTTGTGCATTTGTCAGCCCCCACCTGGAACCTAAGACGCGCTATGCCTACGTGGCCAGCGAAGCCGATGCACAGGTGGTGGTGATTGATTTGGGCACAGAGCAGGTGATTGAAAAAATCCCCACTGGCAAAGTACCGCATGCCATGGCGACCTCGCGCAACGGAAAAATCTTTGTCAACAACCGAGGTTCCAACAACCTGACCGTGCTCCATGCCCACACCTTTCGCATGTTGGGCGCGATCGACTTGCCAGGCACCTCGTTTCAATTGGCCACTTCGCCCGACGACAAAACACTGGCTGTGGTGTACCGAGATGTGCTCAAGCTGACTTTGATTGACCTCGATGAAAACACCATCCTCAAAACCATCGACATCGCGCCAAACGACACGGGTTTCCATGGCGTGATGATGAAGCACCCTCACTGGACACCCGATGGCAAGTTTGTGTATGTGGCCGATGCAGCGCACCGACGCATCGTCAAGGTGGATGTGGCCGCTGGCCAAGTGGTCAAGTCCATCGAGATCGACGGCTACAACCATTACCTGCATGCATCGCCCGATGGACAGCTGCTGTATGCGGTGAACGAGCAACAAGGCGGCGGCACCAGCTTGACGCTGATCGATGCCAAGACCGATCGCATCGTCAAACACCTGCCGGTTGCATTGGCTGCGGGTGAAAAGCCCTCCGGTCACCACGGTGCATTCACCCGCGATGGCCGCTACTTTTTGTTTTGCAACGAAGGCGGGCGGCAAATTTCGGTGTTGGACACGCGCACACAGGCTTGGGTCAAAACCATTGCCACGGGGCAGGGACCCGGCCATGCCGCTTTATCCCCTAATGGTCAGCAGTTTTTTGTGATCCATCACAACGACGGGGTGGTCAGCGTGATCGATGCCAACACCCTCACGCTGGTGCGTCACATCCAAGTGGGTCAAGGCAACAAGCAATCGCATGCTGCGTGGTTCACGCCCGACAGCAAATTCTTCTATGTGGTGGCTTCAGACGACAAGCAGTTGGTCAAGATTGATGTGGCGCAACTGGCGGTGGTGAGCCGGATGCCTGTGGGCGGGCGCTCGATGTTTTTTGCGGTGAAAGACGGCATGGCGTTTCCAGCCACCGAGTATTGACAGAGCGCGCCGTCAGGCCGAGGTTCTGAGTTGGTAGGGGCGCGTGTGCTGCAGGCTGGGGAGCTTTTTTCGCGCTTGTAGAACTTCAGACAAGTCAAGCTCCGCCATCAAAATTCCCGTGCCTTCTGGTTTTTCGGCCACCACCTCGCCCCATGGGTTGACCACCAGCGAGTGCCCATAGGTGGTGCGTCCATCTTCGTGCAGACCATGCTGCGCTGGAGCCAAAACAAAACAACCTGTTTCGATGGCACGCGCGCGCAACAGAGTGTGCCAATGCGCCAGACCGGTTGGCACGGTGAAGGCCGAGGGCACGGCCAAGATGTCTGCGCCTGCCAGCGCGAGGTCGCGGTAGAGCTGTGCAAAACGCAGGTCATAGCACACGCTCATGCCCAGCGTGTAGTTGGCGCCTTTCACGACCACAGCCTCTTGGCCTGCGACAAAACGTGCCGACTCTTGGTAACGCTCACCGCGCCCGAGGTCTACATCGAACAAATGAATTTTGTCGTAGTGCGCCACCACATCACCTTGTCGGTTAATGAAGAAGCTGCGATTGGCCAGCCGCTGAGCTTCGACGCGAATGGCGATGGAGCCGACCAACACATCCATCTGGTACTGCCGTGCGAGCGCGCTCATGGTTTGCAGGTGTGGGTCATCTGCTTGCGCATGAGATTTTTCCAACAAGGCGCAAGGGCGACGGTCCAGCACCGTGGTCATTTCTGGTGTGACCAAGAGGTCTGCGTTGTGCCGTGCAGCATCTTCAAAACCTGCTTTCACACAGGCGAGGTTGATGTCGGCTTCGGTGCTGGCGCGCATTTGCAGCAGCGCGACTTTCAGAGGGCGTGGGTTCATGGCCTTGATCTTAGCGAGCCGCCAAACGGCAACGCTCATGGTGGGTGTTGCGCGAGACGACAGGGTGCTTGTCTATATACGCCACAGCACATAAGCAAACAACAATTGATTCGTTGTTGATTCGAGACGGGCCTCACACAATGCAGGCCATGTCTTCTTCTCCCACACTCATCATCGTGCCCGGTTGGCGCGATTCAGGCCCTGGCCACTGGCAGAGCCTGTGGGCCGACGGCTTGACGCATGCTGTTCGGGTGCAGCAAGACGATTGGATGTCACCCACCCGCAGCGCCTGGGTGCGCAGCATTGGCCACACCGTGTTGGCACAAGACGGCCCGGTGGTGCTGGTAGGTCACAGCTTGGGCTGCATTGCCATCACGCATTTGCCGCCCGAGGTGGTGACACGCGTTCAAGGCGCTCTGTTGGTGGCCCCGGCCGATCCTGAGCGTCGTGCACCTTTGGTCGACTTTGCCCCCGTGCCTTACCAGCCTTTGCCTTACCGCAGTGTGTTGGTGGCCAGCAGCAACGACCCTTATTGTTCAGTTCGCACCGCAGGGGCCTATGCCCGCTCGTGGGGCAGTGAATTTGTCCGTTTGCAAAACGCTGGGCACATCAATGTCGAGTCGGGTTTTGGCGACTGGCCGCTGGGACTGGCGCTGTTGCAATCCCTGGTTGGACACAGCTTGAGCTTACGTGCCCCGCTTTCCGTGGCACACCCTCACGGTCATGCGCGGGTCCCAGCCACTGTTCAAGGTTAATTCATGGCACTCTTTTCTTTGCCACAGCGGCACCGCCCTGCGCGCGTGCTGCCGGGTTTCAACATCACCCTGGGCTTCACGCTGACGTACCTCAGCTTGATCGTGCTCATTCCTTTGTCGGCCTTGATCTTCAAAACTTTCACGCTCACCTGGGAGCAGTTTTGGGCTGCCGTTACAGGCCCGCGTGTGATGGCCTCTTACCGCTTGACCTTTGGTGCCTCACTGGTGGCGGCTTTGGTGAATGTGGTGTTTGGCTTGCTGGTCGCTTGGGTGCTGGTGCGTTACAACTTCTTTGGCAAGAAGGTGGTCGATGCCTTGGTGGACTTGCCGTTTGCGCTGCCCACCGCGGTGGCGGGTATATCGCTGACGGCTTTGCTGGCGGGCAACGGCTGGATCGGTCAGTACCTTGAACCGCTGGGCATTCAGTTGGCGTTCAACCCCAACGGGGTGGTGATTGCCTTGATCTTCATTGGCTTGCCGTTTGTGGTGCGCACCGTGCAGCCGGTGTTGGAAGATGCCGAAAAAGAACAGGAAGAAGCCGCCACATGTCTGGGGGCCACGCGCTGGCAAATTTTCAGTCGGGTGATTTTTCCGTCCATCGCGCCTGCCCTGTTGACAGGCTTTGCCATGGCTTTTGCGCGCGCCATTGGTGAGTACGGCTCGGTCATTTTCATTGCCGGCAACATGCCCATGGTGTCGGAGATCACGCCACTCATCATCATCGGCAAGCTGGAACAGTACGACTACGCGGGCGCCACTGCGGTGGCGGTGGTGATGCTGGTGATCTCGTTCGTGTTGTTGCTGGTCATCAACGCCTTGCAAGCTTGGCAGCGTCGCCACACCGGAGCGCCCGCATGAGTGCCGTGTTGAACCCTTCATCCCCCAAGGGTGTAACGGCCAAAGCCCAGCGTGCAGGCACCACCGAGCCCGCTTGGGTGCGCTGGAGTTTGATTGCCTTGGCGCTGTGCTTCATGTTTTTGTTCTTGGTCTTGCCCCTGGCGGCGGTGTTCACCGAAGCCTTGCGCAAGGGCGTGGATGTGTACTGGCAAGCGCTGCAAGAGCCCGATGCGTGGTCGGCCATCCGCTTGACCTTTCTCACCGCCTTGATCGCCGTGCCCTTGAACTTGGTGTTTGGCGTGGCAGCGGCTTGGGCGATTGCGAAATACGAATTTCCGGGCAAGGCGTTTTTGACCACCTTGGTGGACTTGCCGTTTTCGGTGTCACCGGTGGTGGCGGGTTTGATTTATGTCTTGATGTTTGGTGCCCAGGGTTGGTTTGGCCCTTGGTTGCAAGCGCATGACATCCAAATCATTTTTGCGGTGCCGGGCATTGTGTTGGCCACGGTGTTTGTGACCTTCCCGTTCATCGCCCGTGAGTTGATTCCGCTCATGCAAGCCCAAGGCAATGACGAAGAGCAAGCGGCCATCGTGCTCGGGGCCACCGGCTGGCAAACCTTTTGGCATGTGACCCTGCCCAACATCAAGTGGGGCCTGATTTACGGCGTCATCTTGTGCAACGCGCGGGCCATGGGCGAGTTTGGCGCGGTGTCGGTGGTGTCGGGCCACATACGGGGCCAAACCAACACCATGCCCTTGCATGTGGAAATTTTGTACAACGAATACCAGTCGGCGGCGGCGTTTGCCGTGGCCTCGCTGTTGGCGCTGCTGGCCTTGGTGACCTTGGCCATCAAGTCGACGGTGGAGTGGCGTCATGCACGCGAGCTCAAAGCCTCGGCCGATGTGCCGCCTGAACGTCCGAGCGCACCAACTTCTTCCAAGAGCACACAGCCATGAGCATTGAAATCCGAAACATCCACAAGCAGTTTGGCGACTTTCAAGCGCTGGGTGACGTCAGCCTGGACATTGAATCCGGTGAACTGATCGCCTTGCTTGGCCCCTCGGGCTGTGGCAAGACCACCTTGCTGCGCATCATTGCGGGTTTAGAGACCGCCGATCACGGCACGATTTTGTTCAGCGGCGAAGACACCACCCATGTGCACGTGCGTGAGCGCCATGTGGGTTTTGTGTTTCAGCACTACGCGCTGTTTCGCCACATGACGGTGTTTGAAAACGTGGCCTTTGGCCTGCGCGTCAAACCCCGCAGCGAGCGCCCGAGCGAGGCGCAGATCCAGCAAAAAGTGCACGAGCTCTTGAGCCTGGTGCAACTCGACTGGTTGGCCGACCGCTACCCCTCGCAGCTCTCGGGCGGGCAGCGCCAACGCATTGCGCTGGCCCGCGCCTTGGCGGTGGAGCCCAAGGTGTTGCTGCTGGATGAACCCTTTGGCGCTTTGGATGCCAAGGTGCGCAAAGAGTTGCGCCGCTGGTTGCGCCGCTTGCACGACGACTTGAACGTCACCACCATCTTCGTCACCCATGACCAAGAAGAGGCGCTCGAAGTGGCCGACCGTGTGGTGGTGATGAACCGGGGCCAGGTAGAGCAAGTGGGTTCACCCCAACAGGTGTGGGAACACCCGGCCAGCCCGTTTGTCTATGGCTTTTTGGGCGATGTCAATTTGTTCCATGGCCGTGCCCATGAAGGCGAGATGCACATTGGCATCGAAGGCCAGACCGTGCGCGTTCCCAGCCCCGAGCACCAGAACGTCCAAGATGCCAAAGCCTCTGTGTTTGTGCGTCCGCACGACCTGGATGTGCGCCGCTACACGCAGGGTGACGAGGGCATCGTGGCGCAGCTCACACGCGCCATCGTGGTGGGGCCAACGGCTCGGCTGGAGTTGGTCGCCGTGGAAGGCGACAACCCATCAGGAGAGCAAATCATCGAAGCGCAAATTCCTGCTGCGCAGTTTTATGACCAAGGCTTTGTCGAGGGCGACACCTTGCTGCTGACGCCGCGCAAGGCGCGGGTGTTTGTGGCCGCTTAGGCGAATGCCAGTGGCTAGCCTGTCAGCCCTGCCGGCTTACAGGTTTTTGGCAAACCACGCCACAGCGCGTTGCCAGCCATCGGTGGCAGGGCCTGCGCGGTAGCTGGCGCGGTAGTCAGCGTGAAAGGCGTGGGGGGTGTCGGGGTAGACCACAAAGTCGCTGGCTTTGGCGGCGGCATTGCCTTGCGCCCCGGCTTGGGCCAGCGCGGCTTTCATGCGGTCCACCGATGCCACGGGAATGCCGGTGTCCGCCGCGCCATACAAGCCCAGTACCGGGGCTTTGAGTTGGGCCGCTTGTTCAATGGGGTGGCTGGGGGTGATCGGGTTGGTTTGGCCTTCCAAGCGACCGTACCAAGCCACACCGGCTTTGACGCTGGGGTTGCGTTGTGCGTACAGCCAGGTGATGCGACCGCCCCAGCAAAACCCAGTGATGCCAATGCGTTGTGTGTTGCCGCCTTGCCCACCGGCCCAGGCCACACAGGCGTCCAAGTCGCCCATCACTTGGGCATCGGGCACTTTGGCAATCACTTCGGCTTGCAGTTTGGCAATTTCGCCATAGCTGCTGGCGTCGCCCTGGCGGATGAACATCTCAGGCGCAATGGCCAGGTAACCCTCTTTGGCCAGGCGGCGCGTCACATCGGCGATGTATTCGTGCACGCCAAAAATTTCCGAAATCACCAGCACCACGGGCAGGTTGGTTTTGCCTGCTGGCGCCGAGCGGTAGGCGGGCATCTTGAAGCCGTTGACGTCAATCACCACCTCGCCGCTGACCAGTCCATCGCTGGGGGTTTTGATGGCGGTTTGAGCCATCAGGGGCATGGCCGCTGCGGCATAGCCCAGTCCCAAGGCGGTCTGTAAAGCCAGGCGGCGTGTGGGCGCGGTGGTGCTGGCGTCGGTGCTGTCGAGCAGAGCTTGGCTGTCTTGGATCAAGTTGGTGTTCATGGCTGACTTTCTGTCTCAGAAGAGGGGGATGGATGGAGGGGCATCAGTTCACACGCGATCATGCCAAAGATCATGGCCCCCACGAAATAGAGGGCTTTTTCTTGGCCAGCGGCCAAGCTGACCAAAGCAGGTCCTGGGCAAAAACCGGCCAAGCCCCAACCGATGCCAAACACCAGGCTGCCGATGACCACACGGCGGTCGATCAGCTCAGAGGCAGGCCAATCAAACGCTTCGCCCAGCATGGGTTGGCGGCGTTTTTTGGCCCAGGCAAAAGCAAACACGCCCACGCCAATGGCGCCGCCCATGACCAAGGCCAGGGAGGGGTCCCATGCGCCGGTGATGTCCAAAAAGCCGATGACTTTGCCGGGGTCGGTCATGCCCGACAGCATGAGGCCCAACCCAAAAATCAGGCCCACCACAAATTCACTGATGCGTTGCATGTTCACTCCTTCATCGCACGATGTGTTTGAGCACAAACACAGTGGCAAAGCCTGCGGCCATGAACAGCCCTGTGGCGGCGAGCGAGCGGTGTGACAAGCGTGACAAACCGCACACGCCATGGCCACTCGTGCAACCCGAACCGTAGCGGGTGCCCCAGCCGACCAACACACCTGCGATCAGCACCAGACCCGTGCTGGCGTCGATCCGTGGGGCTTCAAGCCAGCCCACAGGCGCAAGGGCTTGAACGACCCAGGGCGCGGCAAACAGTCCCGCCAAAAAACTGAGCCGCCACAGACTGTCGGTGCGTTTGGGCCGCAGGAGCCCGCCCAAGATGCCACTGATGCCCAAGATGCGGCCATTGAGCAAGATGAGCAGGGCCGAGGCCAAGCCCAACAGAACGCCACCAGCCAGTGAGGCCGAGGGTGTGAAGTGGTTCCAGTCGATCGTCATGCAAGGTCTTTCAGGTCTTGCAGAAGTTGGCGTACAGCACGTGCATGACGGCCAGTGCTTCTTGGCTGGTGATTTGGTAGTAAATATTTTTGCCTTCACGGCGCGTGCTGACCAATCCCTCGTTGCGCAAGACGCTGAGTTGCTGCGACAAGGTGGGCTGTACGATGCCCAACAGCTCTTCGAGTTCGCTCACGCATTTTTCACCCTCGGTGAGTTGGCACAACAGCATGAGGCGGTCTGCGTTAGAGAGCACCTTCATCAAGCGGCAGGCTTGATCGGCAGACTGGTGCATGCTGGCGAGGTCAAAGGTCTGTTTTTTCATCGAGAAATTGAGGGCTTTTTTTCAGTATATTAAAAAACATATACATGAGATGTATATTAATATTGACTGAATTATTTTCCAAAAGATCAATTGCAAAGGTTTGACATGGCGACGTTTAACAATCCCCTCGAGCGCTGGCAGCACCGTTTTGACATCGACGGCTATTTGTTTGGCGAGCAACCCAATGCTTACTTGGCCAGTCAACAGCAGCACCTGTTGCCAGGTACGGCTTTGTCGGTGGCCGATGGCGAAGGACGCAACAGCGTGTGGTTGGCCAAGCAAGGTTTGGCGGTGAATGCGTTTGACTTTTCGTCCAACGCGGTTCGCAAAGCGCACCAACTCGCTGCCTCGCACCAGGTGGGGGTGAACTTTCAGTGCAGCGACTGGCAGTCTTTCAACTGGCAAGCGGGTCATTACGACAACGTGGTGGGCATCTTTTTTCAATTTGCGGGGCCCGAGCAACGTGCCCAACTGTTTGAACGCATGGACGCTTGCCTCAAGCCCGGTGGTGTGCTGGTGATTCAGGGCTACAGCACCGAGCAGCTGCGCTTCAACACGGGAGGGCCGGGCGAGCTGGACCATTTGTATGACGAAGCGCTGATGCGCGCCTCATTTCCAGGCTACGAGGTGCTGGACTTGCGCACCTACGAAGCCGACATCGCCGAGGGCTCTGCGCACAAAGGCATGTCAGGCCTGGTGGGCTTTGTGGCCAAGAAGCCCTTGGACAGACCTTGAGCATGGAGGGCTCGGCAATCAACCAGACGATGAACCGCCAACTTCTCTTGCTTGCCGTTGCTCAGGGCTTGTTTCTGACCAACAACGTCACCTTCATTGGCATCAATGGCTTGGTGGGTTTGAGCTTGGCGCCAGTGGGGTGGATGGCTACGTTGCCCGTGATGGGCTATGTGGTGGGCAGTGCGTTGAGCACGGGCTTGGTGGCCAAGTCGCAGCAGCGTTTCGGTCGCAAGGGGTCATTCCAACTGGGGCTGCTGGTGGCTTTGTTGTCCGCCGGTATGGGGGCTTGGGCGGTGATGATCCAGTCTTTTTGGATGCTGGTGCTGACCACATTTGTCGCTGGTTATTACAGCGCCAATGCACAGCTGTACCGCTTTGCAGCGGCAGAGTTGGCTCCAGACAATTTCCGCGAAAAGGCGGTGTCCTTGGTCATGGCCGGTGGGCTGATGGGTGCCATCGTTGGCCCCAATTTGTCGATGTACACCCAAAACTTGCTGGCATTTCCATTTGCCGGTGCTTATGTCGCACTGGCGTTGGTGGCCGTGCTGTCGATGGGCGTCATGTCGTGCATCACGTTTCCACCACAACCGCAGATGTCTGACGGTGACGATCCTGGGCGCCCTTTGAGCCAAATCATGCGCCAACCTGTTTTCATGGTGGCCGCCTTGTGTGCCTCCTTGGGTTATGGCGTGATGAACTTGTTGATGGCGGCCACGCCCTTGGCCATGCAAGTGTGTGGATTGCCGTTTTCTGACACCGCTTGGGTGCTGCAGTGGCATGTGATCGGCATGTTTGCGCCTGGTTTTGTCACTGGGCACTTGATCAAGCGATTTGGGGTCTTGTCCGTGATGGGCCTTGGCGTGTTGTTGATCGTGGTCTGCATCGCTGTGGCGCTGTCGGGGACCGAACTGCATCAGTTTGTCTGGGCCTTGTTGATATTGGGCGTGGGTTGGAATTTCTTGTTCACGGGCAGCACCACCCTGGCGATGCTGGTGTATGCGCCCCAAGAAAAAAATCGCGCCGAGGCGGCGCTGAATTTTTGCGTGTTTGCCACCATGGCCGTGAGCTCATTTGCCTCGGGTGCTTTGGTGACCACCCAAGGGTGGTCATGGCTGAACTGGGGCTCTCTCTTGCCGATGGCCATGGCCAGCTTGGGCTTGTTATGGCTGCGGGGAGCAGGCCACCTGAAGACTGCGCCGCCCATCTGAGTTGTTTCGGGCTGCGCCGACCGATCAAGCCTTGTCTTGCATCGGGCAGGTGTTCACGCCGAACAAGGTGTAGACGCCGCAAAACTGCAGCATGCCGGTGGTCAGCACTACGACGCCCAGATAACCCCACTCACCGATCACATGGTTGCTGGCCGCCAGCACCATGGCCGAGCCCACCACCACGCGCAAGATGCGGTCAATACCGCCCACATTGATGTTCATACATTGCTTTCTTTGAGGTTGTGCCAACAGCCAAATGGGTTGGACACATCCTCATCATGCGCCTTGGTGGTCAATGTATCAAGAATTACTTATATGGGGCCGCAGTCACGCGAGGGACTGAGCACTGGTGCCAACCCCATGGGCAAGCGAGGGGTCTTCTGGCAAAGTCGCGCGAACTTTGTCAAACTCAGGAGACTTGCGTGGCCCAGCTCTTTCACCCTCAAGATGGTTGCAACCAATGCACCCCGCGTCGTGGCTTTTTAACGGGCCTGTTGGCCGCAGGCGCGGCGACGGTGCTGCCCTCGTGTGCCACCTCGTCCAAAGACGCGCCACTGCCCAGTGTGGCCAAGCGCAGTTTGGTGGATGTGCACCACCACGTGTGGGCCCCCGCGTTTTTGAAAGAACTCGAAACCCGCAAACTGGCTGAGCCTCCAGCCCGCAACTGGTCGCTCAACAAAACGCTGGATGACATGGCCCAAGCCGGCGTGACCTATTCGATCACCTCCCCCACCACACCTGCGGCCAGCTTTGGAGACCCGGCCACCATGCGCGCCATGGCCCGCGTGAGCAACGAATACGGCGCCCAGCTGGCGCGTGACTACCCGAGTCAATTCGGCTTCTTTGCCACCTTGCCCATGCTCGACGTCGATGGCGCTTTGGCCGAGATGGCCTACAGCGTGGATGTGCTCAAGGCCAACGGCATTGCCATGCTCACCAGCTACGATGGCAAGTGGTTGGGCGACAAAGCGTTTGCCCCCATCATGGACGAGATCAACCGCCGCAAGCTGGTGGTCTACACCCACCCGTCCAGCCCCAAGTGCTGCGGCAATTTGCAAGAAGGTGTGCCTGGTTCCACCATCGAGTTCGCCACCGACACCACCCGAACCATCACCAGCTTGTTGTTCAGCGGCACGGCCACGCGCTGCAAAGACATCAAGTTCATCTTCTCGCATGCGGGCGGCACCATGCCCTTCTTGGTGGAGCGCCTGACCATGCTGCCCAAGCTCAACGCCAACTTCGGCAAGATCTTGCCCAGCGATCAAGTCCTGCCCACCCTGCGCAGCTTTTACTACGACACGGCGCAAGCCTCGCACCCTGGTGCGTTGCTCTCCTTGTTGAACTTGGTGGATGTGTCGCAGGTGGTGTTTGGCACCGACTTCCCGTACCGAACCTCACTCGACCACGTGAAGGGTCTGATGGCCATGGGCTTCAGCATGAACGACCTGACGGCGATTGAAAGCCGCAATGCCCAGCGCTTGCTGGGACGTGCGTAAACACATCGGTACGAATGTCATGGCCTGAATGGCCATTTTCTGAGCGCGATCTCGCTCAAAATTTGGGTTGGTTCATCATAGCACCTGGTGCTATGATGAAGTCATGCGCACAAAGCAAAGCACCCACCAGCGTGTGTTTAAAACGGCATGGTTCGCCAAAGCTGCCAAGAAGGCACGCATCTCAGATGCCGCTTTGTGCCTTGCAATTTCACAAGTGAAAAAAGGGCAGGCGGACGACTTGGGCTCCGGTGTCTATAAAAAGCGCTTGAACGACAACATGCACCGCTCCATCATCTTGACCCAGTCTGGGCAAGGGTGGGTGTATCAGTATTTGTTTGCCAAAAAAGACCGTTCAAACATTGACAGTGATGAATTGCTTCAGTTTCGTGCACTTGCAAAAGCGTATGCCAAATTGACAACGCTTCAACTGGAGCAACTGATCAAGGATCAAGCATTCTTGGAGATATGCCATGACCAAAACTAAACCTCGCTACAAGTCTGACGCTTACGAATCGATACATGCATCAGCGCAAGCGCTGATGAAGGTTGGTGCGATGAGCAAAACGACGCTGCGCGAATTTGATGAAGCATGCTTGGCGTCGATGCCAGAGAGCATCAAGCCGGAATTGATCAAAAAAATCCGCGAACAAAACCATGTCAGCCAACCCATTTTTGCGCGATACCTCAACACCAGCGAGTCCACCGTTCAAAAGTGGGAAACGGGTGCAAAGAGCCCAAGTGGCATGGCGCTGAAGTTGTTAACGGTTGTCCAAAAGCATGGCCTCAACGTGCTGACGTGACCCGATCTGACTGGCTTTGACCGCCACCCTCGGGTGGCGGTTTTGCTTTTAGCCCAAGCGCTTCACCACGGCCTGCCCGGTGGCGTGCGTGCCCAATTTGCCGCCCACGTCGCGCGTGCATTCACCGTTGGCAATGCAGTCTTCCACGGCTTGGTCGATGGCTTGCGCAGCCTGCAAGTAAGCGGCGTTGCCGGAGCGCTGGGCATGCCAGCTCAGCAACATCGAGGCCGACAACACCAGCGAGAACGGGTTGGCAATGTCTTGGCCTGCAATGTCGGGGGCCGAGCCATGTGCCGCTTGGCCCATGGCGTTGTTCAAGCCCGCGTTCAAGGAGCCGCCCAGCCCCAAGCTGCCAGAGAGTTCTGCGGTGAGGTCCGACAAGATGTCGCCAAACATGTTGGTGGTCACGATCACGTCAAAGCGTGCCGGGGCGCGCACCACGTGGGCCATCATGGCGTCGACGATGAAGTCGTCCACGGTGACTTCGGGGAAGTCTTGGGCCACGCGGTGGCACGCATCCAAGAACATGCCATCGGTGACTTTGAGCACATTGTGTTTGTGCACCAGGGTCAGGTGGCGTTTGCGTTGCATGGCCAGTTCAAACGCGCTGCGTGCAATGCGCTCGCAGCATTCGCGGGTGATGCGACGCAGCGAGATGGCCACATCGGGTGTGACCAAGATTTCGCTGTTGCCCGACTCCACGTTGCGGTCGGCATAAAAGCCTTCGGTGTTTTCGCGCACCACCACCAGGTCAAACGCCGAGGTGATGGTTTTCACGCCGGGGTAGGTGCGTGCGGGGCGGATGTTGGCAAACAGGTCCAGGCTCTTGCGGAAAAACTTGGAGGGGTTGATTTCGCCTTTGGCTTCGTCTTTGAAGTCGTAAGTGGCCATGGGACCGAGCATCAGGCCGTCGGCGTTTTTGACCTTCTCCAACAGTGCTGGGGTCACGGTGGCACCGTGCTTTTGCAAACTGGCGTGGCCGGCGATGTCGTGCATCAGCTCTAGGCCAAGGTTGAAGCGTTTGGAGGCGGCTTGCAGCACATCGACGGTGACCGCCATGGTCTCGGGGCCAATGCCATCGCCAGGTAAAACAACAATTTTCATAAACAACTTATCGGTGGGGCAAAAGGAAAGAGGGACATGGTCAGAGAAACCTTGGACGGTTCACTGTTCCAGTTTCAGGTCGGCGTCTTTGATGAGCTTTTCAAACTTCACGGCCTCGTTGCGCACGTAATCGGCAAATTCAGCCGGTGTGTTTTTGGGCACGGCCATGTTGTCGCCTTCAAGGCGCGCACGAATGTCTGAAGATGCCAACAAGGCGTTGACATCGCGGTTCAAGCGATCAATCACATCGGCAGGCGTGCCTGCTGGCGCAAACAAACCGCCCCACAAGGTGTAGCTGAATCCAGGCAGGCCGGCTTCGGCCACGGTGGGCACATTGGGCAAAGAGCTCATGCGGCGCGTGGTGGTCACGCCCAAGGCTTTGAGCTTGCCGCCTTTGATTTGCGGCATCGCCGCAGAGGCGCTGCTGAAGAAGGCTTGCAAGCGACCGGCCATCAAGTCCGACATCAGAGGACCCACGCCTTTGTAGGGCACGTGCACCATGTTGAGCTTCGCGCCCAGGGTCAAGGCCACGGCAGACAGATGGCCCGGGGTGCCAGCACCGACAGAGCCATAGCTGAACTCGCCCGGTTTGGCACGCGCCATTTGGATGAACTCGGCCACGGTGTTGTACGGGGCATCAACAGGCGCCAGCATGATCAAGGGCGCATTGCCAATCAGCACCACCGGCACGAGCTCTTTCATGGGGTCGTAGCCCAGGTCTTTCATGAGCACGCGGTTGACCGTGATCTCACCGGTCTGACCCAAGAAGAGCGTGTAGCCATCGTTTTTAGCCTTGGCCGCGATGCGTGTGCCCACCGTGCCCGACACGCCCGGCTTGTTGTCCACCACCACCGGTTGCTTGTACTGTGTGGAGAGCTTGTCGCTGACCAGGCGAGCAAACACATCGCCTTGCCCGCCGGGCGCATAGGCCACGATGACGGTGACTGGTTTGTTCGGGTAGTCGGCATCGGCCTGCACGGCGGATGCGCCCATCAAGGCGAGTAATCCGGTTGCAAGAGCGCGCGCGAGCAGTTGGCGTTTGTTGTGGGGCGTCATGGTCTGTTCCTGGTGGGTTGCAATGGCGTGTGGTGCGAATCAGCTGAGCAAGCGTTGGCGAATGTCAAGCGGTGACATGACCTCCAAGGGCTCTGCGCCACCGTTGGGTATGCCCACTTGCGTGGCGTTGAGCAACATCGACACCATCACATAGGTGCCTGAGAGCACCGTCAAATCGACCACGGCTTGCTCGCCCATGCTGCGGATGGCGCGCTGCCACAGGTCGTCGGGCACGCGGTGGTTTAGGCTGAGCTGGATGCAAAAGTCATACACCAAGGCTTCGTCGTCTTGCATGCCGCTTGGGCGTTGGCACTGGCGCAGCTGCTCAATGATGGCGGGCGATAAACCGGCTTTTTGTGCAATCGGGTCATGCGCCCACCACTCGTATTGCGCATTGGCGATGCGCGCTTGAATCAGGATGGCAAACTCGTTCAAGCGTTTGCTCACCGAAGTTTTGAAACGCAGGTAATCCAGCAAGTCAAAACAACGCCTGGCCATGTCGGGGCTGCGCAGCAAGGTGTTGTAGGGGCCGCCCAGCGCAGCGCTAGAGACTTTGAGGATGTCGTCCGCCAGAGGTTTGACCTCGGGGGCCAGGTCTTCGTAGCGCAGTTGGGTAAAGCGTTCAGTCATGGTGGGCCTTTCAGGCATTAGGTTGTTCAAACAGTGTGCGTGCGGTGTTGGTGAAATGTGGGCGGCAGATGTCGCTCCAAGCGGTTGCGCGCACAGCCAGCCAAGGGGGAGAGCCCAAAGTCTCATGGGTGACCAAGTCGTAGCAGGCATAAGACCTTGGCGCATGGTCCAGGTTCAGCAGTCGCCGCGCCAAGATGCACCCGGGCACAGTGGCCAAGCCAGGCATGTGTTCTTGGTCATACCACTTGAAAATTTCTGTCTCCCAGCCCTCATCCGTGTCGGTCTCGACCACATAGTGCACGCCGGGCGGCGCACCGAAACTGGCCCCCTCGCAGCGCAGCATCTCACGCAGACGCGACACTTCGGCGCTGTGGCCTGTCAAGGCGTGCCAACGCTTTTCAAAGTCTTGGCATTCTGTGCGGGTGGCTTCTTGCGCATGAGCCAAGTGCAGATAGATGTAGTGCATGGGCTGGCCGTTTTCGGCTTTGGCCGTGGCCACACTTTGCACCACCGCTTGGGACCAAGCGCTGTTGCCCATGGTGGCGTGCCAGCGCGCCACCGTGCCCGATGGGAAAGCACTGCTGGTTTTCAACAGCAGCGAATCACACAGCTGCGCGTCCATGTCAGTGCCCAATGTGCAGCGCCACCAACACGCGCGAGACCATGTTGTAGGCGCCAATGGTGATGCACAGGTCGAGCAGCGCTTGGCCTTGGAAGTGCGCATGGATGCGGGCAAACAAGGCATCGGGCACTTCGATGTCGCGGGTCATGGTGTCGGTGAGCTCCAGCACCAGTTGCTCCAACTCGGTGAACTCTGCCGAGATGGGCGTTTCTTTGACCGCCTCGACTTTGTGTGCAGCCATGCCTTCTTTCAAGGCGAAGGGCACATGGGCATCAAACTCGTAGGGCGCGCGGTTGAGCACGGCCACGCGCAAGATCACCAGTTCGCGCAGGTCGCCAGGCAAGCTGTTGCGCTGGCGCACGGCACGCGTGAACTCTTCCCAGCCTTGCGCCATGTCAGGGCTGTTGAGCAGGTGTTGGTAGAGCGCTGTGACCTTGCCGCGCTTGGCCACGATCTTGGCTTCAAGCTCAGCCAGCTCAGGGCGGGTACCGGGTGTGATGGGGGCGATGCGTGCGGTGTGTGTCATGGTGGATGTCCGTGAGTGCGCGTGAAGGGGGGGTGTCAGTCCGCTGTGATTTTTTTGAGTCGAATCACACGGCCCCACTTGGTCATGTCGTTTTTCAACAGGGCGCTGAGTTCGGCCGAACTGTTGGCTGCAGGCTCTGCGCCCGAGGCAATCAGCTTGCCGCGCACGCTCTCAGTGGCCAAGGTGCGACGCACCGCTTGGTTGAGCCGCTCAAGCTCAGCAGGCGGCGTGTTCTTGTGCGCGAACAAGGCGTACCAGTTGTCCGAGTCCACACCGGGCACGCCAATTTCCTGGAAGGTTTTGACATCGGGAAACAGCGGATGGCGGCGTGTGGCCGCAATCGCCACGGGCTTGAGTTTGCCGTTGCGCACTTGGCCCATCAGACCGGGGATGTCGCCAAAGAAACCGTCCACATGGCCGGCCATCACATCGGTGATCGCGGGTGCCGCGCCTTTGTAGGGGATGTGAACCAAGTCGGTGTGGGTGGCGTCGGCCAACAACTCCATCGCCAAGTGCGGCACGCTGCCGGTGCCAGACGATGCCATGGTCACGCGCTTGAGCTTGGCCGCTGCAATGAACTCTTGCGGGTTGTTGACCGGGTTGCTGGGGTGGACCACCAACATTTCCACGTTGTTCACCACCAACGACACGGGGGCCAAGTCGCGCACCGGGTCATAGGCCAGGTTGGGGTAGAGCGAGGGGTTGATGGCCACCGCCCCCACGCTGGTGAGCCACAGGGTTTGACCATCTGCGGGTGCTTTGAGCAGGGTGTCAGCCGCAATGGCACCGTTGGCGCCGGCCTTGTTTTCGACCATCACTTGGTGGCCGAGTTCTTTGCTCAGTTGATCGGTGAGTGTGCGTGCCACAAAGTCCACCGGGCCACCCGGTGGAAAGGCCACCAAGATGCGGGTGGCTTTGGTTTGCGCCGTGGCAAAGCTGGTCAGGCCTGCCAGCAAGCTCAGGGCCAGCAATTTGTGCAGGCGGCGTTTGGTCAAGCGTGTCATGAGAGTCTCCTGGGTGTTCAGTCGCAACGCACAGACATGCCGCCGTCGACGATGATTTCGGTGCCGGTGATGAAGCGTGCTTCATCGCTGGCCAAAAACAGCACCGCACTGGCGGTGTCTTGGCCGTCGCCCATGAAGGGCAAGGGAATGCGGGATTGGCGCTGGGCCAACAAGGCCTCCACATCGCCGCCCGCGCGTTGTTTGGCCAAGCGGGTCTCCACCATCGGGGTGTGCAACTGACCGGGCACGACAGTGTTCACGCGCACGCCTTTTTTGGCGTACTGCACCGCCATCACGCGACCCATTTGAATCACAGCAGCTTTGGTGGCGGCATAAGCCACTTGGGCGGAACCCGTCCAGCGGATGCCTGAGGTGGAGGACATGTTGACGATGGCACCAGACCCTTGGGCTTCCATGAGGGGCAGCACATGTTTGCAAGTCAAGAACACGCTGGTGAGGTTGTGACCAATTTGCGCGTGCCACACCTCTTCGCTCATCTCCACCGGGCCACCGGGGGCCGAGCCGCCCACGTTGTTGACCAGCACATCGATGCGACCAAATTGTTCAACCGTGGCGCGCACGGCTTGCGCGATGGATTCGCTGCTCGTGACATCGCAGGTCACCGAAGAGATCTGGCCTTGGTTGACCCCAGTCACGGCTTGGGCGCGTGAGAGGGTTTCTTCCAGTCGCTCTTGTTCGCGGTCGAGCGCCATCACACGCGCGCCCTCTTGCACCATGCGCACCGAGATGGCCCGGCCATTGCCCCAGCCCGGGCCCACCGAACCGGCGCCGGTGACCAGCACCACTTTGTCTTGCATGCGTCCTGCCATGGCGTGTCCTCGTGATTCAGTGTTCAAAGCGGTAGAGCGCTTGGGGGTTGTCCACCAGCAGCGCTTGCACCAGCGCCGGCGTGGTGGCGATGCGCTGGATGGCGTCGGTCAACACGCCATCGTCGGGCACATGGGTGTGGTTGGGGTGCGGCCAGTCGCTGCCCCACACGCATTGCGTGGGGAAGGTGTCGACCAAATACTTGGCCAGCGCCACACCGTGCGGGTAGGGCGGTGAGGCCAGGGGCACCTTTTCGTCGATGCGGTCAATGCCGCTGACCTTGACATGGAACATCGGCTTGTCCAGCAAGCGGCACAGTGCCTGAAAGTCGGCATGCTGCGCGCCGAGCGTGGCGTCGACACGGGCCATGTGGTCAATCACCACCGGCACGGCCGATTTCGCCAGGCTAGGGCCCAGGGTGTGGACCAGGCTGCTTTCAAAATGCACTTGCAAGTGCATGTGACACTCGGCCAATCGATGGGTGAGTGCCAACAAGGCTTGGGGGTCGGCGCCGCCGCCCAAGTGCTTCATGAAGTTGAAGCGAACCCCCCGAAAGCCCAAGCTTGCCAAGCGTTGTAACTCGGGCAGGCCCACGTCCACGGGCACCAGAGCCACACCGAGGTAGCGACCGCCACCGGCTTGCAGGGTTTCTTCCACCGCCCGGTTGTCCATGCCGTGCACGGCGGATTGCACCACCACGCAGCGCTCAAACCCCAGGCGTTGGTGCCAGGCAAACAAGGCTTCTTTAGGGGCATCGGCTGGCACCTTCTGCAGCCCAGGTACATAGGGGAATCGGGCGGTCGGACCGAACACATGCACATGCGCGTCGCACGCGTGAGCAGGCAGTGGCCAACTCGGCTGAGACGGCGTGGTCATGTAGGTTTGAACAGGGGTAGGTGTGGGTGTCATGGTGGGTGCAATTTTGGGTGCAATCGCCCTCCTAGAATTGACCTTTTAAAAATATCAGCTATGAGTTAAAAGCATGGCTCAAACCAACGACCCAAAGGATGTGCCCGCATGAACTTGCAACGCTTGGAATACTTTGTGGCGGTCATCGATGCGGGCAGTTTGAGCCGGGCGGCAGCGATTTTGGACATGTCACAACCGGCGCTCAGCCGACAAATTGCGCTGCTCGAAGAAGAAACCGGACACCGCTTGTTGACCCGCCACGGCCGTGGTGTGGAGGCGACCGAGACGGGCTTGGCCTTGATGGGCCACGCACGCGGTTTGTTTGAAGGCGTGGCGCGTGCCAAGGCCGACATGCGCGAGCGCCACAAAAGCCCACGTGGGCGCTTGACGATTGGCTTGCCCCCACGCGTGGCACACACCATGACCACCGACCTGGTGCAGAGCTTTCGCCAGCAATTCCCCGATGCCTCGATCAGCATCGCCGAAGGCTTGAGCGTGCCCTTGCGTGAGTGGTTGATGGCCGGGCGGCTTGATTTGGCGGTTTTGTTTGACCCGCCCACCTCGCCCCAATTGACGCTGGAGACCTTGGTGCGGGAGGACCTGGTGTTGATCTCTTCGCACGCGCTGCCTGCGCGCATCAAACTGGCCGACGTGGGGCACTACGAGTTGGTGTTGCCCAGCGGCCCACACGCCTTGCGCCAGTTGCTCGAAGACGCGGTGCAGCCGCGCGGCGTGATGTTGCGGGTGGTGGCCGAGGTGGACTCGATCCAAACCGTGTTGCCCCTGGTGGCGCGTGGCGTGGCCAACACGGTGCTGCCCGTGAGCGCTCTGAAATCGTGGCCCTTGGGTACACCGCCGCATGTGGCCCAGATCACCTCACCCCAAATTCGCAACCGCTTCACGCTGGCGGTGCCCAAGGCGCGGCCGTCTACCCAGCTCACACGTTATGGGCTGGAGCTGCTGCGCCGTTTGGTGCAGCAGCATTACGGTTCCCACTAGGCTCTGGACTGGTTGGCCAGCAGGCGCTCCACCACGCGCTTGGCCCGGTTGGGGCCGACATCCACATGGATGTCGAGTTGCGGTGGATGGCCAAAGCGTTGTTGGTTTTGCCATTGCGCTTCGATGATGACTTTGTCTTCTAAAAAGGTGGCGGCGGTTTGCTGGACCACCAGATCGACGATGTTGTCTTTGTCGGGGTGTGGGTTGGTGGCGATGGTCCAGAAATAATGCGTGGTGGTGTCGGTCTCTGGCGTCACGCCGTGCAAGCCACGCATGTGAAAGCCTTCGCGCTGGGGGTCGTCGTAGCTGCCCGAGCCGACCTCCATCGCGCCGGTCCAGATCAGCTCATGGGTGACATGAAACGCCACCTCTTGCCAACGGTCCACACGTCCGCTGAATGGCCAGGCTGCGGTGTAGGTGGGTGGCGGCTCTGAGTTGGGCATCAAGCGGGTGACTTTGACCACATCGCCTTCTTGGCTCACGGTCAACTTGGCATTCATGTGGATGGCAGGATTGCCACCAATGGTTTTGGTGTGCACATAACCCAGGTGGCTCAAGTCCAGCAGGTTTTCGTGGATCAACATGTAGGGCGCATCGTAGTGGTAGCAGTCGCCGCCAAATTTGTAGTTGGGGTCGCTGTGCACCGGGTAGGCGGGTGGTTCATCTTGGGGGCTGGCATCGGGCGTGTCACCCACCCACACCCAAAGAATTTGGTCTCTCTCGCGCAAGGGGTAAGACACCACTTTGGCCTTGGCCGGAATTTTGTCTTGACCTGGAATTTCGACGCACGTGCCTTCGTGCGAATACAACAGCCCGTGGTAGCCGCAGCGCAAGCCGCGCCCCTCGATCTTGCCGCACGACAGCGGCAAGTCTTTGTGGCAGCAGCGGTCTTGCAGCGCAGCGACTTGGCCGTCTGGTGTGCGAAACAACACCATGGCCTGGCCCAACAGGGTACGGGCCACGGGCTGGTCTTTCAGTTCCCAAGAAAAACCAGCGATCCACCACCGGTTCAGGGGAAAGGTTCTGCTCTGCCGTGTCAGATGAACCGGTTGTGAGGGGGCATTCATGGTGTGTTCACTTCAACTCAAGGGGTCACGGCTTTGACGGTGTCGATTTCGGTGTTCCAGAGTTGTCCGTTTTTACGCTCAACTTTTCGGATGTACACGTCTTGCACGATGTCGCGTGTTTGTGCGCTGATTTGGATCGGGCCACGTGGGCTCTCAAAACTCAGGCCCTTCATGGCATCGACCAAGTCCATGCCTTTGCCTTGGCCCTTGGTGGCCTTGAGCGCGGTGTAGATGGCATGCATGCCGTCGTAGCCGCCCACGGCCATGAAGTTGGGGCGCATGCCGTTGTTGGCTTTGCCAAACGCAGCGACAAATTTTTTGTTCAAGGCCGAGTCATGCGATGCCGAGTAGTGGAACGAGGTCACCACACCCAGCGCGGCGTCACCCATGTCGTTCAAGGTGTCGTCGTCGGTCACACCCCCATCGCCAATCAGCTTGACGCCGGCTTTGTCCAAGCCACGCTCCGTGAACTGCTTCATCAAACTCACTGCTGGGCCGGAGGGGATGAACACAAACAAAGCGTCGGGTTTTTCGTCGCGAATTTTTTGCAGATAGGGCGCGAAGTCGGGGTTGCGCATGGGCACGCGGATTTCGCCCACCACTTTGCCCCCATCACGCTCGACGTGTTCTTTGAAGGTTTTCTCGGCGTCAATGCCGGGGCCGTAGTCGGAGACCATGGTCATCACACGGCCAATTTTTTGACGCTTGACCCATTCGGCCATGGTGCCCGCGGACTGCGACAAGGTGTAGCTGGTGCGCACCAGGTAGGGCGAGGTGGCCACGATGCCGGTGGTGGCCGCTGCCATGATCACGGCTGGGGTTTTGCCTTGCGTGGCAATGGGGCCCACAGCCAGTGCAGAGGGCGTGATGCCAAAGCCTGCCAGCACATCGACCTTGTCGTTGACCACCAGCTCTTGGGCGATGCGCTTCGATTGGTCGGGCACACCGCCGTCGTCGCGCAAGATGACCTCGATTTTGCGTCCCGCCACCTCACTGCCGTTGTCGGCCATGTAGAGCTTCACGGCGGCATCGATTTGTCGACCCGTGGATGCAAAGGGACCCGTCATGGGCAAGATCAAACCCACCTTGAAAGTGGGCGCTTGTGCAAACGCCAAGCTGGGCAGGCAGGCAGCGGCACAGGCCAGTTGAACCAAGAGGGCGCGTTTGGAGAGTCGGCGGTGGGTCACGGAGGTCTTCCTTCAGTATGCTGAAGGTTTCATGGTATTTCATGGGTTTATCCATCCGTGCACGGAAATACCCTAATGCCTTGCCCCAAAATACAGGCCTCATGAAAAAAACCGCCCGTCCACGCCAGTCGGTGTCTGCCGATCTTTACGACCAGCCCGGACACCTGATGCGTCGTGCCCACCAGATCACGGTGAGCATGTTCCAAGAAGAGGTGGGCGAGGTGGTCAGCCCCAAAGAGTTCGCGATTTTGCGCATGATCCATGAAACCCCCGACGTTGACCAAGTGCGCTTGGCGCGCTTGATCGGGATTGACACCTCGTCGGCTGCATTGACTGCGGCCAAGCTGGAAAAGCGCGGTCTGATTGCGCGCACGGTCTCAACCCTGGACCGACGCTTGCTGAGTTTGCGGCTGACCCCAGAGGGGGAGCAGCTGTTGGATGACACAGTCAACGGTGTTTACCGCATGCGCGAGAAGTTGCTCTCGCCTTTGACCGAGTCCGAGCAAAAAGTCTTCATGCGCTTGCTGCGCAAATTTGTCCACCTGCACAACGACGAGAGCCGTGCGCCACTTTGGACGCAGGTGGACGCAGCCCAGCCGGGCAAGCGCAAGCCGAAGGCCTGACTTTCTGCGCTTGGGGCCAGCTCAGTTCAGTTCACGTCAACTTAGCGCCCAGCGCGGGGTGTGGGCTAGGGCAAGCTGGCCGAATACACCGCCATGGCCTCGATCTCTTCGTCGGTCAAACTGCGTGCTGCACTGCCCATGGTGCCGTCCATGTCGGCACGTGCGCCAGAGCGCAGGTTGCGCAGCTGAGCGGTGAAGTACTCGCTGGATTGCCCGGACAAGCGCGGCACATGTTTTTGGCCTTGCAGTTGGGCGCCGTGACACGACGAGCAGAACTGCTGCTGTGCAATGACTTGGCCTTTGGCGATCTTGGCGGCGTCACCGCCGGTTTGTGCAGGTGGCGCCGGCAGTGTGGCGTAGTGGGCTGCGATGTCGCGCATGTCGGCATCGCTCAGGTTGGCCACGGTCACTTCCATGCCGCCACCTTTGCGCCGCTGCTCACGAAACTGCAGCAGTTGGTAGAACACCGACAGCGCGGGCTGCGCTGCCAAATGCGGCATGCCTGGAATGGCAGACACGCCTTGTTCACCGTGACACGCCACGCACACCTGCGCCTTGGCTTTGCCCGCCACCGCATCGGGGGCGGCCCAGGTCAGCGGTGTGCTGAGCGCCAACGTAAAAAAGGCCATTCCTTGAATGGCCTTAGAGAGCTTTAGAAAGCTCATTTGGCGTAGGTCACGCGAAAGATCGCGCCGGCCACGTCGTCAGACACCAGCAGAGAGCCGTCTTTCAAGACATGCACGTCTGCAGGGCGGCCAAAGTAGTCTTCGCCTGTGGCCCAGCCAGAGATGAAGACTTCTTTTTTGGTCACGTTGCCTTTGGCATCGAGCGCCACGCGCACCACGTCGTAGCCGGTTTTCTTGGTGCGGTTCCAAGAGCCATGCTCAGCGATGAAGATGTTGTTCTTGTACTCGGCAGGAAACTGCTTGCCGGTGTAGAAACGCATGCCCAATGCGGCCACGTGGGGGCCAATCTTCAAGACAGGCTTGTCGAACTCGTCGCAGCTGCGGCCTTTGCCGAAATCAATATCCAACAAGTCGCCTTGGTGGCAGAAGGGGTAGCCAAAGTTCATGCCCTTGCGGGTGAGGCGGTGCAGGGTGTCGTTGGGCAGATCGTCGTTCACCCAGTCACGGCCGTTGTTGGTGAACCAGAGTTCTTTGGTGACGGGGTGAAAGTCCATGCCCACGCTGTTGCGCACACCGTGTGCCACGGTTTCGAGGATGTTGGTCTTGAGGTTCAAGCGCACGATGGTGGCGTGTGTGACCGGTTGCACCACGATGTTGGCGGGTGTGCCGATTTGGAAATACAGGTAGTTGCCGTCTGGGCTCAACTTCATGAACTTCCAGCCGTGGGCTTCGTCTTTGGG
>CANCUP010000009.1 GCA_947381325.1 Comamonadaceae bacterium
TGGCGCCATCGGGGTGGACACCGACCCAAACGGCAAATTTTGGCGCTGCGGTGCAGCGGCTGCTGCCGGCGCGCTTGGGGGCGTGATTGGCGCAGGGGGTTGCGGTGGTGTCTCGGCGGCTGGTGTGGACGTCGTTTCAGCAGGTGCAGCCGCTTGTGGCATGACGGCGCCGCACTTCAGACAGAGTCTTGAAGATGTGGCCGATTCAAAGCCACAAGAACTGCATGTATTTATCATTTTGTAGACCTATCAGTAAGATGAAGCACAGCATCTTTGGGTTGGTCTGCGATCGTATCAAAGTTATCACACCTCGAAGCAAAATTCATGACTTTGACAAGTGAGTTTTTGGTATCTTTTTAATTTTTTAAAACCTATGAATTAATCCAAAGGTACTCTCTTGTTGTCAGGCTTTCCTCGACTGCAGATTGAACCCATGGATCGAATAAAGCTTGGAGTCCCATGAATATCTTTGAAATTTTTTGTGACGGCAAAGGCCGAATCAACGAAACCAACATGAGTTCGATCTTGAACTTTTTGCTCGATCCAGTCAGGCCGCATGGGTTCGGCCATGCATCGCTGGCAAGATTTTTAACGCCGATCAAAGACCAACTAGAACAATTCAACCGCTGTCACGAAGGCTTGGCTTGGAGTGCTTCGGCGACCTCGGACATGGACAAGTGGGTCAAGCGCTTTGCACGCATTGATCTGACGTTGGAGGAAGATGTCTTTGAGCCGCAAGAAGACACCAAGCCACGCAAGCGCATCTTGGACAACGTCATCCGGTTCTACGACGCACAACAGCACCTCAGTTTGGTGATCGCCATTGAAAACAAAATTTCTTTGGCCAGCGTGACCGACTCAAAGCAACTGTCTGAAGAGTACGGTTTTCTGCGCGCCAGCATTGACCGGATCAACCGAGACATCCCGATCGTGTTTGTGTTTTTAACCCCGGAGCCCGTGAGCCATGCGAGTCAGGCCATCTTCCATGCCTTGGTGGTGAGGCCGCAAGACATCAAGGTGAATTACTGCTGGAAAAGCGCCACCCATGAGACTGCGCAGCCGCAAGCTTCCATCACATGGCTTGCGCGTGCTTTGTTGACGGCTGAGCGATCGGGCGACATCAATCCGGCGTCGAGCCATGCGGACTTGTTTTTGCGCTCAATGATCAAATTCATCGCCAACGATTTTCAGCGTGAATCAGTGCAGGACGAAGCAGTGTCGAGCGACAACGCCATGAGCGTGCGGCCCATCGATGAGTTTTGGGACACGTGGCGTGCCGAAAAACCTGGGACTTTTCCATTGGCCACGCAGCTGTTTGAGTTGATCCAAACCACTTTGCTGCAACACTGCGAACAAGCGAACTTGAGCCATGTGTACCAACTCGACGTTCGTCCCACCACCACGCGGTTGGCCTGCTTTTATCGCCCGTTGGCGCAAGACGTCGATGTGCAACAAAAGAAATTACCCAACCGCCCTGTGGCCATATTCTTTGAAGGTGCCACCAGCAACAAACGTGTGCAGCTGCAATTTGAGCGGCGCGATGGCGTGAGTTTGGAGGCTTTTCGCCGTGGTCTCCCTGACGCCACGCGCCTGTTGTTTGACGAGATTCAACCCGATGAAAGCGGCGCCAACTACACCACCCTCTTGGTGCCTCAATCGACAGACTTGGTGCAAATGGGGCCACTGTTGCAAGCCGCGATCCACGAAGCTGCGCAAGCCGCGATAGGTTAATGGTTGATGGCTTGGACAGGGCGATGTGCTGACGGTGCGTGCGTGTCACGCGCTGCCAACACCACCCCTAAATCGTTCCACACGTCTTGCCGCGCAATCTTGCCGTCGACCACCTCAAAGCGGTCGATGAAGCGGATGCCCTCAAAGCTGTCCCCGTTGTGGAACACGCCACTCAAGCTGCCACTGACATACACCACGGCACCATCGCCGCGCCACGACTCGTCGAGGTGTTCAACGGTTTTTGTGATTGATTGGTAGCGCGGGCGCGACCAATCGACCAACTCATGCAGAGTGTGCATCTGCACCTTGTCGGGAAACACCATCTCAAAGTCGGCGCTCAGGTGGGTGGCGGCCATGTCCAAGTTGCGCTCAGCCAGGGCATTCAAAAACGCCATCACCACCTCGCTGGCCACAGGGCGTGCTGCACCGCCGCCGGTGAACACCTTGCCGTCGCGCTGGTAGGTGCTGACTTCTTGGATGAACACGGTGGTGCCCGCGTCCGCTGCGGCAATCACCGAGCGCGCTGTGACGGCGAGGCGTTGTACCAAGCGCTGTTGCACCTCGGGTGCGTAGCCGGGCAGCAGGGTGACAGAGATAACAGGCATCAAGACTCCTTGGTAGGCATGTGCACGCCGCGCATGCGTTCAAAAGTGTCGCATGAATGACGCCCGCTGCAGCATGGCCTTGGCTGAGCATGCGAGCATCTCAATCAGGAGTGAAACCGCCATGCATGCCTTGAACCGATCCGCCACCGGCGTCTACCTGATCACCGTGACCCCCTTCACCGACAGCGGTGAGCTGGATTTGGCCAGCACCGACCGCATGGTGGACTTTTTGTTGGAAACCGGTGTGACGGGCCTGACGGTGCTGGGCATCATGGGCGAAGCGCCCAAGCTCACGGCACAAGAGTCGCGCATCTTTGTCAAGCAGGTGCTGGCCCGCGTGGCGGGGCGCGTCCCCGTGGTGGTGGGCGCGTCGGCTGCGGGTTTTGCGCCCATGCGCGAACTCACCGAGAGCGTGATGGACATGGGCGCTGCGGGCGTGATGGTGGCGCCCCCCGGCACCGTCAAAACCAACGAACAGATCGTGGCCTACTTCGACATGGTCAACGAAACGTTGGGCGCCAAGGTGCCTTGGGTGCTGCAAGACCACCCGGTGGCCACCGGCGTGCAAATGTCGCCCGATGTGATGTTGAAAATCCTCAAGAACTCGCCCCAGTGCGTGATGCTCAAACACGAAGACTGCCCCGGCTTGGCCAAACTCTCGGCCATTCGGGCGGCGAGTGATCGGGGTGAGTTAGAGCGCGTGTCCATCCTCACGGGCAACGGTGGCGGCTTGTTCTTGCCCGAAGAACTGACGCGGGGGGCCGATGGCGCGATGACCGGCTTTGCCTACCCCGAGATGATGGTGGATGTGTGCCGTGCGCACGCCAGCGGCGATGTCGAGCGCGCCCACGACATTTTTGACGCCTACTTGCCGCTGGCCCGCTACGAGCAACAAGCGGGTGTGGGACTGGCGGTGCGCAAACACATCTTTGCGCAGCGCGGCATCATTGCCTCAGCGGCGGTGCGCAAGCCGGGGCCCAAACTGTCGGCGGCGGACTTGGCCGACATCGCACGTTTGACCGAGCGGCAACAACGTCGACTGGCGGCCTTGTGATCACTCCGACTTGATGCCCGCCGCCTTGATGATGGCCGCATTGGCGACCATTTCTTCGCGGATCATGGCGTCAAACTGCTCGGGGCTCATGGGCAAGGGCTCGGCGCCCAGGCTGGCCAAACGCTCTTTGACCTCGGCCGACTGCAAGGCTTTGAGCGACAACTGGTTGAGGCGTTGCACCACGTCACGCGGTGTTTTGGAAGGCACCAACATGCCGGTCCAAAACAAGTAGTCGGCTTTGGCCACGCCAGACTCAGCCAGGGTGGGCACATCGGGCAACTGGGCCGAGCGCTTGGGCGTGCCCACCGCCAGCGCTTGCAATTTGCCCGCCTTGATCATGGGCAGCGCCGACACCAAGGGCGCAAAGAAATAGTCCACGCGACCGGTCATGGTTTCGGTGATGGCTTCGGGCGAGCCTTTGTAGGGCACGTGCACGGCGTCTATGCCAGTGGCCAACTTGAACTTTTCAGCGCTCATGTAGGTGGCGCTGCCCAAGCCCACCGAGGCGTAGTTGAGTTGACCGGGTTTGTCTTTGGCGGCGTTGATCACGTCTTGCACGCTCTTGTAGCCCTTCGCAGGTGAGACCACCATCACATTGGGCACGATGGCCAGAGGCGTGATGGCCGAGAAATCTTTCAAGGGGTCGTAGGCCACTTTGTTGATCAAGGGCAGCACCGTGTGCGCACTCGTGTAGACCAGCACCGTGTGGCCGTCTGCGGGTGCACCCAACAGCGCTTGAATGCCCAGGGTGCCTGCCGCACCGGCTTTGTTCTCGACCACCACCGACACGCCCAATTCGGCCTGCAGTTTTTCAGCCACTGAGCGCGCCACGATGTCCGACGCGCTGCCTGCGGTGGCGCCCGAGATCAGTTTGATGGGGCGGTTGGGGTAGGCCTGTGCTTGCGCCTGTGCGACAACAGGGCTTAGACAGACCGCGCTCAAGACGGCCAATGCGGCGCGTCGGGTGGTTGATGCGCGGGCCCCGCGCTGCAATGCGGTGGACGTCAACGAGGTCTTGGCTGTGGGCATGGTGGCTCCTAGTGTGTGTGGGTGTGCGATGTGTGTGCGTGGTTCAAATGCGCGGCATGCCCAGTTGCTCGGCCATCCAATCGGCGGTGCGGTGGCGATAACGGTAGGGGCGGTTGTTGGCGATGTGGTTGCCGTCATCGACGATCAGCAACTCCACCGGCCCCGAGGCTTCTTGCGCCATGCGCTGTGTGTCTTGCCAAGGGATGATGCGGTCGAGCTTGCCGGTCACCAAAAACAGTGGGCATTCAATCTGCTGGGCCACGCCGTTCTTCATGGTCAGGTTGCGGCTGTATTCTTTGGCCTCAGCCTGTGTGGCCAAGTGGCTGCGCACGCGAAAGGCTTCACGCGTCAAATCTGGCAAAGCATCCCAGGTGTCGCTGAAGTCATAGGGCCCGGCCAAACCAATGCAGGCCTTGAGGCGTTTTTCAAAGGCTGCTGCACGCGGTGCGTAGTAGCCGCCCAGGCTCACGCCCCACAGGCCAATGCGGGTGCTGTCTACTTCGGGGCAGGTGAGCACCCAATCGACCATGGCTTTGACGGGCACCTCGTAGTCGCCACGGATCGGAAAGTCGTACTCGGCTTCGCCTTGGCCAGGGCCGTCCACCATCAAGGTGGCGATGCCGCGTGCGAGAAACGGTTGCTCATAGGCTTCGAGTTCCTCTTTGGCCGAGTCCAGGCCCGGCACCATGATCAACACCGGGGGTTTGACGGCACCGGCCGGCAACCTCAAGAAGCCCGCCAAGTGGCCGTTCTCATATGGAATTTCCACGCGCTTGGCGGGTGGACGCATGTGCGGCAGCGCCAACTGCTTGCAGGCCACGGCCTTCATGTGGGCGGCGCGCATTTCGTCGATGTCGTGCACCGACACAAACTTGGCAAAGTGGTAGTAGACCGCGGCGCGCGACAGGTGTTCGCTGGCGCTGAGTTTGTAGCCATCGGCCAACGCCTCGTGGCCCAAGGCTTCGTGCACTTCGGCGCGTTTGCACCAGGCGCTGGTCCAGTCTTCCCAGCGCTCAATGCCACGGGTGACTTCTTGAAAGTCGGTCAGCAACACGCCGTTCGACACAAACCGGGGGGCCCAATGTGAAATGGCCGATTCAACGCGGGGATCTTTGCTCATGGTGCCTCTGCAAAAAGTTGTTGAGATGAAAGAAAAAAATCAAATGCCCAAGCCCGCCAGCATGGCGCGTGGGTAACGCTCGCCAGCCCGCGACTCGGGGGTGAAGATGGCTTCAAGCTCTGCGCTGTCCTCAGCGCTCAGCGTGAACCCTGCTGCAGCCACGCTTTGCTCCAAGTAGCTCACGCGCTGGGTGCCGGTGATGGGCACGATGTCGTCACCTTGCGCCACCGTCCAGGCCATGGCCAGTTGCGCGGTGGTCAGTCCCAAACGGTCGGCCATGGTTTGCATGCGCGCCACCAGTGTGAGGTTGTGGGCCAGGTTGTCGCCATGAAAACGCGGGTGAATGCGGCGTCGGTCTTTGGGGTCTAAGTCGTCAAAGCTTTGGATGCCACCGGTCAACAAACCACGCCCCAAAGGCGAGTAACCCACAAAGGCGATGTGGAGTTGGCGGCACAGCTCAATCATCTCGATCTCGGCGTCGCGGTACCACAGCGAGAACTCGGTTTGCAGCGCAGTCATGGGGTGCACGCGGTGCGCGCGCTGGAGGGTGTCCACCCCCGCTTCGCAGATGCCGAGGTAGCGCACCTTGCCTTGCTCGACCAAGCGCGACATGGCGCCCACGGTGTCCTCAATCGGTGTGTTGGGGTCGACGCGGTGCAGGTAGTACAGGTCAATGCAGTCGGTGCCCAAGCGCTTCAAACTGGCTTCGCAGCATGACACCACGTATTCGGGGCGAGCGTTGGTGGCTTTGCTGCCATCGGGCAGGGTGATGTTGCCAAACTTGCTGGTCACCACCGCGTGCTGACGTTGCGATCCCAGCGCAGCACACAGCCATTCTTCGTGCAAGCCATCCCAGTAGGCGTCGGAGCTGTCGAAAAAATTCATGCCCAACTCGAGCGCCCGGTGCACCAGGTGCTTGAACTCGTTCAGGCCGTGCGCGCTGAAGTCTTGAAAGCCCATGCTGTGGCCCAGGCCCACGGCCGAAACCTCCAGGCTGGATGCGCCCAGGCGTTTGCGTTTCATCGCTTGTCTCCCTTGTTGTGGGCGCAGTGTAAATTCAAATGCGTGCCTGAACCACCTACCATCAGGGCACCTCAGCGACAGCACACCCACCCATCCAGACCATGAATCCTCAAGACATTGACCAACGGCTGACCGACTTGGAAATCAAGGCCAGCTTCACCGAAGACCTGCTGGAGCAGCTCAACCAAGTCGTCTACCAGCAACAGCAGCAGATCGATGCCTTGCTGCGCGAGGTGTCGCACTTGCGTCAACAGATGCCAGAGGGTGGGGGCGGCCAGACGCGTAATTTGCGCGACGATTTGCCACCGCATTACTGAACGGCTCTGACCGCACCCTCGCGTTTGCTTTTCACCACAAGGAGACACCCATGAAACTTGCCCAACTTTTACTCAGCGTCGGTCTGTTACTCGGTGGCGTTTGCACTGCGGTGCAGGCACAGATGGCGCCTGCACGTACCTGGCCTGAACTCAAACAGGCGGTGCAAGAGCGGGTCAATGCCCAGCGCTATCCCATGACCGGCTTTGACGCCAAGCAAGTGGCTGAAATTTTGCAACGCATCCAATCGCTGGATCGCGATGAGTGGGCGCGCGCTTGGATTCAAACCGGGGATGTGCATGCACGGCATGCCCAATCCTTGTCGAGCAGTCAACCCGCTTTGGCCGCTGAGGCCTATTTGTCGGCTTGGCGCTATTACGGCTTTGGGGCTTGGCCGACACAAAACGCCGCCGAAAAAAAACGCGCCCATGCGCTGGGCACCCAAGCCTTCAGGGCCTATGCAGCGCTGGCACAGCCCAAGATCGAGGTGCTGCGCATCCCGTTCGAGGGCCGTGAGATCGTGGGCTACTTGCAGCGCCCCGTGGGAGTTGCCAAGCCACCTGTGGTGCTGTCGGTGGGGGGCTTAGACAGCTACAAGGAATTCGTGGTCGAGCAGTTTGGCCCCGACTACCTCAAGGCTGGGTTGGCCTATGTGGCGTTGGACATGCCGGGCACGGGCGAGTCACCGATCAAAATTGATGTGGGCGCCGAGCGCATCTTCTCGCGCGTGATGGATGCCTTGCAGTCACGCACCGACCTTGACATCCAAAAGATCGGTTTCCAAGGCGTCTCATGGGGCGGCCACTGGGCGGCACGCATGGCCTATGCCGAGCCGCAACGCCTCAAGGCCGTGGTGAACTGGGGCGGACCTGTGCATGCCTATTTCCAAAAAGATTGGCAGACCAAAGCCTTGGGCACGCGGGAGTATTTGTTTGACCTCTTCCAAGCGCGCGCTGCGGTGTACGGCGTGGACACCTTGGACGATTTCTTGGCCTATGGCCCCCGCATGTCTTTGAAAGATGCGCAGGCCTTGAACAAACCGTCGGCGCCGCAGTTGTTGGTCAACGGCCAAAAAGACTCACAGGTGCCGATTGACGACCTTTACCTGGTCTTACAAAACGGCAGCGCCAAGCAGGCCTGGGTCAACCCAGAAGGCGGTCATTTGGGCCGTGACAAGCAGTGGTCGGACGGGCGCATCTTCAGCGAAGTCATCGTGCCTTGGTTCAGCCAACAGTTGAAGTGACAACGCGCGACGCTCAGTTTTGCCGCGTGTACTTGAGCTGCGACAAGTCAAAGCCCTGCGTCTTGGCGCTCAGCAGCGCAGCGTCCAGCAACTCAGGTTGTAACGTGGGTGTGCGCGACAACACCCACAGGTAGTTGCGGTTGGGGTTGCCCACCACGGCCCATCGGTAGTCGGGGTCGAGGCCAATCACCCAGTAGTCGGCGCGAAACGGCCAAAAGAACGACACCTTGAGCTGGGCATTGCCTGTGCCTTCGACCACCGTGGCTTTGCCCCGGGCTTGGGTCGGACCGTCGGCGGTGTCGCAGCGGTTGGTCACGGCCACGCTGCCGTCGGTGTTGCGGGCGTACTCGGCCGTGGTGTTGCCAGTGCACTTGCGCTGGAAGAACATGGGGAAGTTGGCGATCTCAAACCACTGGCCCACATAGCGCGCCAAGTCCACCTGAGGCACGCTGGCCACAGGGGTTTGCGCTTGCACCGTCAAGCTCAAGCAAGTGCTGCACAGTGCGATCGACAATCTTCGGAAAGTTTGCATGGTGATTGTGTAAAGTCAGTGGTATGAAAAACCATCTTACCCACACCATCCGTCGCCTGGTTTTGGCCACGGCAATTGGCGCTTTGACATGCACCAGTGCACTGGCACAAAGTGCTGCGTTTCCAAGCAAGTCTCTCAAAATTGTGGTGCCCAATGCGGCAGGCGGCGCGGCCGACATCACGGCACGCACCGTGGCCCAAAAGCTCTCTGAGGCTTTGGGCCAAGCGGTGGTGATTGAAAACAAGCCCAGTGCCGGTGGCATTGTGGCGGGCGAGCAAGTGGCGCGTTCTGACCCCGATGGGCACACGATGTTGCTGATCTCTAGCGGCACGGCTGTGAGTGCCTCGCTGTTCAAGAGCTTGCCGTTTGACACGGTCAAAGACTTCACGCCGGTCTCTAAGCTGGCCACCTTTGATTTGGTGATTGCGGTGGCCGAGGGCAGCCGCTTCAAAACCTTTGCCGAGTTGATGGCCTATGCCAAAGCCAACCCCGGTAAGCTCAACATCGGCACGCCGCAAGTGGGCACCACGCAAAACTTGTCGGCCGAGTTGTTTTTGAGTGCTTCAGGTTTGCAAGCGCAAATCGTGCCTTTCAATGGCACGCCGCCGGTCATCACCGCTTTGCGTGGTGGCAGTCTGGACGCCATGGTGGAAATCTTGGGCCCCTTGATGCCACAGATCAAATCGAATGCGGTGCGTCCCTTGGCACTGTTGGGCGACAAGCGCACCGACAGCTTGCCGGGTGTGCCCACCGTGCACGAGTCGGGCGGCAGCTTGGCCAAATTCCAAGCGTCGTCGTGGAACGGCTTGGCGGTTCCAGCCCGAACACCGCGTGAGGTGGTGCTGCGCTTGAACCGCGAGATTCAAACCATCATGGACATGCCCGATGTGAAAAAGCGTTTGAGCGATGTCAACCTCAATGCCCAAAGCAGCACGCCTGAGCAAGCGGCCGAGGTGTTGGCCGCAGACATCCGTCGCTGGCATGAGGTGATCGTCAAAGCCAAGATCGACAAGCAATGACGCCGCGCATTGCCTTGATCCACGCCACGCCCTTGGCGATGGCGCCCATCCAGCAGGCGTTTGAGCGCCTGTGGCCGCAAGCCCATTGCATGAACCTGTTGGACGACAGCCTCTCGCGTGACCTGGCCCAAACCGGCAGCTTGACGCCCTCCATGGAGCAACGCTTTGTCGACTTGGCGCGCTATGTGCAAGGCACCGGTTGCAGCGGCGTGCTGTTCACTTGCTCGGCCTTTGGCCCTGCGATTGAGGCGGCGGCTCAAGCCACCGGCTTGCCCACCTTGAAACCCAACCAAGCCATGTTTGAGCAGGCGTTGCAAACGCCGGCAGCCCATGGCCGTTTGTCGGTCGGCTTGGTGGCCACGTTTGAAGCCTCGTTGGCCTCGATGAGCCTGGAGCTGCACGCCATGGCCCAAGCGCGTGGCCAAGCGGTCGACGTGCACACCGTCTTCGTGCCCGAAGCCATGGCCGATTTGGCCGCAGGTCAGGCCGAACTGCATCACCAAAAAATTGCCAAGTCCTTGGTCCAATTGCCACGTTGTGACGTGGTGATGCTGGCCCAGTTCTCGATGGCCGCCGCCCAACCGTTGGCGCAGCGTCACAGCGCTGTGCCCGTGTTGTCCAGTCCCGAATGCGCCGTCTTGGCGCTGCAACAAGCCATGCACCATGTCTGACATTCGCGTTTCCGTTGCGCAGCTCTCGCGCTACATCACCACCGCCATGCAAGCCTTGGGGCTGCCCGATGCCGACGCCGCCACCGTGGGCCATTTGATGGCGCAAGCCGATCTGCAAGGGTCTGACGGCCATGGCGTGATTCGTCTGCCGCAGTACAGCCGCCGCATCTTGGCCGGTGGCGTCAATGTCAAACCCAACATTCAAGTGGTGCAAGAGCGCGCCGCCATGGCCTTGATCGATGGCGACAACGGCATGGGGCATTTGGTGATGCAACAAGCCACCGAGCTGGCCATTCAAAAAGCCCGCACCTGTGGCATTGCCTGGGTGGGCAGCCGCTTCAGCAACCACGCGGGCCCCGCCTCGTTGTACGCGCGCATGCCGCTGGCGCATGACATGTTGGGCTTGTACTTTGCCGTGGGCAACGCCAACCACTTGCCCCCGTGGGGTGGCTTGGACATGCTGTTGTCGACCAACCCTATTGCGGTTGCAATTCCAACGGCAGAAGAGGCGCCCATCGTGCTCGACATGGCCACGACCGTGGCGGCTTATGGCAAGGTCAAAGCCAAAGCGCAACGCGGCGAGATGATGCCAGAGGGCTGGATGATCGACCGCCAGGGCCAACCGCTGCTCGACCCCAAGCGCAGCGAAGAAGGCTTCTTGATGCCCATCGGTGGCTACAAAGGCTACGGCCTGTCTTTGGTGGTGGGCATTTTGGCGGGTACCTTGAATGGTGCGGCCATGGGCCGTGCCGTGATCGACTTCAACCACGACGACCACAGCGTGACCAACACCGGTCAAGCCATTGCCGTGATCGACCCCTCGGCCTTTGGCGACGTGGCAGAGTTCAAAGCCCGTGTGGACCAACTGGTGCGCGAGTTGCGCGGCAGCGACCGCATGCCCGGCGTCGACCGCATTTGGTTGCCTGGTGAGCAAAGCGAGGCCAAGCGGCTGGCGTATGCGCGTGAGGGTATTCCCATTGCGCCCGCGCTGTTGACACAACTCAACACGGTATCGGCACAACTCAAGGTGCCGAGTTTGTTGGACACTGCGCTTTAAAAGAGTACAAAACAACCCACCAGGAGACAGCCATGCAACGACGCGTGTTCATTCAACAAGGCTTGTTACAAGCCAGTGCGGTCAGCACCATCGGGCTGAGTGCAGGGGCCAGTTGGGCCCAAATGGCCTATCCGAACAAGCCCATTCGCATGGTGGTTCCGTTGGCGGCAGGCAGTGCGGTCGACAACGCGGCGCGCATCGTGATGCAAAAAGCCTCGGTGGGTTTGGCCACAGGCATCGCGATTGAAAACCAAGCCGGAGCCTCGGGCGTGATTGGCACCGACCGCGTGGCCAAGGCAGCGCCCGATGGCTACACCTTGGGCGGTTTCAACGACAGCATCATGACGATGCTGCCCAACTTGAATGCCAAGTTGCCTTGGGACATCGTGCGTGACTTCGAGCCCGTGTCGTTGGTGGCGACGGTCGAATGGGGTTTGGTGGTGCCGGCCGATTCGCCCTGGCAGACCGCAGCCGATGTGATGGCGGCTGCCCGCAAAGCTCCGGGCAAGATCAACTATGGATCAGGCGGCAACGGCAGCCCACAACACATCGCCATGGCCTTGTTTGCATCCCAAGCGGGTTTGCAACTCACCCATGTGCCCTACAAAGGCGCGACCCAAGCAGCAGTCGGTTTGGCTGGGCGTGAGGTCGATGCCGCGTTTCAAGGCATTGCCACGGTCAATTCCTTGGTGAAGGCCGGCAAGCTGCGTTTGTTGGCCGTGAGCACGCCCAAACGTTTGCCCCAGTTCCCTGAGGTGCCGACCGTGGGCGAGTCGGGTTTGGCAGGCTTTGAGTTCAATTCGTGGTTCGCCATCATGGCGCCGGCGGGCACGCCCAAACCCATTGTGCAAAGGGTGCAGGCGGAAGTGGTCAAAGCCTTGGGCGACGCCAGTGTGCGTGAGCAACTGATGGCGCAAGGTCTGACGCCGCGTGGCAGCAGCCCCGAAGAATTAGCCAGTGCGCTGCGCGCGCAATTGGCGCGCTACGAAGCCTTGATTCGCCAGGCGGGGATCACGGGGGATTGAGCCTGTGCAGGCTCAGGCCTTGGGCCGCCACATCTTGAACAAGTTCTCTGGGCCCACGGTGAAGTAATCGGCTGGGCCACCACCGCGCATCACGTGGCCCGCACTGGCGGTGTCGTACACGCCGTCTTTGAGCAGGTGCTCTTCAATGTGAATGCCCACCACCTCGCCCAGCACCAACCAGGTGGGCACCTTCTCGCCATTGATGCCTTCGAGCTGCAAGATTTGCGTGCAACGGCACTCAAACGTCACGGGGCTTTCGGCCACACGGGGCACCTTCACCACGCGCGAGGCAACGGGGGTGAGGTGGGCCAGTTCAAACTCGTTCACCTCAGGGCCCACAGGCGCGCAGGTTTGGTTCATCTGATCTGCCAGCGGGCGTGTCACCAGGTTCCACACAAACTCGCCGGTTTCTTGGATGTTGCGCAGCGAGTCTTTGGCGCCAATGCTGGAAAAACCCACGATCGGTGGGATGTAGTTGAAAGCGTTGAAAAAGCTGTAAGGGGCCAGGTTCAATGCCCCTTGGGCACTTTGCGTCGAGACCCACCCGATGGGGCGGGGACCGACGATGGCGTTGAACGGGTCATGGGGCAGGCCGTGGCCGAGGCGGGGTTCGTAGAAATGTGTCATGCCGACATTGTGGCTGTGCCAGAACGAATGCGCTGCCCCCTGCGCGTCAGCGGCTTAAAACGCCACGCTGGCGTTGAACCAGACACGCGTAGATTTGTGCGAACCATCGCTGTCTAGGCCTTGTGCGGTTTGCACAGGGTTGGTGTTGATGCGTTGCGCCGCCGTGGCTTTGACGTCGATGCCCATGGGCCCCATCCATGCCAGTGACAGTCCAAACCCCTGCAGGTTGTAATTGCCCGGGTTGCTGGGGGTGGTGACGTCATTGCGGTTGACCACGGCCCAGCCATAGTCGTAAAAGCCACTCAAAGTCCAACGGTCGGCCAAACGCTGGCGCAATTCGGTGGTCAGGGTGCGGCCTTCACTGCCACCTCCCTCGTTGGATGGAAAAGCGCGTACACCGGACGAGCCGCCCAGATACATCTTTTCTGACGAGTCGAGGTTTTTGCTGGCCACTTGCCAATTGGCCGACACCAACAGGCTGAGGTCTTGCCGTACAGTTTGTTGGCGCGTGAGGGTGAGGTTGAGTTTGCTGTAGCTGCCCTCTGTGCTTTTCTCGCCGGTGGTCATGACCAGGCTGGCGGAATTGGCGCCGCCGCCGCCTGATGCGTCAAACTGATGGCCGCTGAGGGTGAAGGTGTAGGCCTTGATGCCGTAGCTGCTGGCATGGGTGTTGGCGATGTTGTCGAACGTTTTGTTGTCGTAACTGAGCATCAGATTGACATTGCTCAATGCGCCACGTAGCAGAGGGTAGGTGAGGTCCAAGCCAGAGGTTTTGGCCACACCTGTCGCGCCCAAGGAGGCGAAGTCACCGATCAACCCGTAGTTGAGGTGCGAGTAATGCAGGCCAGCCCGCAAGCCTTGGTAGCCCAAGGGCACGCTGTAGGCTGTGCGTTGGTATTCGCTGCCTTGCGTTTTGAGCAAGTTCAGCACCAAAGCGTCACCCAGACGCGCTGGGCTGTTGAAAGACAGGTTGGTGCTCAAGCGGTCTGTGCCCGTCGAGCGAGATCCGGTGTTGTCAACGGTCACGTTGCCGGTGATCAGGGGCTCGTCCGTCACGGTCAGGGTCAGGTTGGTTTGGCCGTCTTGTGTGCCCTCGACCAAACTGCCCGATACGCTCACGCCGGGTAAGTCATCGAGCAGCAACAGCGCACGGTCGATGCGTTGGGCATTGAGCGCTTGGCCTTGCGCTTGCGCAGCTTGAACAATGCGAATCAGCCGTTGGGCTTGAATGCGCTGCGAGGGTTCACCTTGCACCAAGGTGTCGCCGAACACGGCCTCCACCACTTGGATGGTGACGATGCCTTGGTCAATCTCTTGTTTGGGCAAAAAGGCGCGCACCACCCAACCTGCTTCACGGTAAGCCGTGGCCACGGCATCGGCTGCTTGCTGCAGCTCTAAAAAGCTCAATGGCCTGCCGATGAAAGGTGCAACAGCAGCTTGCAACTGCGCTTCGCTCAGTTGTGTGTTGCCCTTGAACTGAAAGCGCACCACCGTGACCGTTGTCTCCCCCTGTTTCGGCTCAGGTGGAGGGCTTGCTGGACGACGCGGTGGCGCCACAGGTGCACTGGGCATGTTCAAGCTGCGTTCGGTTTGCCGCAGCAATGAACCTGCGTCAGGTGTTGTTTGTGCACCGACGTGCAAACACCACAGGCCCAGCAGTGCGGTTGCGGCGAAGTTGAACGGGCAGCGCGTCTGGCGTTGCGCTTGAGCGGTGTATGGCGTTGGGTTAGACACGGTGAAATTGAGCGTCAAAATGGGGAGGTGGCTGTATTAAATGAAGAGATTGGTTAGAAAACCTACAAATTCCTACACACGTGTTGCGCTTGGACCGCTTGAAACCCTTGGCATCGCACCCCAGACCCAGTCAAGCGCAGATCATCGCGACCTGAATGTTTGAATCATTGAGAAAATTGAGACTCTGAAATTTGAACCACCGTGCGTTGGTTGCCTACTGTGAGCAGCACTTGAAACGGCAAGCCTCCTTCAGGCACGGAACCGATCACCAAACCTTTTTCTGACTCCACGTATTTGATCCAAGCCGGCAGCGGGTTGCCATTGGGCAATGTGGCCTTCACGCTGGCACCGGTTTGTGTGGCGGTTTGCACAGCTTCCTCTGGCAAAGAGATGACGACGCCCAGGCCCACGCTGGAGGTGCCTTTGGGGAGCAACACGGCCACGATGCCCAGGGCCTGCTGATTGGGTGCGCGGATGGTGTTGACCACGACACCGGTTGAACTGGTGTTCACAGAGGCCTCGCCTACTGCATTTGCAGTGGAAGCGTTGCTTGTGGCTGCAACGGGTGCCGTCACTGGGGTTGAACTGGTCGTCGAAGTTGGCGCTGCCGCAGACACTGCCGCTGCGCTGGTGTCTGGCTGGGCCGCGGGTGGGTTGGTTGCACCGCTTGGTGTGATGGGTGCGGTTGTTGTTGCGCCAGACGCTGCACCTGTGGGCGTGGTGGGCACAGGCAAACGAGCTGGCTCTGTGGTTTGGATGATGGGCACAAACGGCGCGGTGGTCATGGGGGCACCTCGCACCTCACCGACGATGCCCACCGTGGTGAACGTGCCCGTCATGTGGTTGTTGGCGTTGTTGAGGGTGATGGTGCCCGTGCCTGCATCGAGCTGGGTCAGGCCCTTGACTTCCAACGCGCCTGTTTGGGTGATGTTGTTGTTGTGCGTGTTTGCCACGAGCTTGCCTGTGACGCTGCTCGTTCCCAAGTCCAAACGACCCCTGCTGTCGAGCGTCAAGTCGCCGTCGGTCGACACAGTGCCCAGGTTCAAGGTACTCGACGTTTGAATGGTCACGTTGTTGCCTGTCACGGAGACCAAACCGGACAAGGTGTTGTCGTTGTTGGCCAACAACACATCCGCAGTCACACCATTGCGGTTCGCCGTCAAACTGCTGTTGCCCTGGACCGATAGCGCCGTGGCACTGGCTTGGACGATGTTGCCGTTGCTGTTGTTGAGCGTTAAGTTGCCCCCAACGTGGAGGTTGCCCAAGGTCAAGTTGCCCCTCTGGTTGGCAATGCTTGCATCGCCTGTGACGTTGATCGTGCCGGTGCTGGTTTGACTGAAGGCCTCAGTCACGTTCAAGCGTCCTGCGCTGCTCAGGCTTCCGCCGGTTTGATTCAATCCTGCGAGGTTCAAGCCGCCATCACCCACCACCAAGCTGCCACTGTTCATACGCAAACTACCTGGCGTGTTGTTGCCCAGGGCGCTGATGCCATCGACATGCACTGGGCCACTTTGTGCAGGCGCCACGGCGGTGGTGCTGAAGGTCACATCCACTTGGCCGGGAAGAATGACGCGTGCCACGTTCGACAAATCAGGCACGGCACCCCCCGCCCAGTTGGCGGGGTCCAGCCAGTTGCCTGTCGCGCCGCCCGTCCAGGTCACAGAACTCAAGCGCGTGATGTTGGCGTTGGTGGTGAGTTGGTCGGTGACGGTGTAGTTGCCCAGATCGGTGCCGCCGAGGGTGTTGGTGAGCGCCACGGTCTTGGCGGTGCCCACGTTTTTGTCGTCGGCGGTGTTGCCCGCGTTGCGGAAGGTGCCGGTGCTGGCGACGGTGATGCTGTCGCCCACCACCATGCCCCCGGCTTGCAGCACAGCGGCGGTGACGCCTGCGGTGCTGACGGTGGCTGTGGCATTGCCGTCGTAGACCTTGTTGCTGGCGGTGATGCCCCCGATGGTCAAGGCCTTGGGCGTGATGTCGGCGTTGGTGGTGAGTTGGTCGGTGACGGTGTAGTTGCCCAGATCGGTGCCGCCGAGGGTGTTGGTGAGCGCCACGGTCTTGGCGGTGCCGACGTTTTTGTCGTCGGCGGTGTTGCCCGCGTTGCGGAAGGTGCCGGTGCTGGCGACGGTGATGCTGTCGCCCGCCACCATGCCCCCGGCTTGCAGCACAGCGGGTGTGACGCCTGCGGTGCTGACGGTGGCCGTGGCATTGCCGTCGTAGACCTTGTTGCTGGCGGTGATGCCTGCGAGCGTCAAGGCCTTGGGCGTGATGTCGGCTGTGCTGGTTTCCCCTGCCACCAGGCTGTAGTTGCTGGCCAGGCCCCCGTTGTTGCCATTGGCGAGGGTGACGGTGTCGACGGTGACAGGTTTGGCAGTGCCCACATTTTTGTCAGCGAAGCTGGCCGTGCCTGTGAGCCCCAGGGTTTCGCTGCCCACCAAGCCCGAGGTGATGCTGAGCGTGGGCGCAGCAGCGACGTTGCCGTCATAGACCTTGTTGGCGGCTGTGACCGTGGCGGTCAAGGTCTTGGGGGTGATGTTGGCGTTGGTGGTGAGTTGATCGGTGACGGTGTAGTTGCCCAGATCAGTGCCGCCGAGGGTGTTGGTGAGCGCCACGGTCTTGGCGGTGCCGACGTTTTTGTCGTCGGCGGTGTTGCCTGCGTTGCGGAAGGTGCCGGTGCTGGTGACGGTGATGCTGTCGCCCACCACCATGCCCCCGGCTTGCAACACAGCGGGTGTGACGCCTGCGGTGCTGACGGTGGCTGTGGCATTGCCGTCGTAGACCTTGTTGCTGGCGGTGATGCCCCCGATGGTCAAGGCCTTGGGCGTGATGTCGGCTGTGCTTGTTTCCCCTGCCACCAGGCTGTAGTTGCTGGCCAAGCCCCCGTTGTTGCCATCGGCCAGTGTGACGGTGTTGACGGTGACGGGTTTGGCGGTGCCCACATTTTTGTCAGCGAAGCTGGCCGTGCCTGTGAGCCCCAGGGTTTCGCTGCCGACCAAGCCCGAGCTGATGGTGAACGTGGGCGCAGCAGCAAGGTTGCCGTCATAGACCTTGTTGGTGGCTGTGACCGTGGCGGTCAAGGCCTTGGGTGTGATGTTGGCGCTGGTGGTTTCGCCAGTGACCAAGCTGTAGTTGGCGGCCAAGCCACCGGTGGTGCCATCGGAGAGCGTGACCGTGTCGACGGTGACAGTTTTGGCGGTGCCCACATTTTTGTCGGCAAAGCTCGCCGTGCCTGTGACCCCCAGGGTTTCGTTGCCGACCAGGCCAGCGGTGATGGTGAGCGAGGCCGCAGCAGTGGCGTTGCCGTTGTAGACCTTGTTGGCGGCGGTGACCGAAGCCGTCAAGGCTTTGGGCGTGATGTCGGCGTTGGTGGTTTGTCCTGCCACCAAGCTGTAGTTGGTGGCCAGGCCCCCGTTGCTGCCATTGGCCAAGGTGACGGTGTCAACCGTGACGGTTTTGGCGGTACCCACATTTTTATCAGCGAAGCTGGCGGTGCTTGTGACCCCTAAGGTTTCACTGCCCACCAAGCCCGAGGTGATGGTGAGCGTAGGCGCCGCAGTGGCGTTGCCGTTGTAGACCTTGTTGGCGGCGCTCACAGAGACGCTCAAAGCCTTGGGCGTGATGTCGGCCGTGGTGGTGAGCTGATCGGTGACGCTGTAGTTGCCCAGGTCGGTGCCGCCCAGTGTGTAGGTGAGTGCGACGGTCTTGGCAGTGCCGACGTTTTTGTCGTCAGCGGTGTTGCCCGCGTTGCGGAAGGTGCCGGTGCTGGCGATGGTGATGCTGTCGCCCACCACCATGCCCCCGGCTTGCAACACAGCGGCGGTGACGCCTGCGGTGCTGACGGTGGCCGTGGCATTGCCGTCGTAGACCTTGTTGCTGGCGGTGATGCCGCCAATGGTCAAGGCCAATTGATCCACCACATAGTCGCTGCGCACGCCCGCGAAACTGTAGTTGTTGGCATCGGCGCCGCTCAGGGTCGTGCCAACCGATTGAATTTGGGTGTGGGTGCCCGCTTGGAGGTTGCCGCTGGTACTCAGGCGTCCTGTGGTGTTGATGGCCACATCGTCTGGGCTGACATCATCTGCGCCGACCACGTTGCTGAAACTGACCGAGCCAAATTGCAAGGGCGAACCGTAGACCGAGCGCCCTGTGCTGAGGGAACCCAGCAGCGCCAATCGCTGGATGGTGTAGTTGGGCGCGTTTGTGGTGTAACCCGTGAATGTGTAGTTGGCGGCATCCGTCCCTGTGAGACCTCCGACCACCGATTGTGTGTAGTTACCGGCGACGGGGTTGCCGCTGCTGCTCAAGGTGGTGGTGTCTACCGTGGCCAAATTGCTGGCCTGCACCACGTCGCCTGCGAAGACATTGCGCAGGCGCACGGCGCCGGGCGCGAGCGCAGAACCGTAGGTGGATTGCGCGGTGTCAACGGTGGCGCTCAGCGCCAATGGTGTGATGTTGGCGGTGGTGGTGGTCTGATCGGTGATGCTGTAGTTTCTGAGGTCGGTGCCGCCGAGGGTGTTGGTGAGCGCCACGGTCTTGGCGGTGCCGACGTTTTTGTCGTCGGAGGTGTTGCCCGCGTTGCGGAAGGTGCCGGTGCTGGTGACGGTGATGCTGTCGCCCACCACCATGCCCCCGGCTTGCAGCACAGCGGCGGTGACGCCTGTGGTGCTGACGGTAGCGGTGGCGGTGGCGTCGTAGACCTTGTTGCTGGCTGTGATGCCTGCGAGCGTCAAGGCCTTGGGCGTGATGTTGGCGCTGGTGGTTTGGCCTGCGACCAAGCTGTAGTTGGTGGCCAAGCCCCCGTTGTTGCCATCGGCCAGTGTGACGGTGTTGACGGTGACGGGTTTGGCGGTGCCCACATTTTTGTCAGCGAAGCTGGCCGTGCCTGTGAGCCCCAGGGTTTCGCTGCCGACCAAACCCGAGCTGATGGTGAACGTGGGCGCAGCAGCAAGGTTGCCGTCATAGACCTTGTTGGTGGCTGTGACCGTGGCGGTCAAGGCCTTGGGTGTGATGTCGGCGCTGGTGGTTTGACCCGTGACCAAGCTGTAGTTGGCGGCCAAGCCACCGTTGGTGCCATCGGAGAGCGTGACCGTGTCGACGGTGACAGTTTTGGCGGTGCCCACATTTTTGTCGGCAAAGCTGGCCGTGCCTGTGACCCCCAGGGTTTCGCTGCCTACCAAGCCCGAGGTGAGGGTGAGCGTGGGGCTTGCAGTGACGTTGCCGTTGTAGACCTTATTGGCGGCAACCACCGCAGCGCTCAACGCTTTCGGGGTGATGTCTGCGTTGGTGGTGAGCTGATCGGTGACGGTGTAGTTGCCCAGATCAGTGCCGCCGAGGGTGTTGGTGAGCGCCACGGTCTTGGCGGTGCCGACGTTTTTGTCGTCGGCGGTGTTGCCCGCGTTACGGAAGGTGCCGGTGCTGGTGACGGTGATGCTGTCGCCCGCCACCATGCCCCCGGCTTGCAACACAGCGGGTGTGACGCCTGCGGTGCTGACGGTGGCCGTGGCATTGCCGTCGTAGACCTTGTTGCTGGCGGTGATGCCTGCGAGCGTCAAGGCCTTGGGCGTGATGTTGGCGCTGGTGTTGTTGACGATGTTGGTATTGACCAAGCTGTAGTTGACAGCATCGTTGCCTGCGATGGCGATGCCGCTGATGTTGATGGTTTTGTAGCCAACGTTTTTGTCAGAGAAGTTGGCGGTGGTGTAGGTGGGTGTCACATCGTCTGCAACAAACTTGTCAGAGCTCAAAGCTGCACTGGCCGAGGTGTTGCCGTCGTAGACCTTGTCGATGCCCAAGGACGAGACCGTCAGTGCTTTGGGTAACACGGTGTCAGTGCCCGACACATTGACCGAGTTTTGGAAGCGGGCGTTGGTTTTCACCAGGTTTTGGACCATCAAGTTGTAGACCCCGACCTTGGCATTGCCGGAGCTCGAGGTGAGCCCCCCCACGTCAGGCACAAGGCTGAAGGTGGCAGAGCCACCCAACGCGTCGGTGGCACTGAAACTGTTGGTGCCCGTGGTGGAGACTGTCAGCGGAATGGTTCTCACCCCAAGCACAGGGTCTGTGTATTTGTAGGCGGCACTTTCGATGCTGAAAGTGGGGCTGCTGCCATACACCGAACTGATGTTGGTGACTTTGACCAACAAATTGTCCGCTCCCAACACGGTGAAGTTGCCTGCGACAGGCGTGACGGTGTAGTTGGTGCTGGTGATGCCACTGGGTGTCAAGGCGCCCACATAGACGCCCGGGTTGCTGTGGTCTGCAAGAGACACCGAGTTCGTGATGGTCGGTGCAAATCCCAAACTTGCCGCGGATTCGCCATTGACCAGTCCCACATAGCTCACGCCTTTGTACCCTGGGGTGTCGGAATCGGCAAAGAACACGGCGTCGTTGTTGGCGATGACGCGTAAGTTTTTCGGGGTGATGCGGGCTGCCACATCTTTGCTGCTGGCGTCGAGCACATAGTCGGTGGCCGCAGAGTTCTTGTTGCCTGTGACGGTGTTGACCCTCAGCCCATTCACGGTCAAGGTGGTGGCGGCCACCACGTTGGCATCGTTGAAGGTGGTGTTGTCATGGCTGAGCGTTGCTGCCGAGTCGCCCGGCACAAAACCAGTCACGTTGTAGCTGGGCACAAATGCGGCTGGGCCGTCGCGTGTGCCGTCATAGACCTTGGTGACGCCTGTGTCGATGACACTCGCGCTCAGTGTGGCGGGGTGGATGGTGACCGGCGCATTCGTCGCGTTGAGCACCGGCAGTTGGTAATCGCTGGCCAAACCTGCTGTGGCGCCACCACTGGCCACGCCATCGCCCAAGGTGATGGTTTGGATGAACTTGTTTGTGGTGGCCACGTGCGCATCGTTGGCGCTGGCATTGCTGTAACTCAGCACCTCGCTGCCCACCCCGGTGCTCAGCGTGACTTGACTGCCATTGAGGCTGGTGCTGCCGTCGTAGGTTTTGCTGGCTAACACGCTGATCGCTTTGGGGGTGATGGTGGCCGCCACTGTTTTGGTGTTGCCACTGAGCACGTAGTCGCTGGGTAAGGAGCCATTGGCGCCGCTGATGCTGCCAATGCTCAAGCCCGACAAGGTGAGGGTGTTGGCCGTCAGCACATGGGCATCGTTGTAGGTGCTGCTGGTCGGTGTCAAACTGGCCGAGGTGTCGCCAGCCACCAAGCCACTGAAGGTGTAAGTGGCGTTGAAGTCGGCGGGTGCTGTTGTGGTGCCGTCGTAGGCTTTGCTGACGTTGGTGTTGCTCAGGGTGGGCGTGAGTGTGGCGGGGTTGATGGTCAGCGTGCCGTTGACATAACTCAGGTTGTAGTTGCTGTTGCTCAAGCCGCCGGGCGTCAGGGTGTAACTGCCGGCATGGCTGGCACCTTGGCTGTTGCCTGCGTAGGTCAGTGCGCCGCCCATCGATGCTGCGGTGTCTGCCCCGAGAAAGCCGCTGTAGCTCACCCCGCCGCCGCCAGCGAAGGCGCTGCCGCTGTAAGTTCGGGTGACGTTGTTGGCCGTGATGCTCAGACCGACGGGGTTGAGGGTGATGGTGTTGGTGGTGCCTGTGTTGGGCGTGGGGTTGTAGGCTGGCATGAAGGTGTAGTTGCCAGCCAATGCGGTGCCCGTGCCCGCCAGCAAGGCCGTGACGTAATTGCTGCCATTGGCCGAGACGTTTTTGTCGTTCAACACCACGCTGGTGGGGGCGATGGTTTCGTTGCCCACCAAACCAAACACGTTCACGGTCAGCGGCGTCACCGTGGTGCTGCCGCTGTAGTTGGCGGTCATCTCAATGCCGATCTTGGCTTTCTGGATGGTGGCGCTGACGTTGTTGAGCGGCATGGTGTAGTTGGGGTTGTCCAGCATGAAACTGCTGTTGGCAAAGCTGGTGTAAGTGGCTGCGTTGGGACTCGCGGTGTTGGCGCTGCCACTGACGATGTTGGGTGCGCTCTCGTGGTTGACCATGCCGCTCAAGGTGTAGCCGGGTGTGGCCACAAATTGCGTCGAGGCATCGTAGGTTTTCTCAAGCGTCAGCTGCAAAGGTGCAGGCACGACAACGCCGACATCACCTTCCACGTTGGCGGTCGACATGCGGTAGCCATAGACCGTTTTGCCTGCGTTGAGGCCCAACAAGCTCATGCCAGTGACGACCACTTTTTTACCCGAGCCCACCCCGGGTGACGCAGCCAGCGAGACGCTGTCGACCATCACACTTTGACTCGGTAGCACGGCGGAGAGTTGGTCACCATGGATCAAGCCTGTGATGAGGTAGTTGCTGGCGGCGACCGACACTTGGTTCGTGCCGTCGTAGGTTTTGGTGATGGGGCCGGTCAAACTGACAGAAATGGGGTCAGGGTTCAGGCTGTAGAGCAGGCCCTTGCCGGTGCCCTGCAGCGCGTTGCCATAACTGACGTTGTATTGGACGAAGTCAGCCGGCAGGTCCGCCACGCCATCGCCGCCTGCGGCCGAGGTGTTGAAAGGCGTTGCATTGGTGCTCCAGACCCGCCAGTTTTTGCCCACGCTTGTTTGCAAGGCGGTGCTGCCCGCGTTGTTGGTGACACGCGAGGCCACCAGGTCAATCTCACCGGCGCTGCTGCTGGTGCTTGCGTCCAAGCTCAGCGCTGCTGTGTTTTGCAGCAACAGGTCGCCACTTGCGGACAGACCGCTGTAGTTGGTGCCGCCCGCATTGACGGTGCCCACACTCAACGCGGTGCTGTTGCGCAGGCTCAAGCTGCCGATGCCAGTGTCTGAAGCCAGCAAGCTGATGGCGTTGGCGCTGTTGTTGAGTTGGAAGTTGCCGGCGCCTTTGAGCACCACACCGTAGCTGCCAGACGTCACGCTGCCGGTCAGGCTGAGTTGTTGGTTGCTGGCCGCATTCAAAAAGCTGTTGGCCGCCAGGGTGACTGCGCCGCTGACACTGCCATTGCCGCTCGTGGCTGTGACCGTGCCACCGTTCAAGGTGATGGGCTCAGCACCGAGGGTCAGGTTGGACACATCCAGCACGCCGCCACTTTGAATGACGGTGGCACCGCTGCCAGAGCCGAGGGCGTTGGCGTGGGTCGGCAGTACGCTACCCGCTGCAATGGTGGTGGTGCCGCCATAGCTGTTGTTGCCTGCCAGGGTGAGTGTGCTGAGCGTGGATGTGTCTTTGCGTAAACCGCCGTTGCCGCTGATGGTCCCAGACAAGGTTTGGTTCAAGGTGGATGAGAACTGAAGCTGCGCACCACTGGCCACCGCGATGTCAGCGCTGTAGGTGCCAGAGCCAAGTTGTCCGCTGGTGCCCAATTGCAAGCTGCCGCTCGACACCGTGGTGCCACCCGCATAGAGGTTGTTGGTGGTCAAGGTGAGGGTGCCAGTGCCTGCCATGGTCAGTCTCGTGCCGTTGCCTGAGATCGCCCCCACCGTGCCTGCCACAGCCGGACTGAGCGTGACCGACTGGAGCGCATCGACCCCTTGCAATGCCAAATTGGCGCCGCTGGCGGTGAACGCATTGATGCCAAGCCCTGTGCCCACCGAGCCGTTGATGGTGAGCGTGCCCGTGCCTGTTTGCACGCTCACGTCATGGAGGGTTTGTGCCGTGCCCAAATTGCCACTGAGCGTGATGTTCGCGCCAGTGGCTGGCGCTGTGAGGCTGCTCAGGCTGGTGGCTGCTGTTTTGAGCAAGACATTGCCGCTGTAGCTTTGTGTGCCTCGGGTGGCCACATTGCCACCGAAGGTGCTGTTGCCCACCACGCTGAGCTGTGCCGCGTTGCTGAGTGCACCGCCTGTGAAGAAGTCGCCCACCACGCTGAGATATTTGTTGCCCCCATCCAAGCTGGCACTCGTGGTGATGGTGGTGCCTGTCAGTGTTTCGTCGGCACCCAAGGTCAACGGGGCGTTGTAAGTTTGGGCCTTGGTGCTGGTGATGGTGCCGCCCGAGAGCGTGATGTTGGTGTTCGCACCTGCTCCGGTGACGGTGATCAAGCCGGCGTTGCTGACACCGCTGTCGCTGTAGCTGAGCGCTGTGTTGAGGTCAAACGAGGCCGCTGTGGCCGTCAACTCCAAAGAGGAGCGCGTGGGCAAACTGGTGGAGAACACGGCGCGGTTGGTGGCGCCAAAGGTGGCGTCCAAATCGTTGTTCAGCAACGTACCCGATGCGGCGCCAGTACGTTCACGCGTCAAACCCACTTTGAGTCCAACCATGGGGGTGCTGTCAGCCAAGACCAGGTTGTTGGCCACAGTCAGTGTTTGCGCATCGCTGTAGACCATGCCCGCCACATTGGTTTGGCCATCCAAAGTCAAGGTTGCACCCAGCTTGGTGCTGCTGCCTATGGTCAGCAGTGCATCGCTGCGCAGCGCGCTGGCTCCCACCAATTCGTAGTAGTAGCCATTGACACCGGCGGAGGCGGTGCCGCCATTGAGCAGCAGGCCGTTGCTGTAGAGGCCCACTTGCGCGCGCGCGGCGGCTGCACCGCTGGTCAGCGTGGCAAAGCCACTGATGGCTTGCGGCGTGGTGGTGGGATAAAACACTTTGAGGTAGGGGTACAAGCCCGTTCCCGTGCCCCAAGTCGCGGTGGCAAAGTTGCTGTGTGGCAGTGCGCCTTGCAGTGCGGTGGTGGTCAGTCCAGTGGCCGCACCTGTGCCGCCACCGCCCGTGGTGTCGGTGCTGCGGTTGGAGGTGGTGGTGTCGAAGTACAGGTTGTTGCGGGTCACGTAATACGTCGAACCGGAGATGACCGAGGTGTTGAGTGCGCCAAAACTGCCGCCGATGGAGGTGGCATTGCTGCTGCTGGTCACATAGCCTGTTGAAAACCCATAGCTGAAGGTGCCGCGATCGGCATAGCCAACCAAACCGCCCACACGCGTGTTGCCTTTGACCGCGCCCATGGCGTAGAAGTTGGAGAGGGTGCCCGTGTAGCTGGCTTCTGCATAGCCCGCAAACCCGCCGGCGCTGTCGCCTGTGCCTGTGACCATGCCCGTGGCATAGCTGGTCGAGATGCTGCCTGAATAGGTCAGGTAACCCACAAACCCGCCCACGTTGTAGGTGCCTTTGACGTAGCCCGCTGCACGTGAGTTGGTGATGCTGCCGTAGCTGTTGAAGTAGCCGACAAATCCACCGGTTTTGCTCGATGAGGCGTTGGTTGTGGGTGTGGGCGTGGTGGTGGTGTTGACGCTGTTGATGACGTTGGCGTTGGCGTAAGAGCCGCTGACGCTGCCGTTGTTGAGGAGCGATCCTGCAAAGCCGCCAGTTTCGTTGATCCCATACACCGTGCCTGATGAACCTGACGTGGTGATGGTGCCAACCCACAACTGCCCCACAAACCCGCCGGTTTCTGCGCCCAGGCCGAGCACGGTGGTGTTCGATGTTGAGCTGGTGATGGCGCTTGCGCTGTTGTAGTTGTTGACGCCAACCAAGCCACCCACTTGCGCTGCGCCCTTGACGCCATAGGCATAGGTGGTGCCCAGTGCATCGACATAAGACCCTGTCACAGCGTTGCTCGCTGTTGAGGTGGTGATGGTGGCGTTGTTGTACCCCACCAAACCGCCCACGCTGGCACCCCCATTCACATTGGCAGAGCTGCTTGAGATGCTGACCGCACCGCCAGACATGCCGACCAAGCCACCGATGTAACTGCCGGTTCCCACCAAGGTGGTGGTCGCTCCAACGCTGGATGTGGTGAGGGTGGAAGTGCTGTTGCCGATCAAACCGCCCACATAGCTGACGGCTTTGATGCCCAAGCCGGTGTAGCTCGAGGCGCTCACGGCGGAACCAGACTGTCCAATCAAGCCACCCACATTGTTGCCGCTGTAACCATCGGACAAGCCGGTGACACTGCCTGAAGCGGTGGCGTTGGTGACCGTTCCTCCATTGGTATTGCCAATCAAACCGCCGACATAGTTGCCAGAGGCTTCGACTTTGCTGGTGGCCGAGGTGGTGTAGCCCGAGGTGCCAGAACCGATGGTGCCTGCCGACTGCCCCATCAAGCCGCCCACGTAATTCACCCCCGATACCAAGCCGGTGGTGTGAGAGACGTTGTTGATCACCGTGCTGACATCCGAAAAGCCGATCAAGCCTCCGACGTAGTTGCCAGCCCCGGTGCCTGTGACCGTTCCTGTGCTGGTGGCGTTGATGACGGTACCCAGCCACAAACGCCCGATCATCCCGCCCACATCGCTGCCACCATTGACGGTCGCCGAGGTGGTGGTGGTCCCCAGTGCAGCCCCTGTGAGCACTGCACTGGCGCTGTTGGTGCCAATGGCGTAACCCACCACACCGCCCACATTGCTTTTGCCCGAGACGCTGTTGTCGCCAGGGTCAACCGCATACGTGATGTCAGAGCCTGTGACGTTGCCGGTGGTGGTGGGCGTGGTCAGCCCTCGACGGTATGCGGAGCCAACGGCAATGCCCACATTGGTTTTACCCAGCACGGCGGCGTCGGTGACACTCAAGCCCGCCACGACTTGGGTGTTGACACTGCCTTGTAAGTGACCGATGAAGCCAAGATTTGACGTGAATTGGCTCAGGTTCACGTTGGTGATCGATTTGCCGTTGGGGTCGAAGCTGCCTGAGACATAGGGGATGTACAAGCCTGCTGCGCCTGTCATGTCGATGGCGGAGCCGGAAGGCGCGAGTCTGAAACTCAAACCAGTCTGGTCGGCAAAGCCTAAGTAGTCACGCAGGTTCTGAACCGTGCTCAGGCTGTAGACCCCTGCTGTGGACGCCCCGAAGTAATAGTCAGCTTTGTAGGTGCTGCTGGTCGACAAGCCGCTCAAAGCGCCGCCATTGAACCATTGGGTGTACTGGTGGTCTCTGTCGTTGAACAATCCCCCCAGTGTGACCAGTCCTGTGATGGCAACGCGTGTGCTGGGGCTGGTGGGTGTGGTGCCTGTGATGGGGACAGCGTCAATGTTGTAGTGCGTATTGCTCACTTGGGCGCCGGGTGTCAGGTAACCCAAAATTCCGCCGTAGTTGAGGTCTGCTGAGACAGAGCCAGCGAAACTCGCGTTGCTGATCACAGCAGCCGTATCTGCCCGCCCTACCAATCCACCCACGTCGTAGCGGCCAGTCACTGAGGAGGTTGAATAAGGGTTGACGGTGCCATACAACGATGTGGCATTGGGGCTGTTGGTCAGCGTGCCACCCAACTTACCCACCAAGCCGCCCACAGCGTCTTGAGAGCCTGTGACCGATTGCGCTGTGAACACCCCTTTGATGAACGAGCCGCTGGCGCTGCCACCCACGATGCCGCCCACTGCGGTGGTGCCCGACACGCTGCCGGTGATGTACTTGGCGTCGAGCAAGGTGTAGCTGGCGTTCAAGTAGCCAATCACACCCCCGGTGTAGCTTTGGCTCAGCGTGGTGCCCGTCACGTTGCCGCTGGCAAAGGCGTTGGTCACATTGACGTAGGCACTGCCAATCAAACCGCCCACGTAGTAGCCACCGCTGACGTTGCCGTTGGCAAACACCGTGTTGTAGGTGGCGCCTCCGCTTGCATAGCCGACCAGTCCGCCGACGTGGTAAGACGTGCTGGTCACCGCGCCCGAGGCGCTGCTGTTGTTCACGGTGGCACCGCTGGCATATCCAATCAACCCGCCTGCGTAGTAGCCCGAAGCACTCACTGGACTGCTGGATGAACTGTTGGAGAGGGTGGTGCTTGCGTTGATGTAGCCAATGAGACCGCCCACATAGCCGTAGCCATAGGCATTGGTCGACTGCGTCACAGCGCCAATGGACTGCAAATTGTTGTAGGCGCCGCCGCCACTGATCGTGCCGATCAAGCCACCCATGAAGTGCGTGTAGCTTCCCGAACTGCTCACAGTGCCCGTGGCGCTGGAGTTCGCCAAGGTGTAAATGCCTGCTGTGGTGGTTCCCGTGACTTCACCGATGAGTCCTCCGACGTTGGTGGCGCTTGAGCTGGTGCCTGCGGCCACCACATTGCCCGAAGCGGTCAGTCCGGTGGCGGAGTTGGTCGTGACATTGGTGTTGCTGGTGGTGAAATCACTCTTCAAGTACCCCGTGAGCCCACCGACCTGCATGGTTCCTGTGACCGGCAGGTTGCTGTTGAGGGTGGATGCGGCCACGGTATCCATCGAACCCACCAATCCGCCGGTTCGGCTCAAGCCGATCACGCTGGCCGAGGTGGTGGGTGCTAGCACGGCACTCGCGTTGTACATCACGCCTTGGCCGACATAGCCCGCCAAGCCGCCGGTGAAGTTTTGTGCATTCACTTTGGCCGACAAGGTGGCCGTGGCGCCTGCCAGGGTGCCGCCATACATCGAGCCGATGGCTGTGCCTACATAGTCGCGTGCATTGACCGTGTTGGTGGTTTGGCTCGCGTAGGCCACGCTGTTGACTTTCAAGTCGGTCAAGGTGCTGTTTTGCACCACGCCCAAAAAACCGATGCCAGAGGTCGGGCGGTTGAACGAAAAATTGTTCACCGAATAGGTGTTGCCTTTGAAGGCTGTCGCGCCAAAGTAGGGGATGTAGGGAATGCTGGCGCCGCTCATGTCGAGGTTGGCGCCAAGCTTGAAGCTGTAGCCGTTGACGACCGACGATGTCACCGTGCCCACCGTCTGTGTGCCCGATTCAATGAAGGCCAGCATATTGCTGAGGTCTGCTGGCCTTTGGCTGGTGTCGATGACGTACGTGTTGTCCGTGTTGTCGAAGGTGAGGTAGTTGGCAATGTTGAGTGCGACGCGACTGGCAGGGCTCACGCCAGGCGCCGACCACGTGGTGTATTGCGCATTGAAGAGCCCTCCCGGCGTGACCACCTTGTTGCCATCGATGGTGCTGGTGTCGATGTTGTAGTAGCTGTTGCTGAGCCAACTGCCCGGCACCATGTAACCGACCAACCCCCCATAGTTGATTTTGTTGGTGCCAGTCAGGCTGATCGTGCCTTCGAAATACGAATTCAAGATGCTGCCACCGTTGACAGTTCCCATCAAGCCCATGTTGCCGGCCAAGCCGCCCACATACCCTGTGCCACTGATGGTGGTGCTTTTGGCATATGCATTGGCAATGTTGACCGCTGTGGAGGCGTAGCCCACCAAGCCACCGGCGTAATTGCCTGCGCCCGTGACCGAAGAGCCCGTCATGCTGGTGTCGGAGATGTTGGCGGTGCCACCGACATAGCCTGCCACACCCCCGACGTTGGATTCGGTGGTGGTCACCCCTGTCGCCGTGACCGCCGCATTGGCATAGGGTTCAAGAGCCGTGCCATAGATCCCCCCTGTGATGTCTTTCTTGAGGGTGAAATTGCCCGTGTTGCCGACCACGCCGCCCACGTTGTAGACACCTCTGACAGAGGTGGCGTTCACATACGCATTGCGAATGTCCAAGGTGTAGCTGTTGCCGCCCACCAAACCGCCGGCGTTGTTGCTGCTGCTGGTGACCGATGCGCCTGCGAAGTAGCTGCTGTAAATGTTCAAAGAGCCATTGCTGCGCCCAACCAAGCCGCCGACATCGTTGGCGCTGCCCGTGACAGTGCCCGTGGCGTAAGAGTTTTGATTGATGGTGCGTGTTTGGTTGTACTCCATCAACCCGACCAAACCACCGACGGAGTAGCTGCCGCTGACGTTGCCTGTGGCTGAGGCGTTGGAAATGTTGGTGGCCACACTGCCAATCCAACCCACCAAGCCCCCAACAGAATTGGCGCCGCTGATGGCGCCCCCACCGGCCACGGCATTGGTGATGCTGGCGCCACTGAAGGAGCCGATCAGTCCACCCACTTGGTAGGATGAGCCGGTGACCTTGCCGGTGGCAAACACATTGGTGAAGGTGCTGCTGCCACCATCACCCACCAAGCCGCCGACGTTGTAACTGCCGCTGACATCTCCCACCGAATCGACGGTGTTGATCACCGAAGAGTTATAGCCAAAGACGCCGCCTGCGTTGTTGCTGGTGGCTGTGACGTTGCCGGTTTTATGAACGTTGGTGGGTGTCATGTAACTTTGGCCCACCACGCCGCCGACATAAGAGGCGCCACTCACGTTGGTGTTGAGCACATAGGCATTCGTCAAATTGCTGGTGCCGGATGCCACAGAGCCTAGCAAGCCGCCCACGTAGCTGCCAGTGCTGGTGATGGAGCTGGTGGCACTGACCGAGTCCAGCACCACGTTGTTGACGGTCAGGCCGGCGGCCGCATTGCCCACCAAGCTGGCGGTGTAATTTCCCCCCGCAATGGTGACCCCAGAGAGTTTGAGGTCTCGCACCACGGCTGCTGCGTTGGTTGCATAGAACAACGCAACGTTGGTGGTGCCAGAGGTGCCTAGGCTCAATTTGCTCAGCGTATGCCCGAGGCCTTCCAAGGTGCCGTTGTACCCCGTCGAGGTGCCATTGGCACGCAGGTTGTTGTACTTCGAGGCGCCGTTGACAAAGGTGGTGGCGTCGATGTTGTTGGCCAAGGCATAGTTGGTGGTGTTGCTGGCATCACACGTGGCGGCCACCGCGCAGTAAATGCTGGCTGTGGGGCTCAGCGCACTGACCAGCGTGAAAGTTTTGAGTGCAGCCGTGTAGTTTTGGGTGGTGAAGCTGGCGTTGGTGCTGCCGAAATTGATGGACCCTGCAAAGTTGGCAGCCAAGCCGCTGCCGCTGCCAGATGACGAGAGTCCGAAGTTGTAGTCGCCACTGACGTTGCCTTGGTTGTAAAGCAAGGACACCCCAGCGCCAGATGTTGTGCCGTTGGCCGTGATGGCGGCATTGATGTTGATGTGGCGGTTGGCGTTGAGCGTGAGCTTGGTGTTGGCACTCCAAGTGATGGCGCTGTTGACGGTGATGTCACCACTGCTGGTGTTGCTGCCGTTGCTGCCAAAGTTGCTTGCATTGTTGAGCGTCGAGACCGTGACGCTGGCTGAGCCAAGGGCCGTGGCAATGGCGCTGGCCTCGGTGCTGCCAATGGTGTAGTCGTAGGGGTCGATCAGCCATTGGCCTGCGGTGCCCAGAGGGGCGCTGGTGTCGATCGCTGCACCTGCGATGTCGACTTGGTGTCCAGAGGTTTCCACCTGACCGCCAGCGCCGCCCAGTGGCCCACCTTGTGCGGTGATGCTGCCGTGGACTTGGGTGAGGGCATCGGAATTTTGGGTGTCGCTCCACAGCACCACTTTGCCGCCGTCACCGTTGCGGGTGGCACTGACGTCGATGGTGGCGCCCGCCTCCAGGGTCACTTTGGTGGCGGGGCGCAGATCGCCGCTGCCTTGCCAGTCTGCGCCGACCAGGACAGTCCCACCCCCCGTGGGTCCTTTGGCTTCGATCTTGCTGTTGCGGTTGAGGGTGATCTCGTTGCCCTCTAAAACAATCTTGCCCCCTTTGTTGACCAAGCTGTTGGCTTCTAAATTGCCGCTGTTTTTGACCACCCCGCCTTGGAGCTTGTTGGCCGCGATGGAGGACAAAATAATTTGTCCATCCGGGGCCAGCACGGCCAATTTGTTGTCTACCAAAGTGGCAATGGTCGAAGCTGTGGTGGTGATGCTGGCCAAGCTTTTGTTGCCCACAAAGTTCAAGGTGATGGAGTCACCCGCAGCCATCACCACCGTGCCCGCTTGGGCCAGCACCACGCCAGCGTTTTGAACCTCAGGAGCCAAGAGTGCGATGTAGCCTTCCAGACCCGCCGTGAGCTTGCCCTGGTTGATGACTTTGCCCGTTGCACCGTTGCGCTCGAACACGGTTTTGCCCGCCATGAAGTCATCGTCACTGAGGCTGTGGGTGGTGGCCACCAAGCCGCCGACATCGACCGTGGATGTGGGTGAAAAATACACCCCACTGGCATTGGTCAAATAAACCTGTCCGGTCGCTGTGACACGGCCATAAATTTGGCTGGGGTTGGCATCGTTGATGCGGTTGAGCGTGACGGCTTGTGCGTTCGGTTGAACGAAATGCACACTGGCAGCTTGCCCTACGTTGAAGGTGTCCCAGTTCACGACGGCACGTTGGCTGGTTTGGTTCACCACCATCGATGCTGCTTGCGCGGTGACGGTTTGACTGAGGGTGACATTGCCACGTGACACGCTGCCCCCGGTGGGCAGTTGGGTCATGGCGGGTGGGGACTGCGCACCCGAACCGCCACTGAGCATCAACCCAAGCACGGCAGAAGCTACAGCCCCCGTCGAGACCGAACTTGGCACGCGTTGTCCGCTGCCTTTGCCTGCAGTTTTGGCGTGCTCAGGCACGGCCTGCCACGATTGCGTGGCGACCGACCAAAGGGTGCGAAAGATGCGGTTCAAAACACCCTTGCCCTGTTAGAGCGTCATGCCCGGTGTGTGACTTTGCACATCAGGGGCTTGCGTGTCGCGCGAGGAGGTGCCCGTGGGCTGTCGCGCGTCCATGATGTCGAGGGTTTCAAAAAACTGGTAGCCCACATTGCGAATGGCTTCAATCACCGCGCCCTTGGCCCCAGCTTCGTAGAGTTTTTTACGCAAGCGCACGATGCGCACTTGCAGGCTGGACTTGCCCAGTGCGTTGGGCTCTAAACCAAAGATGGCCGCCAAGCGTTCAAAATGCAAGCGACCATCAGGTTCGGAGGCAAAGGCCCGCAACAGCAAGGCTTCCGACAAGGTCAGGCGCACTGTGCCTGAGGGGCCGCAGAGTTCGAGTTTGTTGAGGGTGAACACGTGAGGATGGACGAAGTGATGGACACTCTGTGATTAGAAGAAATCACTTGTTGGAATACCTACAAATTCCTACAAAGCTGCATCCCTTCCAAAAACCATAAAAACCCTCTCGGTCGTCTATATTTGCCACATGGGTTCTGTTTTTTTTCGTTGGGCTTTGGCGTGTGTTGTGCTGTGCGCGGCGTCGGTTTGGGCCGACGATGTCGTGGTGCAACGGGCTTACTTGGAAGACCCCAGCAACCAGCTCACGCTGCAAGAGGTGCAGGGCCAAACGTTGACGCCCTACAGTGGGGTGTTGGCCCGTGGGTTCAGTGCTTCTGCGTTTTGGATTCGTTTGACGCTTGCGCCGTCACCCGAGAAACGCGAGGCGCTCTTTGAGCAGCATTACCTGGTGCGCGTGCTGCCTCATTATTTGGACGAAATCGCGCTGTACGACCCGGCGATGGGTCTGGTCAAGCCCAGGTTTGCGGGTGATCGGCATGGCAGCGACTCCGCGGGCTACACCTCGTTGAACCACAACTTTGTGATTGAACGCTCGAATCAGCCTCGCGACATTTGGTTGCGTTTGAAGACCAGCAGCAGCAACTCCATCGCCATCAGGGTGTTGCCCATTGAAGAGGCCTTGGTCTTGGATCAACAACAAGACGTGGCCACGGGTTTGGTCATTGCGGCCCTGGTGCTGTTTTGGATGTGGTCGCTGATTTATTGGTGGCGCAGCCGCGAGCCGATTGCCGTGGCCTTGGTGATCAGCCAAGGGCTGTCGGTGCTTTATGCCACCACCCTGTGGGGCTACTGGCGTTTGTGGTTTGGCGACCTGCTGGCGCCCGAGGTGATTGATACCTTGAGTGTGTTGTTCATCGTGTCCTCGGGCAATGCGTTTTTGTGGTTTCACATTCGCTTCTTGACAGAGTTTGAGCCCGCACGCTGGGGCTTAAGGTTGCTGCGTTTGGTGCTGTTGGCGTTTCCACTGGAGTTGCTGTTTTTTGCCTTGGGCGAGACGCGCTGGGGTTTGCAGCTCAACATCCTGATGGCCTTGTTCACCACGCCGGCTTTGTTGGGTGTGGCTCTCACGGCGAAGGTGTGGCAATCGTTGAAGCCGGGTCAAGCGATGCCGGTGTTTTCAAAGTCCTATCTGATCGCGTTTTATGTGTTGTTGAATTTGTTTTTGTTCCTGCTGGCTTTGCCCACCTTGCCGCGCCGCACCGAGTTTGGCATTGCGAGCGGGCCAATTTTCGGATTCTTCAGTGGCTTGGTGGTGGTGGTGACCTTGCAGTTGCGGGCTCGAAGCATTCAAAAAGCCAACGCCGACATGCAGCTGAGTTTGCAGCTGTCTGAGCAAGAGGTGACCCATGAACGCCAGCAGCGCGAAGCACAAAGTCGCTTCATGGGCATGTTGACGCACGAGCTGAAAACACCTCTGGGCGTGGTCTTGATGGCCATCAGCAGCAGTGCCCCGTCGGCAGCCATGCGTGCGCGTGCCAAGCGTGCCATCCAAGACATGAACAACGTGATTGAGCGTTGCGTGTTGGTGGACAAGTTGGAAGAGGGCAGCTTGTCGCAGGTGATCGAAGACTTTGACGTCGTGCAAGAGTTGCAACAGGTGGTGCAGAGCTTTGACATCGACCGGTTGCAGATGCGCACCGATGCAGCGCAGGTGACTCTGCACACCGACCGCCAGTTGGTGGGCGTGGTGTTGAAGAATTTGGTGGAGAACGCGCTGAAGTATTCGCCCAAAGACAGCGCAGTGCAGGTACACGTGTGGCGTGACACCATGTCAGCGCCACACACCTTGCATGTGCGTGTGACCAATCTGCCTGGGGATGCGGGTTGGCCAGACACCGAGCGCTTGTTCAGCAAGTATTACCGCAGTGCGGGCTCGCACCGCAGCACGGGATCGGGCTTGGGCCTGCACCTGTCCAAGCAAATTGCCATGTATTTAGGAGGCGATGTGATGTATGCGCCCAATGCCCAAACGGTGAGGTTTGAATTGTGTTTGCCCGTTTGAACATTGTGGTGGTGGAAGACCACGACGACTTGCGTGACTCACTGGTGGAGTTGCTGCAAAGCAAAGACCACCAAGTGGTCGGTTTGAGTTGCGCCGAAGAGGTGGACGACGCCTTGAGCACCGATCCAGTGGACCTCTTGATCGTGGACTTGAATTTGCCGGGTGAAGACGGGTTCAGCCTGTCGCGACGCTTCAGGTCGGCGCATCCGCAGGCGGGCATCATCATGGTGACCGCACGCCACAAAATTGCCGACAAGGTGCAAGGCTATGAGAGCGGAGCCGACATTTATTTGCCCAAGCCCGTGGACCCCCATGAATTGCTGGCCGCTGTGACTGCGGTGTCGCGCAAGCTGCCTGCCAAAGCGGTGATGAACGTCGCCGAGGCCATCCAAGCCCTGACCGTGCGCGTGATGACGCTCAAGGTCGAAGGGCCCATGGGCGTCGAGAAGCTGACCGATGGCGATGTGGCGGTGATCACCGCCTTGGCACGTGCGCCATCTCAGCGCTTGGCGTTGTGGCAACTGATGCAAACCCTGGGCTTGAGCCTGGACGATGCCAGCAAGTCGAGCCTGGAAGTGCGCATCGTGCGTTTGCGCAAAAAACTCATGGCGGTGGGCGCAGACAAGAATTGCATCAGCAACATCCGCAACGTGGGCTACCAGCTCTGTGTGCCGATTGAAATTTACTGACTGACGCGTGACCCCACTGGCGCACACGGCGTGGGCATGGGAGTGCTTCAGGCCACGGCAGATGCACTGCGCAGCATGCCTTTGGTTTCGATGAAGCTGATGACCGCTTGCAAGCCGTCGAGCGTGCGCAAGTTGGTCATGACATAAGGCTTGACGCCTTTGGGCGAGGCGCGCATGCGCTGGGTGTCGGCCTCCATCACCGACAGGTCAGCGCCCACATGAGGGGCCAGGTCGGTTTTGTTGATGACAAACAAATCGCTCTTGGTGATGCCGGGTCCGCCTTTGCGCGGGATTTTTTCACCGGCGGCCACATCGATCACATAGATGGTCAGGTCGCTCAGCTCGGGGCTGAAGGTGGCGGCCAAGTTGTCGCCACCGCTCTCGACAAACACCACGTCGGCGTTGGGAAAGTCAACCAGCATGCGGTCGATGGCTTCGAGGTTGATGGACGCGTCTTCGCGAATCGCGGTGTGCGGGCAGCCACCGGTCTCCACCCCCATGATGCGCTCGGCAGGCAGCGCACCACTCACGGTGAGCAGGCGCTGGTCTTCTTTGGTGTAGATGTCGTTGGTGATGGCGACCAAGTCGTATTGGTCGCGCATGGCTTTGCAGAGCATTTCCAGCAAGGTGGTCTTGCCTGAGCCCACAGGCCCGCCGATCCCTACGCGCAAGGGGGGCAGTGGTTTGGTGCGGTTGGCGATGTGGTGCAGTGTGCTCATGATCTAAACAGTCTGGAGTATTGGGTTTCGTGTTGCGCTGACAGGATGGCCAGCATGGGAGAAAACGCTTGGCGTGTGTCGTCGGTGACCTGCATGGCATGCGCCACCGCAGGCGCAATGTGTTGGGCCAGTTGCGCCAGTATGCGCTGCCCTGAGTTTTGCCCCAAGGGCACTGACTTGAGGGCGGCTTGCACCATGTTCTCGGCCCAGCCAAAGGCATAGGCTTGCAGGCATTGGTCCAGCGGTGCGCCGGTGCGCGAGAGGGCCAGGCCAAACATCAAGGGGTAGGTGGGCACCAAGCGGTTGCACAGGGCTAGGGTGTCGGCATCGATGGCGTCTTGGTTGCGCAACCACTCCAGCATGGAGCGGCCCATTTGTTCGGCTTGCAAACGCAGCTCGGCGCTTTCGCGTGTGGCGTGTACCCACTGGCTCAAGTGGGTGAGGCGTTCGGTGTCGTGGTGTTGCCAGGCGGTGACCATTTGGGCCAACACCGCCATGTCGCCACGCGACTGGGTGAGGTGCAGCTGGTGCACTAACCACTCGGCGGCGCTGTGCTCGTCGTGCACCAGGCCGTGGTCGATGGCTGCTTCTAAGCCTTCGGAATACGAGAAGCCCCCAATGGGCAGCGCGGGCGACGCCAGCCAGATGAGTTGCAACAGCGAGGGGGTGACGGGTGTGCCGTTGGCAGGCCCACTGGGCTCAGTGCGCATGCGGGTGGTCGTGCTTGC
>CANCUP010000010.1 GCA_947381325.1 Comamonadaceae bacterium
TCACTCGGTATTGATATCGAGCTCGAGCGTTCTTAAAGTCAAGCAGGCAGTAGCAAAGGATTTAAAACCATGAAATCTCTCCTCGACCTGTTCAAACAGTTCACCCCTGATGAGCATTTTGATGCCATCAAAATCGGAATTGCCTCACCAGAGAAAATCCGTTCTTGGTCTTTTGGCGAAGTTAAAAAGCCAGAGACAATCAACTACAGAACCTTCAAGCCCGAGCGCGATGGTCTGTTTTGCGCAAAGATTTTTGGCCCCATCAAGGACTACGAATGTTTGTGCGGCAAATACAAGCGCTTAAAGCACCGCGGTGTGATTTGCGAGAAATGTGGCGTTGAAGTCACCCAGACGAAAGTCAGGCGTGACCGCATGGGCCACATTGATTTGGCCGCCCCTTGTGCGCACATTTGGTTCTTGAAGTCTTTACCAAGCCGTTTGGGCTTGGTGCTTGACATGACCTTGAGAGACATTGAGCGGGTGCTTTATTTTGAAGCCTATGTGGTGACCGATCCTGGCATGACGCCTTTGAAGAAATTCAGCATCATGTCCGAAGACGACTACGACGCCAAGCGCCAAGAGTTTGGAGATGAGTTCATCGCAAAAATGGGTGCCGAGGGCGTTCGCGATTTGCTTGAAGCCATGGAGTTGGACGTTGAGATCGAGCGCTTGAGAGGCGACTTGACGGGCTCTGAAGTGAAGGTCAAAAAGAACGCCAAGCGCTTGAAGGTTTTAGAGGCCTTCAAGAAATCGGGCTTGAAGCCCGAGTGGATGGTCTTGTCTGTTTTGCCCGTGTTGCCACCCGATTTGCGTCCTTTGGTGCCATTGGATGGGGGCCGCTTTGCGACCTCTGACTTGAACGACCTGTATCGCCGAGTGATCAACAGAAACAGCCGTCTGCGTCGACTCCTGGAGTTGAAGGCGCCTGAGATCATTGCCAGAAACGAGAAGCGCATGCTGCAAGAGGCGGTGGATTCGCTCTTGGACAACGGTCGTCGCGGCAAGGCCATGACGGGCGCCAACAAGCGTGCTCTGAAGTCTTTGGCCGACATGATCAAAGGCAAGAGCGGTCGTTTCCGTCAAAACTTGCTGGGCAAGCGCGTCGACTACTCGGGTCGTTCGGTGATCACCGTGGGCCCAACCCTCAAGCTGCACCAGTGCGGTTTGCCCAAGTTGATGGCCCTTGAGTTGTTCAAGCCTTTCATCTTCTCGCGCCTCGAAGCCATGGGCATTGCGACCACGATCAAGGCCGCCAAGAAAGAAGTTGAATCCGGCTCCGCCGTGGTGTGGGACATCTTGGAAGAGGTGATCAAAGAGCACCCCGTCATGTTGAACCGTGCGCCAACGCTCCACCGCTTGGGCATTCAAGCGTTTGAGCCGATCTTGATCGAAGGCAAAGCCATTCAACTCCACCCCCTCGTTTGCTCGGCCTTCAACGCCGACTTCGACGGTGACCAAATGGCCGTTCACGTGCCTTTGTCTGTGGAAGCGCAGATGGAAGCCCGCACTTTGATGTTGGCTTCGAACAACATCTTGTTCCCTGCCAACGGCGAACCCTCCATCGTCCCGTCACAAGACGTGGTGTTGGGCCTGTACTACGCCACCCGCGATCGCATCAACGGCAAAGGCGAAGGCTTGATCTTCGCCAACGTGGGCGAAGTGCAACGTGCTTTGGACGCAGGTGTGGCAGAGCTGACTGCAAAAGTCAGCGTGCGCATGACCGAGTGGACCCCCGACAAAGAAACCGGTGAGTTCGTGGCATCCACCAGCTTGGTGGAAACCACCGTGGGCCGTGCGTTGTTGTCAGAAATCTTGCCCAAGGGCTTGGCTTTCTCCAACATCAACAAGGCCTTGAAGAAGAAAGAAATTTCCAAGCTCATCAACGCTTCATTCCGCAAGTGCGGTTTGAAAGAAACCGTGGTGTTTGCCGACAAGCTGTTGCAAAACGGTTTCCGCTTGGCCACCCGTGCAGGCATTTCGATCGCCATCGACGACATGTTGGTGCCGACCGAAAAGCACGCCATCATTGAAGCGTCTGAAAAAGAAGTCAAAGACATCGAACAGCAATATGTGTCGGGTCTGGTGACGTCTGGCGAGCGCTACAACAAAGTGGTCGACATCTGGGGCAAGGCGGGAGACGCCGTGTCCAAGGTGATGATGGACCAGCTGCGCAAAGAAAAAACCATTGACCGTCACGGCAAAGAAGTCGAGCAAGAGTCCTTCAACTCCATCTACATGATGGCTGACTCGGGCGCTCGTGGCTCTGCCGCTCAGATCCGTCAGTTGGCCGGTATGCGCGGTTTGATGGCCAAGCCAGACGGCTCGATCATTGAGACCCCCATCACGGCGAACTTCCGTGAAGGTTTGAACGTGTTGCAGTACTTCATCTCCACACACGGTGCGCGTAAAGGTTTGGCTGACACGGCGTTGAAGACGGCCAACTCAGGCTACCTGACCCGTCGTTTGGTGGATGTGACCCAAGACTTGGTGGTGACCGAGTTGGATTGCGGCACCTCCAATGGTCAACTCATGCGCGCGATTGTTGAAGGCGGTGAAGTGATCGAGTCCTTGCGTGACCGTATCTTGGGTCGTACAGCGGCCGAAGATGTGGTGCATCCCGAAACTCGTGCGGTGCTGGCCAAGGCGGGCGAGATGCTGGACGAGGACATGATCGATGTGTTCGAAGCCGAAGGTGTGGACGAAGTGAAAGTGCGCACCGCACTCAACTGCGAAACACGTTTTGGTTTGTGCGCCAAGTGTTATGGCCGTGACTTGGGTCGTGGTGGGTTGGTCAACAACGGTGAGGCCGTGGGTGTGATTGCTGCGCAGTCCATCGGTGAACCTGGCACCCAGCTGACCATGCGTACCTTCCACATCGGTGGTGCTGCGTCGCGTGCGGCCATCGCTTCGAGTGTCGAAGCCAAGTCCAATGGCGTGATTGGCTTCAACGCCACCATGCGTTATGTGACCAACAGCAAAGGCGAGTTGGTGGTGATTTCTCGCTCTGGCGAAATCATCATCCACGACGAACATGGCCGTGAGCGCGAGCGTCACAAAGTGCCCTACGGCGCGATTTTGTCGGTCAAGCCCGACCAAACGCTCAAGGCCGGCGTGATCTTGGCCAACTGGGACCCATTGACCCGACCCATCATCACCGAATTCGCCGGCAAGGTGTTGTTCGAGAACGTGGAAGAGGGCCTCACGGTTGCCAAACAAGTCGACGAAGTGACCGGTTTGTCCACCTTGGTGGTGATCGATCCCAAGCGTCGCGGCTCGACCAAGGTGGTGCGTCCACAGGTCAAGCTGATCGATGCAGCTGGCAAAGAAGTCAAGATTCCTGGTACCGACCATGCGGTGACGATTGGTTTCCAAATCGGCGCGCTGATTCAGGTGCGCGATGGCCAAGATGTGGGTCCAGGCGAAGTGCTGGCCCGTATCCCGGTCGAAGGTCAAAAGACCCGCGACATCACCGGCGGTTTGCCACGTGTGGCCGAGTTGTTCGAAGCCCGCAGCCCGAAAGACAAGGGCATGCTGGCTGAGATGACCGGTACCGTGTCGTTCGGCAAAGAAACCAAAGGCAAGGTTCGCTTGCAGATCACCGATCCCGAAGGCAAAGTGTGGGACGAGCTCATCCCCAAAGAGAAGAACATCTTGGTCCACGAAGGCCAAGTGGTCAACAAGGGCGAGAGTGTGGTGGACGGCCCAGCCGATCCACAAGACATCTTGCGTTTGCTCGGCATGGAAGAGCTGGCCCGTTACATCGTCGACGAAGTGCAAGACGTGTACCGCTTGCAAGGCGTGAAGATCAACGACAAGCACATTGAAGTGATCGTACGCCAGATGCTGCGTCGTGTGGTGGTCGAGAGTGTGGGTGACTCCAACTACATTGCGGGCGAGCAAGTGGAGCGCTCAGAGATTCTCAACACCAACGAAGCGTTGCAGGCCGACGGCAAGATCCCGGCGACTTACACCAACTTGCTGTTGGGTATCACCAAGGCTTCGTTGTCGACCGACTCGTTCATCTCGGCGGCTTCCTTCCAGGAAACCACCCGCGTGTTGACCGAAGCGGCCATCATGGGCAAGCGCGACGAATTGCGCGGCTTGAAAGAAAACGTCATTGTGGGCCGCCTGATTCCTGCAGGCACCGGCATGGCCTATCACAAAGCCCGCAAGGTCAAGGACGCCATGGATGACGCGGAACGTCGCGCCATTGCTGAAGCTGAAGAGGCAGAATTGGCACAAGCTTCTGGCGAAGCGCATGTCGACGAAGGCGCTGGCGAAGAAGCGTAAAGCGACCCACAACAAAGGCCCTCACGGGCCTTTGTTGTTGATGGGGTGGACTGCAATCAAGAAATGAGGCGCGCACATGGTGGATGCATGGTGGTTCTGGGTGTTGCTGGCCGTTGGGGTGTTTTGGGCGGTCGGCGCTTACCAGCGCTTGGTCGGCTTGCGCACGGCGGCCATCCGTCAATTTGCCGTTCTGGAAGAGTTGATGTTGCGCTACCAAGGCCTGGTGCAAAACGCCACCACAGCGGCTGTCACCTCGCCCTCGGGGTGGCACACAGCGGTACCCCCGGAGTTAGGTGCCAGCCATTGGACACGACTGCAAGTGGCTGCCAATTTGTCTGCCATGGCATTGGCGCGCATGCAAGAGCATCCTTTGGAGCCGACGTCGTCGATTGCTTTGGTGGCTACCAGCCGCGACCTGCAAGATGCGTGGGGCGCTTTGACACATCCCGATGTGTATTACGTCAGCGTACCGGATGAATTGACGCAGCGCTGGGCTGAGTTGAGCATTTCCATCCAGCCCGATGTGCAGCGCTTCAACCAAGCGGTTCAGAACTACAACGACGCGATTGCTTTGTTCCCTGCCAATTTATTGGCTCAGGCGTTCAAGTACAAGCCGGGTCGCAAGCTCGAATGACGGTGCCAACGGGTACATCGGTGCCGCTATGGCAGCAGTTGCAGGCGGTGGCGCAGGCCTTGGTCGCAGTGCGACGCGGTGTGTCGGGTACGGCTGCTGTCGAGGCGGTGGCGCCGGGCCTGCGTCCTGGCGTGCAAGCTTTGCTGTTTCAGGTGTTGCGCCAACTCGGGCGTGCCCAGGCCTTGCGCGTTAAATTGGCGACGCGTTCACCCGCACCGCTGCCCGACGCCTTGCTCTGTACGGCCTTGGCCTTGGCGTGGGACGAGCAACAGGCCCCTTATGCGCCGCACACCTTGGTCAACCAAGCCGTAGAAGCTGCCAAAAAGACCCGAGCGCTACAAGGCCAAGCCAACTTCTTGAATGCTTGCTTGCGGCGTTTCTTGCGAGAGCGTGATGCCTTGGTGGCGGCGACAGACAGCGATGTGCAAGCGCAGTGGAACCATCCGCATTGGTGGATACAGCGGGTGCAACAAGACCATCCGACGCACTGGCAAGACATCTTGCGAGCCAACAACCTGGCAGCACCCATGACCTGGCGTGTCAACACATCCCGTATCTCGCGCAACGAGTTGCTGGCGCGCTGGCAGCAAGCAGGCCTTCTTGCACAAGCGGTGGGCCAACAGGGCTTGGTGTTGGCGCAGGCCCGTGCAGTGCGGGAGATTCCTGGTTTTGAGGAGGGGCTGTGCTCGGTGCAAGACGCTGCAGCACAGTGTGCGGCCCAGCTGTTGCTGACGGGTTTGGCGCGTGACGACAAAGCTGTGCGAATTTTGGATGCCTGTGCCGCCCCAGGCGGTAAGACAGCGCATCTGCTGGAGATATTGCAAGACACAGATCAGGTCGTGGCCCTAGATATTGACGCGCAGCGCTGCGAGCGAATCACCCAAAACCTCCATCGCTTGGGGCGCCATGCGCAGGTGTTGGTGGCGGATGCAGCCAAACCCAACACCTGGTGGGATGGAGCGCTGTTTGATGCGGTACTTTTGGATGCGCCTTGCACGGCGTCGGGCATTGTGCGGCGGCACCCAGACATCCGTTGGTTACGACGCGAAACTGACATTGCGCAGCTCGCCGCGCTACAAAAGCAGTTGCTTCAAACCCTGTGGCCTTTGGTGCGCCCGGGTGGTCGTTTGCTGTATTGCACCTGCTCAGTTTTCAAGGCGGAGGGCGACGAACAGGTGAAAACGTTTGTTGAACACAACACTGATGCCTTGTTGGTGCCTTCTCTCGGGCATTTAAGGCCCCAAACCATGCACGCAGAGCCTGCGCTGGCAGACAATCTGCCGGGTGACCACGATGGCTTTTATTTCGCACTGTTGGAAAAAAAATTGGCGCATTGAGACGATCAAGCGATGCCTCACGTCCATGTGGCGTTGGCTGCTGATCACGGTGACCGTGTGTTTGTGCTTGACCCATGCGCAAGCCAACACGTCAGTTGACATACAAGCTCTCAAGCTCGAGCGCATAGAGCAAGGGGTGTACCTGTCTGCCAATTTGCAATTTGATATGCCCAGCTTGCTGGAGGACGCCATGCTCAAAGGCGTGTCCTTGTATTTTGTGACAGAGGTCGACATTGTGCGGGAGCGTTGGTATTTCTACGACAAGAACGTGTCCCATGCCGAGCGACATGTTCGGGTGAGCTTCATGCCCTTGACCCGACGCTGGCGAGTGAGCGTGTCACCCCAGCCCTTCAGCGCCGCAGGCTTAGGCATGAACATGGGGCAAAGTTATGACAACCTCGATGATGCGCTGGTTTCTGTGCGGCGTTTGGTGCAATGGCGGGTGGCCAATGCGTCTGACCTCGAAGCCGACACAAAACAAAACATTGAGGTCAGTTTTCGATTGGATTTGACGCAGCTGCCCCGTCCCTTGCAGATGGGCGCGGCTGGGCAGACTGACTGGAACATCAATTTGACAAGAAAGCAGCGGTTGGTGCTGGTGTCCACCCCATGAGAATTCACGCACCAGAAGGTGTGAAGTTAAAGCCTCACCAAAAGCGCTGGTTGGTGGTGATCAGTTCAGCGGTGGTGGTGGGCTTGGGCTTGGTGTTGTTGTTTTTGTTGACGCAAGCCAGTGACAACCGTCAGCTGTATGAACGCAATTACCGACAGCTCTTTGTCCTCAATGTGGTGGTGGCCACACTCTTGATGTTGGTGATTGCTTGGCTCTCGTTGCGGCTGATGTTGCGATTGCGGCAAGGTAAATTTGGCAGTCGCCTGCTGCTCAAAATTGCAGCCACCTTTGCCTTGGTCGGCTTGTTGCCCGGCTTGCTGATTTACAGCGTGTCCTACCAGTTTGTGTCTCGCTCGATCGAGAGCTGGTTTGATGTCAAGGTCGAGGGTGCACTGGATGCAGGCTTGAGCTTGGGACGATCCACGTTGGACAATTTGGCCAACGATTTGGGACAAAAAACACGCGCGGCAACGAGCCAAATCATGGATCTGCCAGACACCTCGGTTGGATTTGCCTTGGAGCGACTTCGCGAGCAAATGAGTGCCGACGACGTGATTGTGTGGAACACCGCGGGCCAAGCTTTGGCCAGTGCTGGGACATCACGCTTCACCATCAACCCAGATCGGCCTGCGGCTGCCTTGCTCAAGCAAGTCAAGATCCAAGGCTGGGTGACATCGATCGACGGTTTGGAAGAGGCCCAAGTCAAAGGAAATGCCGCCGCCAAAATTCGCGCTTTGGCTTTGGTGCCTGCATCAGGCCTTGGCTTGTTGGTGGAGCCCCGGGTGTTGCAAGTGACCAAGGCCATTCCGCCCACATTGGTGGCCAATGCGCTGGCGGTGGAAGGGGCCTACCGTGAGTACCAAGAGCTCGCTTTGGGCCGTGATGGCTTGCGTAGCATGTACATCGGCACTTTGACCCTCAGTTTATTTTTGGCAGTTTTTGGCGCCGTCTTATTGGCTGTGTTGATGGGCAACCAATTGGCCAAGCCCTTGCTTTTTTTAGCACAAGGTGTGCGCGATGTGGCCGCTGGCGACCTGAGTCCCAAACCCGCATTGCAAGGGCGCGACGAATTGGGCGGCTTGACCCGCTCTTTTGCGCAAATGACCCAGCAACTCTCGGAGGCACGCGCAGCGGTCGACCGAAGCATGGGTCAAGTCAACCATGCGCGCGCGAACCTGCAGACCATCTTGGACAACTTGACCGCTGGAGTGATCGTGTTGGATGAACACGGTGTGATTCAGTCTTCCAATCCGGGCGCGACACGCATCTTACGGGTCCCCTTGGCCGCTTGGGAAGGACGCGTGTTGGGCGACATGGACGGCATGGCCAAATTTGCAGAGCACGTCCAAAATGAATTCGAAGGGTTCTTGGGCGAGCGCAGCCAACACGGCTTGGACCATTGGCAGCAGTCGTTTGAGTTGCATGCCACCTTGATGAGTCCAGCAATGGAAATGGTAGACGACACCCGTCAGCACATCACCATTCTTGCGCGCGGTGCCGTGCTGCCCAACAACGCGCGCTTGCTGGTGTTTGACGACATCTCTGAAATCGTTTCGGCCCAGCGCGCCCAAGCATGGGGAGAAGTGGCCCGTCGCTTGGCCCATGAGATCAAGAACCCGCTCACACCGATTCAACTTTCGGCTGAACGTTTGGCCATGAAACTCAATGGCAAGTTGGCTGAGCCAGAGCAGTTGGTGTTGAACAAATCGGTCAAAACCATTGTGGATCAAGTCGATGCCATGAAGCGCTTGGTCAATGAGTTTCGCGACTATGCGCGCCTGCCTGTGGCCGAGTTGCACCCGCTCGACCTCAATGCCTTGGTGCAAGACGTGCTTCAGTTGTATGGCAACGAAAACGCCTTGGTGCCTGTCGGGGTGGAGCTTGATGCCGACTGTCCAGCCATTCAAGGCGACGCCCAGCAACTGCGACAAGTGGTGCACAACCTGCTTCAAAACGCGCAAGATGCCACCGAAGGTTTGACTGCGCCTGAGGTCTCGATTTCAACCCAGTGGGTTCCATCGTCCGGGCGCGTGCGCTTGGTGGTGAGAGACAATGGGCCAGGTTTTCCGAGCAAAATTCTCAAGCGTGCATTTGAGCCTTATGTCTCCACCAAAACCCGAGGAACGGGTTTGGGTTTGGCGGTGGTCAAGAAGATTGCGGACGAGCACAGCGCCCGCATTGACTTGAAAAACAGGGAACTCGCTGGCGTGGTCAGCGGTGCACAAGTGTCGTTATCATTCCAAGTTGTTGAGCAGCAACAATCCTTGCTCTAATTCAGTGAAACGCGTTGATTCATGGCAAATATTTTGGTGGTTGATGACGAGCTGGGCATTCGTGACCTCTTGTCAGAAATTCTCAACGATGAGGGACATGCGGTCGAAGTGGCCGAAAATGCAGCCGCTGCCCGCTTGGCGCGACACGCGGCGAGGCCTGATTTGGTGCTGCTCGATATTTGGATGCCCGACACCGATGGCGTCACACTGCTCAAAGAGTGGGCCAGCGCGGGCTTGTTGAATATGCCCGTCATCATGATGAGCGGTCATGCCACGATTGACACGGCTGTCGAAGCCACCCGCATCGGTGCGCAAGCATTTTTAGAAAAGCCCATCACCCTTCAAAAACTGCTCAAGGCGGTTGAACAGGCGTTGTCGCGCAAGCCAGCTGCCACGCCCGGGCACAAAAGCTCCACTTCGGTGGTGACCCAGGATGTGGGGGCACACAGCGCCCCCGATGCACAGGCGGTGGTGTTGCCTGGCAGCCATCAAAGCTTTGAACTGGAGCTGCCTCTGCGCGATGCACGCGATGCATTTGAGCGTGCCTATTTTGAATTTCATCTGGCGCAAGAAAATGGCTCGATGACCCGCGTGGCCGATAAAACAGGCCTGGAGCGCACACACCTCTATCGCAAGCTCAAACAACTTGGCATCGATTTGTCCAAGTCCAAGCGCAGCGCGTGAGACTGCACTTGAGGCCTGAGGCTCAGTCGTCGTTGGTATGAGCCTGTGCGCCAGTTTCTGATAATTTGCGCACCGATTGAACCATGGCTGTGTGCTTTGCCAGCCCCCGCAAAACCAAGGCCCCAATCAATGCGCCGTTCAAATCACCAATGACCATATAGAGCAGTTGTGGCCATGCAATCAATTGCATCGGATCAAGAATGCTCCACATCAAATGGTGTGACAGGGCGTTGAGCAAAGCGTACAAGCCTGCCAGTTGAATCAAGTCGGACAGTTTGCGCAAAGACAGGCGGCGTTGCAGCATCACCTGCATCAGCACAACAGCCAATGCCGCCACACTGGCAGATATGCCGATATTGAAGAGCCCGATGAGCCATGTCTCATGAGACCACCACAACAACATGACACCGCCCAAGGCCGTTGCAACACTGCCCCATGCGAGCCCTAGCAGCAGCACATAGGCAAGCCTTAAAAATCCAGGCAAGTAAATCAGACTGATGTGCTCACTGAACTCAAAGGAGCTCAGCAACCAACCGTTGAGCAAGTGAAAGCCACAAAACAAAAAACCAGCTGCAGTCGCCATCATGATCTGTAGTCGAGTTGGCGTAAGAACTAGGCTGGGTTGCATCATAAAAAGTGGTTGAGCGTGTCTATGGATCTCAGCAGGTGAGCGGCATGCATGGGGCGCGCCGCCGCATTTATACTTCAAGAATGAACCAGATCGTACAAAACCGCAACACCGCATCGCGCACCAACGATCCTGCGCGAACCATGGCGGAGATTTTAGAGGTTGCCACAACAGAATTTGCCGATAAGGGCTTGAGCGGTGCACGCATCGATGAAATTGCAGCCGCCACGCGCACCAGCAAGCGCATGATCTATTACTACTTTGGCGGCAAAGAGGGTTTGTACCTGGCGGTCTTAGAAGAGGCCTACCGTCGCATGCGACAGATCGAAAATTCCTTGCATCTCGACGACCTTGCGCCCGAGCAAGCACTGGCGCAACTGGTGGCATTCACCTTCGATCACCACAACAACAACGAGTACTACATTCGCTTGGTGATGAACGAAAACATCCAGCGCGGCCAGTACTTGGCGCAAAGCAAAATCATCCAGCAGCTCAATGTGCCCGCCATTGAGGCCATTCGAAAGCTGTATGCACGTGGCGTCGCAGAAGGCGTATTTCGCAAAGGACTCGACCCGGTGGACATCCACGCGTCGATTTCTGCGCTGACTTTTTTCAATGTATCCAACAAACACACCTTTGGATTTATTTTCAATCGGGGCAAAGCATCAACGGCAGACATCGCTTTGCGACGCACCAACATTGTGGACATGGTGACACGCTTCGTTCGCAAATAGGTCAAGACCCCAGGGTTATCCCCAGTGACTTAAAACTATCCAGTTCGTACATTACAGGGTCTTGTGTTCTTGGAGCCATGTCAGATGCTGACAAAACTGATCTCTGCATATTGCCGCATGCTGGAAGTTGTGATTGCGGCTTGCCTCGCCGTGATGGTGGTGCTCGTGTTTGGCAATGTGGTGCTGCGCTACGCATTCAATTCAGGGTTGACGGTCTCCGAAGAGTTGTCGCGCTGGCTGTTTGTGTGGATGACTTTCTTGGGCGCCATCGTGGCCATGAAGGACGGCGCGCATTTGGGCTCAGACACCTTGGTCTCCAAACTCTCCGTGCGTGGACAAAAAGCATTCTTGGTCATTGGCCATGTGTTGATGCTCTTCATTTGCTGGCTGTTGTTTGTGGGCTCGTTGAACCAAGCCCTCATCAACTGGGAATCCAACAGCCCTGTGATGGAGTTGTCCATGGGCTTGTTTTACGGATGCGGCATGGTGTTAGCGGTCTCAGGCGCACTGATCTTGATCGACCGCTTGCTGCGACTGATGACGGGCAAGTTAGAAAACAACGAATTGATTGGGGTGCGAGAGTCTGAAGAAGAGCCCATCGATGTGCCAGCGCCGCTGAAATAAGAGGAACTCACCGTCATGACAATTGCCGTATTTTTAGGCTCCTTGTTGGCCGCCATGGCCTTGGGTGTGCCCATTGCGTTCGCCTTGCTTTTGTGCGGCGCAGCACTCATGTTTCACATGGACATGTTCGATGCGCAAATCTTGGCGCAAAACGTGATCGAAGGCGCCAACAGTTTTCCACTGCTGGCTGTGCCGTTCTTCATGCTGGCCGGCGAAGTGATGAACACGGGGGGCTTGTCACGCCGCATCGTTGACTTTGCCATGGCCTTGGTGGGCCACATCCGGGGTGGTTTGGGCTATGTGACGATCGTGGCGGCATGCTTGCTGTCTGCGCTGTCGGGTTCGGCCGTGGCCGATGCCGCTGCACTCACGGCTTTGCTGTTGCCCATGATGGTAAAGGCGGGTCATGACAAAGCCCGCAGTGGCGGCTTGATTGCAGCTTGCGGGGTGATTGGCCCCATCATTCCGCCATCGATTGGCTTTGTGATTTTTGGCGTGGCTGGCAACGTCTCGATCAGCAAATTGTTTTTGGCTGGAATTGTTCCAGGCATCGTGCTGGCGGCGGGCTTGTGGGCCACTTGGTGGTGGCTGACACGCCGGGAGGTCTTGACACCGCCGCCACGAAAATCCACCGCTGAAGTGTTCGCAGCCATGCGAAGTGCCGGGTGGGCCTTGATGTTGCCACTCATCATTTTGGTGGGCTTGCGCATGGGCGTGTTCACACCGACAGAAGCAGCCGTGGTGGCCGCCGTGTATGCCTTGTTTGTGGCGGGTGTGATTTACCGTGAATTGACTTGGGGCCAGCTGTTTCAGGTGTTCCAAACGGCCGCAAAAACAACCGCTGTGATCATGTTCTTGGTCGCGGCTGCGATGGTGTCTGCATGGCTGATCACGGTGGCGAATTTGCCATCCCAGGTGGTGTCGTTGCTGGAGCCTTTGCTGGGCAATCCCACGTTGCTGCTGATGGCCATCATGGTTTTGTGCATGATCGTTGGCACTGCGATGGACATGACCCCCACCATCTTGATCTTGACGCCGGTGCTCATGCCCATCGTCAAGGCAGCAGGCATTGACCCCGTGTACTTCGGCGTGCTCTTCATCATCAACAACTCCATTGGGTTGGTCACCCCGCCTGTAGGCACGGTGTTGAACGTGGTGGCGGGTGTGGGGCGCATGCGCATGGATGAAGTCACGCGGGGTGTGGTGCCCTTCATGGCGGTTCAGTTCTTTGTCATGTTCTTGATGGTGCTGTTCCCATCCCTGGTGATGGTGCCAGCGCGTTGGTTCTATTGAGTTTGAAAGCGCCGCTTGCATGGGTACGCCAAGCGGTGTTGAGAAAAGTTTTTAGCGTACGACCTCAACTTCAATCTGGAGACTTTGTCATGAAACGTTTTTTTATCAAATCAGTGGTGGCTGCTGTCGCCTTGGTGGCTGCCGGCAGCACCTTGGCGCAAGACATCAAAGAGCGGACGCTGAAATTTGGCTTGAATGGGCCTGAAGGCCACCCAGCCGTGGTGGGCATGAAGGCATTTGCCGAGTCAGTGACAGCCAAGTCGGGCGGCAAGATCAAGGTGCAATTGTTTTTGAACGGCGCGCTCGGCAGCGACCAAGCCGTGGTGTCATCCATCAAAGGCGGCACCGTGGAAATGGCCGTCATGAACTCAGGCATCTTGGCCAGCGAAGTCAAAGCCCTCGAGGTGTTTGACTTTCCCTTCATGTTCTCCAACGAGAAAGAAGCCGACGCGATTGCCGATGGCCCGATAGGTCAAAAAATGCATGCCATGTTGCAAGACAAAGGCATCGTGGGTTTGAGCTACTGGGAGCTGGGGTTTCGCAGCATCACCAACAGCAAGCGTCCCCTGAACAAAGTAGAAGACATCGAGGGTTTGAAACTGCGCGTGATCCCCAACGCCATCAACGTCGATTGGGTGAAAGCCTTAGGCGCCAACCCCACCCCACTGCCGTTCCCAGAGGTGTATGCCGCCATGGAGCAAAAAGCCATCGATGGTCAAGAAAACCCAGTCTCTGTGATTGCTGCCAATAAGTTTTGGGAAGTGCAGAAATTCGTCATCTTGACCAACCACCAATACAACCCACAGTCGGTGATCTTCAGCAAAAAAGTGTGGGACAGCCTGAGCGCCGCTGAGAAGAAAATCATCGACGATTCCGCCGATGCAGCCGCCAAAAACCAACGCGCTCAATCGCGTGCTGCCTTGGCGGCCAACCTGGAACTGCTCAAGAAAAATGGCATGACTGTGTCGCAGTTTTCAGCCGCTGAAGTGGCCAAGCTGCGCGACAAAATGAAACCTGTCATCGACAAGCACAGCGCCGCAGTGGGCCCCATCGTGGCCGAAGTGCAAGCTGAGTTGGCCAAGCTGCGCAAATAAACACGCGCACAATGTGGCAGCGGGCCAATGAATGCCCGCTGTTATTTCATCCAAGACCCGAGACCGCTATGAAAATTTTGATGCTCAACGGAATCAACCTCAACATGTTTGGCAAGCGTGATCCTGCCCAATATGGCACCACCACGCTCGATGAAATCAATGCCAGCATGAAACAGCTGGGTGCTGAGTTGGGTGTTGACGTCGAGTTCTTCCAAACCAACCACGAAGGTGCAATGTGTGAGCGCATTCACCAAGGGTTTTCAGACAACGTGGATGCCGTCTTGATCAATGCAGGTGCCTGGACCCATTACAGCTATGGCATTCGGGATGCCTTGGCCATCTTGACCTGCCCCATCATTGAGGTGCACATGTCCAACATCCATGCGCGAGAGGCGTTCCGCCACCACTCGGTGTTTGCCGAAATTGTGAAAGGGCAAATCTGTGGCTTTGGGGCCGACAGCTATTTGCTGGGCCTGCGTGCGGGCGTGACTGCCGCGAAGAACGCGAAGAAATAACCCACCATGATCACCGGCAACACCGACATCATTGCCCACATTGGCTACCCCACGCACAGTTTCAAGTCCCCCATGATTTACAACCCGTACTTTGAACAGGCGGGAATCCATGCCGTGGTGGTGCCCATGGGCTGCCAAGCACCGGACTACCCCGCCTTTTTAAAGGCCGTTTTCACGTTGACCAACATCCGAGGCGCCTTGATCACCATGCCCCACAAGGTGACCACCGTGGGCTTGTTGGACGAGGTCACTGCCACCGTCAAAGTGGCCGGTGCTTGCAACGCGGTGAAACGCACAGAGGATGGCCGCTTGGTAGGCGACATGTTCGATGGCGCAGGCTTTGTGCGCGGCGTGCAACGCAAGGGGTTGAACCTGCAGGGTGCACGCGTGCTGGTGGTGGGCAGCGGGGGCGTGGGGTGCGCCATTGCTGCATCTTTGGCGGGCGCAGGCATCGCAGCCATCAGCTTGTTTGATGTCAACACGGCCTCTGCCGAGGGCTTGGGTCGGCGCTTGAAACAACACCATCCCCACATTGACGTGACCACGGGATCGAACGATCCCGCAGGTTTTGATTTGGTGGTCAACGCCACGCCCATGGGCATGAACGAAGGCGATCCTTTGCCGATGGATGTGTCGCGTTTGTCGCCAGACACCTTTGTGGGCGAGGTGGTCATGCGCTCCGACATCACCGCATTCTTGGCGGCAGCGCAAGCGCGCGGCTGTCGTGTGCAAGTGGGCTCAGACATGCTGTTTGAGCAAATCCCTGCCTACTTGGAGTATTTTGGTTTTCCCACGACCACGGCCGACAACCTGCGTGCGGTGGCCCAGCTTTGAGCTGATCCGGCGAGTTTTCTCGGTGCTACAATTGCCGACTCGGCCCGGTAGCTCAGTTGGTAGAGCAGCGGATTGAAAATCCGCGTGTCGGCAGTTCGATTCTGCCCCAGGCCACCAGATTCACCCCGTAGCATCGCAAGAAGCTGCGGGGTTTTTCTTTGAGCAGGCCGTCGATTGCAAATAGACTCAAATGCATGAGCGCAAACTGTTTGTGCATTGAGGGGTTTTCATGAAGAACTTCGCGGCTGCTGTTGTATTCATGCTGACATGCATTGGGCAAGGCGCAGCCCATGCCCAGAGCGGTCAATGCGGCTTCATCCACGACCCTAACCTTCAAGCGCAGTGCCGGGCCAACACCGGCGGTGGCGCGGGCCAGTGTGGGTTCATACGAGACAACGACATGCAAGCCTATTGCCGCGCCACCACCGGTTCGGGCAGCGGGCAATGTGGCTTCATCCGAGACAACGACTTGCAGGCCATGTGTCGTGCCACCAGCGGCATGGGCTCCGGTCAGTGCGGCTTCATCCGCGACAGCGACATGCAGGCCTATTGCCGCGCATCCACAGGCAGTGGCAGCGGCCAATGTGGGTTCATTCGCAGCAATGACTTGCAGGCCATGTGCCGAGCCTCGACGGGAGGTGGTTCAGGGCAGTGCGGCTTCATCCGCGACGCAGACATGCAGGCGGCCTGCCGCGCCAAGTTTGGGTAAACACAGCCGGCTCAGCAGTACGCGCATGCGCGCCTGACGTCAACCGCGAGGCGTTCACTTGTATTTGCGAACCAAGCCGGCGTAGGTGTCGAAAGCGCCTTTGGCGGCCGCATTTTTGTTGATGATCTCGGTGGCCGTTTGGTTCACGGTTTTCGAGAAGGTGGCGGCATCGTCGGCCGACAAGCTGATCATTTGGCCCCCGTTTTGGGTCCACACATCGCGCGAGCGTGTGATGTCTTGCACGCCAAACTCATTGGCAGCCGCTTCGGACTTGGCGGCCTCTTCCATCACGATGGCGCGCAGGTCAGCCGGCAGCTTGTTGAGCCAAGCCTTGTTGCAAGCGATCACCACAATCAAGGGCCACTGGGGCAATTGTGTTTGGTACTTGGCGGCGTCGTAAAACTTGAGCGCAGAAAACACCGTGCTGGCTGCAATGAATCCGTCGATGGCACCGTTTTGCAAGGCAGGCATGACTTCAGACAAGGGCATGGGGACGGGCGAGCCACCCAGCTTTTTGATCGGCTCCATTTGCAAGGGCGTGCTGAGCACCCGAATTTTTTGGCCATTCAAATCCGCCAAGCTTCGGATGGGTTTGCGCGAGACTAAGTTTTGTGGGCTGTGCATGAACACTGAAATGCTTTCAATGCCTCGGTTGCCACCAAAGCTGAAAATCAGCTTGCGCATCTCTGGGTCTTGAAAGGCCTTGACGGCATGCGCGGTGTCGTTGATGACGCCAGGCACATCAAACACTTCAAAGCGTGGGTCTAAGCTGGTGAGAAAACTCGACGCGGTGGCAAAGCACTCTATCGTGCCCATGGCCGTGCCCTCCACCATGCGGGGGATGGCGCCCAATTGGCTGGCTGGATACAGCTCCACCTTGATGCGGCCTGCGGTGCGGCTTTCGACCGCCGCTTGAAACGACTTCATCCAAAAATGCTGCACATCGTTGATAGTGGCCGCTGCAACCTTCATCACGATTTGGTTTTGTGCGTTGACCTGCAGCAAGGGGCCGGCGGCGACCGTGCCCGCTGCCAGTGACAGCAAGTTGCGGCGTGAGAGGCGTGTGTTCATGGTTGTCTCCTGTTGTGATGTGGGAAGGTCTCAATAAATCCAGCGCACCATGGCCAGCGACAGCCAAGGGATGTATGTGATCAGCGCCAACGCGATCAGGTAGAGGTAAATGAACGGCACGATGCCCCGGTAAATCACGGGCAGCGGAAAGCGAAACAGCGATTGGGTGACAAAGATGTTCAACCCAAACGGTGGGTGAAACATGCCAATGGCCAAATTGGTGGTGATGACGATGCCAAAGTGGACCGGGTCAATGCCCGCCGCTTTGACCAAGGGCATGAGCAGAGGCGTGAGCACCAAGATGGCCGACAAGGGGTCGATGAAGCAGCCCACCACCAAAAACAGCACATTCAGAGCAAGCAAGATCATCCAAGGCGAGAGCTGCCAGCCGCTGACCACATCCACCAAGGTGGCGGGTATTTGGTTGACCGTGAGCAGCCAGCCAAACACATTGGCGCAGGCCACGATCAGCAAAATTTGGGCAGTCAGGATGACGGTGCGCGAGGCACAGCCCACGATGTCAGACCAGCTCATGTCCTTGTAAACAAAGCGCGCCACAAAGGCGGCATACACACAGGCCAGCGCGGCTGATTCGGTGGGTGACACAAAGCCACCATAGATGCCGCCCAGGATGATGAAAGGCGCGCCCAGTGCCCAGGTGCCGCCCGCCAGCGCGTGCAGAAATGCAGGCAAGGAGAACGGGTGCCCATCAGAGATGTTGAGCTTGCGTGCCACCCACACCACATACACGGCCAAGATGGCGGCAATCACCAAGCCAGGAATGACGCCCGCGGCGTACAGCTTGGGCACTGACTCTGAGGCGGCGGCGGCATAGATGATGAGTGGCACCGAGGGCGGAATGATGATGTCGATGGCGCCTACGGCGGTGATCAGGCCGGCGCGAAAGGTGTCGGGGTAGCCGCGTTCTTTGAGGGGCGGCAGCATCAATTGCCCCACGGTGGCCACCGTGGCTGCGCTGGCGCCAGACATGGCGCCAAAGATGGCCGCTGTTCCCACGGTGGTCAAGGGCAGGCTGCCACGCACCGAGCCGATGCCCGATTGCAGGATGTCGACGATGCGTTTGGCCACACTGCCACGACCCATCAGCTCACCCGCGAAGATGAAGAATGGAACCGACAGCAGCGCAAAGCTGTCCACGGCGCCAAACATCGTTTGGTGCAAGGCCGTGAGCGGCACATGCATCACGAACAACACGGTGACGGCCGAAGCACTGAGCAGCACCAAGAAGATGGGCATGCCCAGCAGCAACAAGACCACGGGGAGAAGAGCGAGTGTGTAGGTCATGCGTGCGTAGAAGAACCGAGGCGCTGCGCGAGCAGGGTTTTGAGTTCAAGAAGGCTGCACAGCAGCATGCCGACAAAGCCGACGACCACGCTGAGGTGCGGCAGCCACATCGGAATTTCTGCGGCGTCGCTTTTTTGCTCCATGGTGTAGATCTGGTACGTGAAGTCTGCAGAGACCCCAACCATCAAGGCGCATGCGCCCAGCATCAGCAAGGCTTCGCCCAGATGGCGCCACCAAGCCCAGCGAGGGCTCAGAGACGCGGTGAGCACGTCCATGCGCAAATGCGCGCGTCGCATGGCAGCGATGGCCGCACCCACAAAGATCAACCAAATCATGGTGAACACTTGCACTTCGTCGGCGCCAAGGATGGGTGTGCCAGCCGCGTAGCGACCCGCTGCGCTGGCAAAGTTGAGCAACACCACCAGGATGAAGACCACGCCCGAGATGCGTTCGAGACGGTCCAACAAGCGATGAAAGCCCAGCGTGTGCGGGGGGTCTTCAGGGGCCGCTGCCGCAACTGGGGTGGAACTTACCTCGGGGTGCTCAGTCATATGTCATTCTAAAAAATGGTGGCGCTCAGCGCATTCGCGTGTTGGCGGTATGGGCCAGGTTCAGTACTGGCCTTTGGGTTCGAGGCCGAGGTGGTATTGCCCCACCATGGAGGAGACAGCATCCCAGTTCAGGCTGATGTGGCGCGCGATCATGTTGGCATCGCGCCACATGCGCTGAAGCGGTTGGTCCAGCATCAGCCCGCCGCCCCCAACGCTCGAAAAAAGCCCGTCCACCGCCTGAAGGCACAACTTGGTGGAGAAGGCATGGTCACGTCGGTTGCGAATGCGGGTGGGCACATCGATGATGGTGTTGGAGGCGGCCATTTGCTCGACCTCTGTGGTGTCGCGGTAGAGCAGCAGCCGCGCTGCATCGACCGACGCATAGGCCTCTGCCAAGCGCGACTGGACGGGAAAGAACTGGCTCAGGCGGTTGCCGCCGCCGGCCACCGCACCTCGGGTCACGCGGGTGCCGCAAAGCTCTTCAAACACTTCAATGGCACCTTGGGCATTGCCGAGCATGGGCGACGCCAAGCACACGGGCACAGCCGACAGAAACGGGATGCGGTAGATGGGGTTGGGGTTGACGGCTGCACCCGGTGGGTTGTTCGACGAGGCCTCGGCAAAGGTGAGCCGCCGATGGGCTGGCACAAACACTGGGGCGTCAATCGCCACTGTTTTAGAACCGGTGCCGGCTTGGCCCATCACGTGCCAGTTGTCTTCGATGCGCCAATCCGCGCGTGGCACCAACACAAATCCGGCCCCAGGTGAGACACCGCCTGGTTCATCAGGAGGGAACACCACGCCCAAGAGTGCCCAGTCGGAGTTGTCCACGTTCGAGGCCCAGTGCCACTGGCCTTGAACGGTGTAGCCGCCTTCCACCTTTTCGGCGTGTGCTGCGGGTGCGTACGAGCCACACATGATGGCGTTGGGGTTCTCGCCCCACACATCTTGCTGAGCCTGCTCAGGGAATGTGCTCAGCGCCCATTGGTGGATGGCGCCCAGCGAGCAGCCCCAGGCCGATGAGGCGCAGCCTCGCCCGAGCTCGCTGATGACTTCAATGAAGGCGGTGAAGCCGTATTCGTAACCACCAAAGCGCGCGGGTTGCATCAATTTGAAAAAACCAGCGTCTCGGAACATGTCGGTGGTCTGGGACGACACGCGGCGGTCTAGTTCGGTTTGGCGTGCCTGTTCGCGCAACATGGGCACCATGTGTCGTGCAGCATCGGCAATCTGCGTGATGGAGGGCGCACCCGCCACTGGGGAGACGCGACCGGGCGCGTCAAACGGCACGGGGGGAAAGGCCGAGGCGAGGGGGAATGGATCGCGGTTCATGCGCTGGCTCCTTGGCGGTCGTTGGGTGACAGCACCGTCACCCGATAGAGATGAATTAAATGTGCAAACGCAGATAAATAAATCGGGGACTTACCCTTAAGCACGAGGGGATAGACTGATACGATATTTCCACACAAACAAACGCTGGCGCAAGTGAAACCATGAGGCACGACCTGCAAGAATCTATCCCCTATTTGCTTGCAAGAGCAGGTATCAGGACGGGTCAGGCGTTCACACAAGAGCTCAAGCAGCACAAGCTCACACTCAACGAGTGGCGGGTGTGCGCCACCTTGCGGCACCAGCCCTCTCAGCGCATTGGGGAGGTGGCAAACCACACCTCCATCGATGCCTCGACTTTGTCGCGCTTGATCGACGCCATGATCAAACGCAAGTTGGTGGTGCGCGAGCGCGACAGCGTGGATGCACGCGCGCGCTCCTTGCATCTCACACCCAAGGGCGAAGAGGTGGTGGACCGTGTGATTCCTCTGGCGCAACTGTATGAGCGGGTGGCCTTGGCCGGCATGAGCCGCGAGGAGGCGCAGGCCTTGCGCGGCTTCTTGGCGCGCATTTACGACAACATGGACATGCTCAACCAACGCGATTGAGGTTGGGGCTGCGGGCCAAAGAAAACCCGCCGAAGTCAACCAAACTTCAGGCGGGCAGGGCGTTGTGGACGCTCGATCAGATCTTCAACTTGAACAGATCGACGGCGTTGGTGCGCCCAATCTTGAGGCGGTCGGCTTCGCTGATGCTGGCCGCATCGAACCAGTTGCAGGCGTGGTCCACATTCTCGAATGGCCAGTCGGTAGAGAACAAAACGCGGTCGGCGCCAATTTCCATCATGGCGTCGATCAAGGTTTGTGTGCGGAAGTTGCCCGAGGTGGTGAGCCAGAAGTTTTGCTGGAAGTAGTCAGACAGTGGTTTTTTGGCGGGGTAGCTCTTGGGGGCTTTGACCCAGCCGTTGCGGTTGTCGACGCGCCACATGTTGAAGGGCAGGCCTTCGCCCAAGTGGCCGAGCACGATCTTCAAGCCGGGATGGCGGTCAAACAAACCACTGGCCATCAAGCGCAAGGCGTGCACCGCTGTTTCTTGGGCAAATGCCCAGGTGGGGCCCATCAGCCAAGGGTGACCGTTGTAGATCTGGGCCCACGACGAAATCGGGTTGCGTGGGTGCAAGTAAAACGGCGCATCGAGTTGTTCGGCTTTGGCCCAAAAGCCTTCGTACTGAGGCGCGTCGTAATAGACCACGTTCTCAGGCGTGTCGATTTGCGAAAAGCCATTGACCAAGGCGCCGCGAAAGCCGTAGTCCTTCATGCAACGCTCCAGTTCTTGCGTGGCCGCGTCGGGGTCTTGCATGGGCAAGGCGGCAAAGCCCTGAAAACGATTCGGACGCAAAGCCACTTGCTCGGCCAAAAAGTCATTGGCGCGTTTGGCCATCTCAATGGCTTGGCTGCGGTTGTGGATGGCTTGGATGGCGGGTGCGTTGAGCGACAGGATCATCATCTCCATGCCGTTGTCGTCCATCTCACGCAGACGCCGCTCTTGCATGTCGATCAAGCGGGCGCTGAGTTCGGTCCAGCTTTCGTCGGCGAGAAAGCCCGCCGAGTCTTGCAGGGTTTCTGGGGTCGCAAAGTGTTCTTCTAAGCCAATTTTTCCTTGCACGGTTTGTCTCCTGGTGGTTTTGAGTGAGCGCTGAGTTTAGGCGGCACAGAAAGACTGAGCGACAAAATCCAGCGACGAGCCGGCGCATTGTGGCCCATGTGTTTCAGCGGCGCATGTTGGCGGCGGCTGTTTCTGCGCTGGCGTCTGAGGCCCGTTTGGCAAATTCAGCGCGCAAGGCCTTGAGCTTTTCGCGCGGATCTTCTTTGACGGTGGTTTTGTCCAAAGCCATTTCCGCAATGAAGCGACTCGGTTGTGCCGCAATCATGTCGCGGCCTTTTTTGCGGCGCCGCGTCCAACTCACCGACAGGCTGCGTTGCGCCCGTGTGATGCCCACATACATCAGACGGCGTTCTTCTTGCAAACGCAGCGCGATGTTCTCGTTGGTGTGCTCGGTGCCTGGCTCGTCGTCGAGCCGAAACGGCAGCATGCCCTCGGTCACACCCACCAGCATGACGTGCGGCCACTCCAAGCCTTTGGCGGCATGTAGGGTGGAGAGCGTGACCACGTTTTGGTCTTTTTCGCGCTCCGTGAGGGTGGACAGCAGCGCAATGGTTTGCGCCACCTCCAACAAGTGTTTGGTCTCGCCGCTCAGCGTCACGCCTGCGGCGTCGTCGACCTCGCCGCCACAGCGTTGCGCCATCCAGTCGCAAAACTCCATCACGTTGGTCCAACGCGAGGCGGCCACTTGCTCGCTGTCTTCGGCGTCGTAGAGGTGTTTTTCGTAGTCGATGTCTTTGAGCCAATCGGTCAAAAAGCTGCGTGCGGCCTCGGCGCCATGGGTGTGGCGCGCGCGAAACTCCAGGTCGTTCACATAGCGACCAAATTCGTGCAGGCTGCCCAAGGCGCGTGCGTTGAGCACCGACGACAAGCTGCTGCTGAACAAAGCCTCAAACAAGCTGAGTTTGTATTGGCTCGCGAACACGCCCAGGCTTTGCAAGGTTTGGTGGCCAATGCCGCGTTTGGGGGTGGTGACCGAGCGCAAGAACGCCGGGTCGTCGTCGTTGTTGACCCACAGCCGCAGCCAAGCGCACAGGTCGCGAATTTCGGCGCGGTCAAAGAAGCTTTGTCCGCCCGATACCTTGTACGGAATTTGCGCTTTGCGCAGGGCTTTTTCAAAAATGCGTGCCTGGTGGTTGGCGCGGTAGAGCACCGCAAAGTCTTTGAGCTCGCGGTGCTGTGCGCCCTCACCTGCCACTTCGTGGCCAGCACGCAGCGACTGGATGCGCGCCACCACGCGCTCGGCTTCGTGTTCTTCGTTGTCGGCGTCGACCACGCGCACGGGCTCGCCCTCGCCAAGTTCGGAGAACAGGGTTTTGGGAAACAGCTTGGGGTTGGGCTCGATCACGTTGTTGGCCGCACGCAAGATGGCACTGGTGGAGCGGTAGTTTTGCTCGAGCTTGATGACTTTGAGCTTGGGAAAGTCTTGCGGCAGGCGCTTGAGGTTGTCGAGCGTGGCGCCGCGCCAGCCGTAGATGGACTGGTCGTCGTCGCCCACGGCTGTGAAACGCGCGTTGCTGCCCACCAGGCACTTGAGCACTTCGTATTGGGTGGCGTTGGTGTCTTGGTATTCGTCCACCAGCACATGGCCGAGTTGGGCTTGCCACTTGAGGCGAACTTCTTCGTGGTTTTGCAGCAGCTTGAGGGGCAAGCCAATCAGATCGTCAAAGTCCACGCTTTGGTAGGCCGTGAGGCGTTCTTCGTAACGCGCCATGATTTTGGCGATGGTGCGTTCGTCGTCGTCCTTGGCGATGCTTTCGGCTTGCGCTGCAGTGAGCCCCATGTTTTTCCACAAGCTGATGGTCCACTGCCATTGGCGTGCGGTGGCGGCATCGGTGGTGCCGCCCGCGTCTTTCAAGATGCCGGTGACGTCGGCGCTGTCCATGATGCTGAATTGCGGTTTGAGCCCCATGACAGCGCCGTCTTGACGCAGCATGCGCACACCGATTGCGTGAAAGGTGCATATGACCACGTCTTTGGCGGCTTTGCCGATCAGCTGTTTGGCGCGCTCACGCATTTCGGTGGCGGCTTTGTTGGTGAAGGTGATGGCGGCAATGCGCTGAGGCTCGAGCCCCGCTTGGATGAGGCGGCCAATTTTGTGGGTGATCACACGCGTTTTGCCCGAACCCGCACCCGCAAGAACCAAACAAGGACCGTGCAAGAAATTCACGGCTTCTTGTTGCGCGAGATTGAGGCCAGCAGACATGCGTGTGAGTGAGAAGGCAAAGCGGGCAATGATACCGGTGCACTTCGCGGGCAAAATACCCGGGTGCTGCAAGTCTTATCTGTCACTTTCCCTTTTTTCGCGCTGGTTTTGGCTGGGTTCATGGCCATTCGTCGACGCATGTTGCCCATGGATGCCATACCGGGCTTGAACGGCTTTGTGCTGTACTTTGCGCTGCCTTGCATGCTCTATCGCTTTGGCGCGAGTTCGCCAATTTCGCAGCTGCTCGACCCCACTTTGTTTTTGGCTTACTTGCTGTGTGCCTTGCTGATGGTGGGCTTCACGGTGGCGGTGAGTTTGAATGCACGCATTGGCTGGGATGACGCGGCGTTTGGCGCTTTGGTGGCGGCGTTTCCCAACACGGGCTTCATGGGCGTGCCGTTGCTGGTGGCCTTGTTGGGGGCGGGCGCTGCCGGCCCCGCGATTGTGACCATCGTGGTGGATTTGGTGATCACCACCTCGCTGTGCGTGGCCTTGTCGCGGTTGGATGGGGCCGACGAGCACGGCGCCGCGCGCGCTGCCAAGAATGCACTCAAAGCGGTACTGGCCAACCCCATGCCGTGGGCCATCAGCTTGGGCGTTGTGGCCTCGGCCATGTCGTACGAGTTGGCAGGGCCTTTGGCCAAGACGGTCGGCTTGTTGGCCGACTCCGCGTCGCCTGTGGCTTTGTTCACCATTGGCGCCGTGTTGGCGCGTTCACAAGAGCTGACGCTGGCCAGTGACCATGAGCCGATGTTGATGCGTGACTATGTGCCGATCGCGTGTTTCAAGTTGTTGCTTCACCCTCTTTTGGTATTGCTGGTTTTTTCAGCCGTGATTCAACTCGGCTTTGCCATGGACCGCTTCACCATGGTGGTGGTGGTGTTGGTGGCCGCCTTGCCCAGCGCCAGCAATGTGGCTTTGTTGACCGAGCGTTTTGAGGCGAACACGGGACGCGTGGCGCAGATCATTTTGGTGACCACCGTTGTGGCGTTTTTTACTTTTTCTGGTGCGGTGGCTGTGCTGCACGCATGAGCCTGTGCGCATGCTTGAGCGGCCAGCCTTGGACCGTTAGCGGCTGTTGCAAGCACGCACGTTGAACGGCGGCGAATGGATCAAATGGCCCATGGATCAAATGGCCAAAGGGTCCACGTCAATGGCCCAACGAACCACCTGTTTGTGCTGACCGCGCAAGGTGTGCAGTTGCGATTGCCACTGGCTTAAAAAACCTTGCAATGCTTTGCGCGAACTGCATTCCAGCAACATTTGCGCGCGTTCGATGTTGGCCACGCGCTGAATCGCCATGGGCACAGCCGGATAGATGTCGACCAAGGCTGCATCTGCCCAAGCCGCACCTGCGTCGCGTGCCGCCGACAAGAAGTCTTGCGCCGCTTGTTGGCTGCGAGCCTCGGCCCGCACCAGGGCTTGAAAACTGAAGGGCGGCAAATTGGCTTCTTGGCGCTCTTGGAGTTGTTGCAAGGCAAAGGCGGGGTAGTCGTGCTGCTTGAGGGCTTCAAAGAGGGGGTGTTGGGGGTGGAAGGACTGAAGCCACATTTCGCAGGCGTGGGTGGTGCTCATCTGGGCGTCTCGCCCAGCCCGCCCAGCCGCTTGCATGAGCAGGCTGAACAAGCGCTCTGGGGCCCGAAAGTCGCTGGAGAACAGCGCGCCATCGGGGTTGAGCGCCGCCACCAAGCTGACGCGTCGAAAGTCGTGGCCCTTGGCAATCATTTGTGTGCCCACCAAGATGTCGACAGCGCCTGCGTGCACCTCGGCGAGTTGCCGCTCGAGCTCGCCTTTGAGCCGTGTGCTGTCGGCGTCAATGCGGGCAATGCGCAGCGGCGCGCCATCGGCACGGCGCACATCGACCAGCAATTCGCCCAGGTGTTCTTCGAGTTGTTCGGTGCCGCGCCCCAGGGGGCTGATGTCTTGGTTGCCGCAACCCGGACACGCGCGCGGCACGGCTTGGGTGAAGCCGCAGTGGTGACAGCGCAAGGTGCGGTCCAGCTTGTGAAACACCCGGTAGGCGCTGCAATGCGGGCATTCGCTTTTCCAGCCGCAGTCGGTGCAGTGCAACACGGGGGCGTAGCCACGGCGGTTGAGCAAGACCAAGATTTGTTCGCCACGCGTGATGCGCTCGCGCATCGCGTCGAGCAGGTGGCTGGAGAACACGGTCTTGTAGGGTTGGCGGTTCATGTCGACCCTGCGCACCAGGGGCAGCGCGCCTTGGCCGACGCGCGAGGGCATGTGCAAGCGCAGGTAGCGGCCCGCAGGTTCGGTGTCGGTGGCGGAGCGGCTGTGGTGCCAGCTCTCTAGCGAGGGTGTGGCCGAGCCCAAAATAACTTTGGCTTTCTCCAGTTGGCCGCGGTACACCGCCAAGTCACGGGCGGAGTAGCGGGCCCCCTCTTGTTGTTTGTAGCTGGGGTCGTGTTCTTCGTCGACCACGATCAATTGCAAGCCGGGCATCGAGGCAAAGACCGCCATGCGTGTGCCCAGCACGATGCGCGCTTGGCCCTTGTGGGCGGCCAACCAATGATTCAGCCGCTGCGCTGGGGTGAGGCCACTGTGCAGCGTGACCAAGCAGGATTCGCCCCACACGGGCGCAAAGCGGGCGCGAAAGCGGGCTTCAAGTTGTGGGGTGAGGTTGATTTCCGGCACCATGACCAAGACTTGGGCCTTGGCATGGCGTGTCAGCACCTCGTGTGCGGCGCGCAAATAGACCTCGGTTTTGCCGCTGCCCGTGTTGCCAAACAAAAGAAAGGGGCCCGGTTGCGTGGCGATTTGGGCAAGCACCTCGCTTTGTTCGGGGGTGGCCTGGGGGATCTGGGGGGCATCGCGTTCGCTGGGCGTGTCAGCCTTGGCTTTGCGTTGGAGGCGCCTGGCCCATTGCGCTGCGCTGAGTTCGCGCAGTTGGTTGGGCAAAGCGGCCAGGGCCACTTCGCCAACGCTGCGTTGGTAGTAGTGGGCGGCGAACTGCACCAACTGGCGCCAGCTTGGGCTCAAAGGCTCAACCCCTTCCAGCGCATGGCTGACCGGGCGCAGGGTGAGGTCTGTCGCGCTCTGGGGTAAGAGGGTGTCCCACACCACGCCAAGCAACTCACGGGCACCCAGCGGCACGCGCACCAAGGTGCCAGCGGGTAGAAAGGTGTCGCTGCTGTAGGTCAACGCGCCCCCTAACCCACTGTGGGCTGGGGTGTGAACCATGACAGAAATTAGGTGCGACATGTCAAGCGGTGAGTTGTGTCGATGAATTCAGGTGAATTTTCAGAAAAGCGCTTAAGTGCTTGATTTGCATGGCTTTAGCAACTAACCCAAGGTTTGTGTGGATAACTTTGTTGATATCTCTGCTGGGCCCTTGCCGAAGGCCCGAAAAACAAGGCTTTGGACAATCTGCACGAAAAAAAAGCACTCGGTTAAATCTATATGAATCAACCACTTACGGAGATTGAAGAAGTTTTCTGAGCCCATGCAAGAAAACCTTATCTTGGTGCACGGCTTTCACTATTTTGTGCATAAGTCACGCATGGACAAGGTTTTTTTGCTCTTTTTCAGGTAATGGTGTGGTTTTTAGGTTAGGCGTTTCTGAGCTTGCGCGAGTGCTGGTGAACCGTCTCCACCAACACGGCCACGTTGTCGGGCGGCGTGTATTGGCTGATGCCGTGACCGAGGTTGAAGATGTGTGTGGGGCCTGTGGTGCTGGCGTCGGTGTGAGGTTGACCAAAGGCGTCCAGCACACGCCGTGCTTCGCTGGCAATCGCATCTGCCGGCGCAAACAAAGCGTTGGGGTCGAAATTGCCTTGCAGGGCTTTGCCAGGGCCGCCGACTGGGCCGCCGACTTGTGCGCGGGCGATGCTGAGGTTGACGGTCCAGTCCACGCCGAGGACTTCGCAGTCGAGGTGGGCCATCTCGGGCAACCACAAACCGCCGCCTTTGGTGAACACCAAACGAGGAATGATGGCGCCATCTTGAGAGCGCTTGAGTTGCGAGAGCACGCGTGTGGTGTAAGCCAGACTGAACTGCTGAAACATGCCGTCAGCCAATACGCCGCCCCAGCTGTCAAAGATCATCACGGCTTGCGCACCGGCTTCGATTTGGGTGTTGAGGTAGAGGGCCACGGCGTCGGCATTGACCGCCAAGATGCGGTGCATCAAGTCGGGTCGGCTGTACATGAGGCTTTTGACCAGGCGATAGTCGTCAGAGCCGCCGCCTTCGACCATGTAGCAGGCCAAGGTCCAGGGGCTGCCTGAAAAGCCAATCAAAGGCACTCGGCCGTTCAAGGCTTTGCGGATGGAGGTGACGGCGTCGAACACATAGCGCAGCTTGGCCATGTCAGGCACGGCCAGCTCAGACACTGCCGCTTCATCGCGCACGTGTTTGGCGAATTTCGGTCCTTCGCCTTGAGCAAAGCTCAGGCCTAGGCCCATGGCGTCGGGCACGGTCAAGATGTCGCTGAACAAAATGGCCGCGTCCAGCGGGTAGCGCTCTAGCGGCTGAAGGGTGACTTCGGTGGCGAAGTCGGTGTTGGTGGCCAAGCCCATGAAGCTGCCCGCTTTGGCGCGGGTGGCGCAGTATTCGGGCAGGTAACGACCCGCTTGGCGCATCAGCCAAATGGGCGTGTGGTCGGTGGCTTGGCGCATGCAAGCGCGCAAAAACGTGTCGTTTTGGAGTGGTGCAAACATGGCGCTATTGTGGCCCAGCACCCGCGATGGCCCACCCGCGGCGAGAGGCGGCGCTCAGGGGTGTTCAGACGTGCGTTTGCACCCAGCGCGCGTGCTCGACCATCAGGCAGCGGTCTTGCACCACCCACAGTCCCGCATCCAAGGCCCATGCGGCGGCTTGCGCATGGGCGATACCGATTTGTAGCCAGAGGGCTTTGGCGCCAATGGCGATGGCTTCGTCGGCAATGGGCGGGATGTCTTGGGCGTTGCGAAAACAGTTCACCATGTCAATGCGCGCATGCTGCGCTGCTTCAGTCAAGCTGGCGTAGGCGCGTTCACCCAGAATTTCTGTGGCCAACGGATTGACCGGGATGATGCGCCATCCCTGTGCTTGCATGTACTGCGAGACACGGTAGCTGTCGCGATGGGGCTTGGGTGACAGGCCCACCACGGCGATGGTGCGGCAGTGGGTGAGGCTGAAGTCAATGGCGTTTTGTTCGTGGCTCATGGAGCGTCCCGGTTGGCCGTGAGGTCGTGGCGTGATCCGCTCAGGGGAGACTGGCGAGCGCCTCATGTATTTGGCTTTCACTGAGCAACTCAGAGAGCACCAGGGGCGCACGTTCCGGTGCATACAGCACGTACACCGGCACGCCACTTCGGCCCAAAGTGCCGAGCGCAGCGGTGATGGCGGGGTCGCGCCGGGTCCAGTCGGCGCGCAGCAAGCGGACTTGGTGAGCCTGGAAGTCGCTCAAGACGGCTTGGCTGCCAAGGGTGGTTTTCTTGTTGATTTGGCACGTCACACACCAGGCGGCGGTGAAGTCCACAAACACAGGCTGGTTTTGCGCCAAAGATTGCGCCACTTTGTCCGCCGACCAGTCTTGCCAGGTGGCGGTGCCGACTGTTGGCGAGGTGCTGCTGTTGCTCAAGGTGGTGTTGTCCGCTTCATGGATCAGTTGCACCCAAGAAACACTGGCCCAGGCCAAGCTGGCGGCAAACAGCAGTTGCAACAAACGCCCACTGCGGGTTCGAAATCGCATGCTCCACACCAGCGCCGACAAGCCCAGCAGCCCCGCCAGCAACAGCGTGCTGGCATCTAGGCTGGTTTGTTGTCCCAGCACCCACAACAGCCACACCACGGTGGCAAGCATGGGGAAAGCCATCAGCTGGCGCAGCATGACCATCCAAGGGCCGGGGTGAGGCAGGCGGCGGGCCACGGCGGGCCACCCACTGGCCAGCAAATAGGGCAGGGCCAAGCCCAGCCCCATGCTGGCAAAAATTGCCAGCGCCTGCGGGGGCGGCAAGGTCATGGCCAGTCCTAACGAGGCACCCATGAAGGGCGCTGTGCAGGGCGAGGCCACAGCGACAGCGAGCACGCCTGAGAGCAGGGCGTCGCTGACAGGATGACGCGCTTGGAACGTGACCCACGAAGAGGGTAAGACCAGGCCGAGCTCAAACAGGCCCCAAAGGTTGAGCGCAATCAAGGTGAACAACACCGCCAAGGCGCTGACCACCAGTGGGGACTGCAGCTGAAAGCCCCAGCCCAGTTGCTCACCCGCCGCGCGAAGTGCCAACACGCCAGCACCCAGCAGCAAAAAGCTCAGCACCACACCAGCGGTGTAGGCCAGCCCGGCGATGCGGTGGGCCCGGTGCTGGTGACTGTGCTGCGCAAAGCTGAGTACTTTGATGGCCAAGATGGGCAGCACACAGGGCATGAGGTTGAGGATCAGGCCACCGACGAAGGCGCCTGCCAAGGCCAAGACGAATCCCCACAAGCCGACCCCCGCAGGTTCTGGCGGTAAAGGGGTGACCCGTGTGTCGGGGATCGGGCCATCAGGTGCCGCCGGCCACGCCTGTGAGATGGGAAGGCGGATGTCAACGCCATGGCGCTGATCGCCTTGGTGATCGACCAACAACAAGGAGAGATGTGTGGGACTGGACTGACGCAAGTTGCTCAGGGGCAGTTGGGCCGTCCAGTCTGAGCCTTGCCACGATTGGGTCGCCAAGGGGTGTTGCTCAGTGGCGGACTCCAAAATTTCGGGGTCGAGTGGAAATACCGCCAACCGATGGCCCTGCAGCGCAGCGGGCAAGCCGCCAATGCGCAGCTTGATGCGTTGTGCCTTGCCTTGGACGTCAAACTGCGCCTCGCTGTTGGCCGAGTTGACGGGTTTGGGCTGTTGGGCCAGCACCGTGTCAAACGCCGCGGCCAGCGGTGCATGGCTGGTTTGGGTGGGGATGCGCAGCTGAAAGTCCCCTTCTTGCGGAATGCATTCGAGCCGGCACACCAACCAGTTGGCATGCAGCCGAATGTCCAAGCTGCTGCTGGCTTTGAATTCCCCAGAGATCACCAGCGGCGCGGCCAGCAGGACCGTCTTGTCATAGCCGTAGTTGGTCAACTCACCTGCACGCAACTTGCTGGGCAGCGGCCAGGCGATGGCGCCGGCTTGCACGCCTGCTGGAAGACGCCATTCCAGTTGCGTGGGCAAGCCCGAGTCGCCCGGGTTGCGCCAATAGGTGTGCCACTCTGGCTGGTGCTGCAGTTGCAGGCCGACCCAAAGGGGTTGACCTGCTTGCACGCCGTTGGGTGCGTGGGCCACCAGCTCGGCACGTACTTGCGGTGTGGTGACCACCGCGCTTTGTGACCACGCCGTTGCGCTTGTGACCAGGCCGCCTAAAGCGAGTGCGCTGAGGTAGAGCAGACGCCAGAGCTTGAGCGAGGGTAAACAAAGACCGCGAGAAATATCGAGCATCTGTGGATGGTAACGAGGCAGCCGATAAGATGCGGGCATGGATGCCAAAACTCCTCATGTGGCCCCTGCCACCCAAGCCTCGCACCGCTGGGCTGATTTGCCTTGGACGCGATTTGCCAGCGTCGACCCGCAGCGCACGGTGGCGGTGTTGCCTCTGGGTGCGACTGAGCAACACGGCCCACACCTGCCCCTGTCGGTTGACACGGTGCTGGTGGAGGGCTTGGTGGCTGCTGCCTTGACCCATTTGTCCGCCCATGACCCCGTGTGGGTCTTGCCCACGCAAAGCCTGGGTTTGAGTACTGAACACACAGCGTTTGGGGGCACGCTGACCCTTTCCCCGCAGACGGTGATTCAGCTGTGGTGCGACATTGGCGCGTCGGTCGCTCGTGCGGGGGTGAACAAGTTGCTGCTGTTCAACGCACACGGCGGCAATGTGGGTTTGATGGACGTGGTGGCGCGTGAGTTGCGAGGGCAGCATGGTTTGCTGGTCTACAGCAGCAGTTGGTACAACTTGCCGCTAGATGCTGCAGCGCTGGCACCGTTTTCGGCAGATGAGCAACGGTTTGGCGTGCATGCCGGCGACATGGAAACCTCGATGATGCTGGCGCTGGCGCCCGACACCGTGAACATGGCGTTGGCCCAAAATTTTGATTCGACGTCACGCACACGTGCTGCGCAATACCCGGTGTTGGGCAATGGCAAAAGCGCCAAGCTGGGCTGGCACATGCAGGACTACAACGCCCACGGCGCTGCGGGCAATGCCGGTGCAGCCACTGCGGCCAAAGGTCAGGCGTTGGTCAAGAGTGCGGGGGAGCAGCTGGCGCATTTGCTGCAAGAGCTGATGGCGTTGCCTTTGTCCACCGTGGTGAAGGCACCTCAGGCGTAGGTGATCCAGCCTTTGTGGCTGGGGGTTTCTAGATGCGGGATGGTGTTGAACGAGACCACGCTGTGGCGTTTGGGGTTGAAACTGAATTCACAGAAGGCACTGTTGCGCATGCGCAGGTTGAGTTCAATCACACTGTCAACCTCTAGGTTGAGCACATGGCCCACGGCCATCGAGATCGGGCCCCCACTGGATACGACGAGCACATTGCCGTCATGCTGCTCGCGGATGTGGTCCAGGGCGCTGGTGATACCTTGTAAAAACTCAGCATGCGCAGGCATGCCCTGGGGTTGGGCTTGTCCTGTCATCCAAGCTTTCAAGCCTTGGCGCAGCAGACGGAAATGTTCACGATAGCCCTCAGAGCTGGTGGGCTTGGTCAATGGGCCCGCATGCACGCAGCGGATGACGGCTTCGCTGTCGTATTCGTTCAAGCCCGGCCACAGGGTGGCCTTGTGTGCCGTGCCCAGACCTTGTTGGATGCCCTCCAAGGTTTGGGTGTGGCGCTTGAGGCTGCCGGTGATGACAGCATCAAATTTCAAATCCTGGGCTTTCCAATGCTCGCCCAAGCGCTGGGCTTGGCGAGCGCCTAAGGCGCTGAGCTGGTCATAGTCATCGGCGCCCAGGGAGGCTTGGCCGTGTCGCACGAGGTAGAGCTGTCCCATGGTGGTATGGATTCAGGTGGTTGAGGAGAGCACTTCCCAACGTTCTAGGGCGTGCATGAGTGCGGTTTCTATCTCGGTGTCGCGCGCGTGCAGCTGGGCCACGCGCGCAGGGTCGGTGGCATAGACCTTGGGGTCTGCCAACGCTGTTTGCGTTTCTTTCTGCTCAGCCTCAAGGGTGCTGATGAGTGCTGGCAGCGCGTCGAGTTCGCGTTGTTCTTTGTAGCTCAGCTTGCGGGCCTTGGTGGTGGCGTTGGCTGGCTGAGTTTGAGAAGGTGATGTGGCGGCCGTGACTTGTTTGGCCTGCACAGATGCACTGGTGTTTTGTGCGCTGAGGCTGCGCGCGCGGGTCGATTGTGTGAGCCAGTCTTGCACGCTGCCTTCGTACTCGCGCCAAAAGCCAGGGTTGTCGGGCGTGCCCTCAAACACCAGGGTGCTGGTGGCCACGTTGTCTAAGAATGAGCGGTCGTGGCTGACGATGAACACGGTGCCTTTGTAGTTTTGCAGCAATTCTTCGAGCAACTCCAGGGTGTCGATGTCCAAGTCGTTGGTAGGCTCGTCTAATACAAGCACATTGGCGGGACGCGCAAAAAGACGTGCCAGCAAAAGTCGGTTGCGCTCGCCCCCCGACAAGGAGCGAACGGGCGAGGTGGCGCGAGCGGGTGAGAACAAGAAGTCATCCAAGTAGCTTTTGACGTGTTTGCGTTGTGTGCCGATCTCAATCCACTCGCTGCCAGGGCTGATGAAGTCTTCCAGTGTGGCGTTCATGTCAAGCGCATTGCGCATTTGGTCAAAGTAGGCGACTTGTAAGTTGGCGCCTTGGCGAATCTTGCCGCTGTCGGGCTCAAGCTCACCCAGAATCATCTTCAGCAACGTGCTTTTCCCCACGCCATTGGGGCCAATCAAACCCACCTTGTCACCACGCAAGAACGTGGCTGAGAAGTTTCGCGCAATCACTTTGTCGCCGAATGCCTTGTTGACCTCAGTCAGTTCGGCCACGATCTTGCCGCTTTGGGCGCCGCTGGCCAAGTCAAGCTTGACGCTGCCGACTGCCTCTCTGCGGGCTTCGCGGCTGGCGCGCAGCGCTTCAAGGCGGGCAATGCGGCTTTGACTGCGGGTGCGGCGTGCTTCTACGCCTTTGCGAATCCAAACCTCTTCACCGGCGAGCAGTTTGTCGGCTTTTGCATGGATGACCGCTTCTTGGTTGAGCTGCTCTTCTTTTTGCACTTGGTACTGAGCGAAGTTTCCTGGATAAGACAGCAGGCGTCCACGGTCTAGTTCTACGATGCGTGTGGCCACACGATCCAGAAATGTTCTGTCGTGGGTGATGGTGATGACGCTGCCTTTGAAGTCGAGCAGCAAACCTTCCAGCCATTCAATGCTGTCGAGGTCTAAGTGGTTGGTGGGTTCATCTAATAGCAACACATCAGGTGCTGTGACAAGGGCCTGGGCCAATGCCACACGTTTGGCCGTGCCGCCTGAGAGCGCGCTGATGCGTGCGTCAGGGTCTAAGTGCAGTCGGTGAAGCGTTTCTTGCACGCGTTGTTCCCAATTCCAGCCATCAAAGACCTCAATCTCGTTTTGCAGGGTATTGAGATCACCTTCCCCAGAGATATATTGATCAATCAAAAGGCGGACGCGTGACAAGCCAGAGCTGACGGACTCAAAAACAGACACTTCGCCATCGAGTTGCGGTTCTTGCGCAACGTAAGTCACGCGAAGCGCCTGTTGTACGCGAAGATCGCCGTCGTCTGGCTTTTCGGTCCCCGCGAGTATGCGAAGCAATGAGGATTTGCCTGCGCCGTTGCGCCCAATGAGGCCCACGCGTTCGAGGGGCTCTAAAGAAAATTCGGCATGGTCAAGCAATGCGACATGACCGAAGGAGAGTTGCGCGTTTTGTAAGGTAATCAAGGACATGGGTCATTATCGTGAGGCTTATTGAGGCCCTTTAGCCACGCCTTCAGCAGAGACAAGGAAAACTTTTCTAAATATTTCTGTCGCGGGATAAAAAATTGATGTATACTGGCAGGCTTCGCTGATAACAAGCGGTTAACAAGACCAAAGTTAACGGCGAAGTAGGATGAAAAGAAATTTTGAAATTTTTTCGAAAAATCAAAAAATCCGATGTATACTGGCAGGCTTCGCTGATAACAAAGAAACTTAGGTTTCGAGTTGATGAAGAAGTCGGATAAAAGAAATTTTGAAATTTTTTCGAAAAATCAAAAAATCCGGTGTATACTGACAGGCTTCGCTGATCGCAGCTAAGTTGCTCAACAAGTTGAGTGGTTCATTAAAAAAATACAGCCGATAAGCGTGGGCGTTTGATGGCGATTGCCAAGTTCTTCGGAGCTATGTCTTAACTGACATACAAACGCTCATGAGAATAGAAGTGAAGTTCACTTCAATTCCGTTTTTATGAGTTGCTCGAAAGAGCGAAAAAAAATCAAGATCGAACTATAGAGTTTGATCCTGGCTCAGATTGAACGCTGGCGGAATGC
>CANCUP010000011.1 GCA_947381325.1 Comamonadaceae bacterium
GTCGCCAATCAACAGAGACGCCAAAGACTGCATGTCAAAGTTGGCACTGGCATCGCGCCCTGCCACCAAGTCGATCACGATTTCACCGGGGTCGGCCAGTACGATGGGCCGGTTCGAGAGCGTGTGTGGCGCGATGGGCACCATCAACCAGGCCGGTAAAGACGGGTGCAGCAAAGGACCGCCGGCCGACAAGGCGTAGGCGGTCGAACCGGTGGGGGTGGCAATGATCAAGCCATCGGCGCGTTGGTTGGCCACAAAGTTGCCGTCGACCTCCACCCGCATCTCCACCATGCCTGAGGTGGCACCGCGGTTGACCACCACATCGTTGAGTGCCAAGGCATCGAACACGCAATCTCCATCACGCCAAACTTTGGCGTGCATCATGGCGCGGTTGTCTTCTTCGTAGGCCCCGCGCAGCATGTCTTGGAGGGTGTCGGCAAAAGCATTCAAAGGAATGTCGGTGATGAATCCCAAGCGGCCTTGGTTGATGCCAATCAAGGGCACGCGGTATTGGGCCAGTTGACGTCCGTACCCCAGCATGGTGCCGTCGCCACCTACCACCAAGGCCAAATCGCAATGTTGGCCTATGCCGGCAACATCCATCACCGGGTAACCCGACAAGCCCGTGTTGGCCGCTGTGTCGTGTTCCAAAATAACTTCGCAGTGTTGCGCATGCAAAAATTGTGCAATGCTCTCAAGGGCCAAGCGCGTGGACGGTTTGGCGCCACCCGCGGTGGGCAGTTGGTATTTACCAAGCAGTGCGATCTGGCGAAACTTCGATTTCATAGACAAATTACATCACTAAAATTCGATGAACCCATGACCATGCTAGACGATCGCGCCAAGTTGTTGCTCAAAGCGCTGGTAGAGCGCTACATTGCCGACGGACAACCCGTCGGCTCACGCACGCTCTCACGTGCGAGTGGCATTGAGTTGTCTCCGGCAACGATTCGCAATGTGATGTCTGATCTGGAGTCTTTGGGCTTGATCGTCAGCCCGCACACCTCGTCTGGGCGAATACCTACAGCGCGCGGTTACCGGTTGTTTGTCGACACCATGCTCACCAGCAACCGTGAGCAGTTGCACGCCCCACACTTGGCGGCCGATCAACCCCAAAAAGTGATTGCCAATGCGGCCCATCTGTTGTCGGATTTGTCTCATTTTGTGGGCGTTGTGATTGCCCCCAGACGCAGTTCGGTATTTCGGCACATTGAATTTTTGAGGCTGTCCGAAAAGCGTTTTTTGGTCATCATCGTTTCGCCCGAAGGCGATGTTCAAAACCGGGTCTTGTTCACGGAAGCCGACTACACCCAGTCTCAGCTGATTGAAGCAGCCAATTACCTCAACCAAAATTTCTCAGGCATGGCCATCGAGCAGGTGCGTGAAAAGCTGTTGCTTGAAGTCGAGTCGCTGCGCAGTGAAATTGCAACCCTCATGCAAGCTGCGGTGCTGGTCAGCACCGAGGCACTGACCCAAGTTCAAGACGATGTGGTGATCAGTGGCGAGCGCAACCTGCTGTCGGTCAGTGACTTTTCCAGCGACATGGGCAACTTGCGCCGTGCATTTGATCTGTTTGAGCAAAAAGCACAGTTGGTCCGCTTGCTCGATATTTCAGCCCAGGCCGAAGGTGTGCGCATCTACATTGGCGGAGAGAGCCAAATCGTGCCGATGGAAGAGCTTTCGGTGGTCAGCGCACCCTACGAAGTCGACGGCCAAGTGGTGGGAACCTTGGGCGTGATTGGCCCGACCCGCATGGCCTATGACCGCATGATTCAAATTGTTGACATCACCTCCAAGTTGGTCAGCAATGCCCTGAGCCACAAATAAATCTGTCGCCTGCGGTACTCGGCGTACAGGTGCCTTGTGGGAAACCCTCTGTTCGAATCGCATCTTTCCGCCAAAGATCCAAGACTATTTCTAACCCCTCAAGAAGGACTGACCCCATGACTTTGACCCGTTGGCTTCAATTGAACTGTGCAGCAGCGTTGACTGCCTTGACCCTGCTTGGCGTGGGCGCGTCTGCGCAAGCCCAAACATCACCTGCGGCCAACGGCAAAACCGAAATGCTGTGGTTGGGTCAAGCCGGCTATCGCATCAAATCCCCGGGTGGAAAAATCATCGTGATCGATCCTTGGCTCAAGGGCGGTCCTAAAACGCCGGCCCATATCAAGAATGATTTTTCAGCCTTGGGCAAGATCGACTTGCTGTTGGTCACCCACGCCCATGTGGACCATTTGGGGGATGCGCCTGAATTGGCCAAACTCAACAACACCGTGTTGTATGGCCCTGCGGACATGGTCACACCGCTCATCACACTGGGAGTCTTGCCTGCCAATTTGGGTCACCGGTTCAACAAAACCGGCAGCGTCAAGCCCTTGCCTGGCATCAAGGTCACAGCGGTGGCTGCTGAGCATTCGTCCTTGATCGTTTGGAACAATCCTGCAACCGGCAAAAACGAATCCCATCCTGCCGGAGAAGCTGTCGGTTACATCATCGAGATGGAAAACGGTTTCAAGATTTGGCACATGGGCGATACCGGATTGTTTGGCGACATGAAATTCATCAGCGAGCGCTACAAGCCCGACCTCGTGCTCATGCCCATTGGTGGCAACTTCACCATGGACCCCGAGGATGCTGCCTTCGCAGCCCGCACCTGGATTCAACCCAAGATGGTCATGCCCATGCACTACAACTCCAATCCTCTGACCAAGGGCACCTTGGCTGAGTTTCAAGAAGCCATGAAGGGCAGCCCCATCAAAGTGGTGCCCATGACCGAAGGTCAAACGGTCGAGTTCTGAACCCCATTGGGGCCATCGGCTGACAAGTAGAATCACTTGGTCGGGCCTATAGCTCAGTTGGTTAGAGCAGAGGACTCATAATCCTTTGGTCCCAGGTTCAAGTCCTGGTGGGCCTACCAATTCAATAAAACCCCTGTTAGCAATAGCAGGGGTTTTTGTCTTTGGCGTTAACTCGTTCGTGCTAACCTGAAGCGGCTAACGATTCGTTAAATCAATTGAATGGAAAAAATGTCGCTCACAACTTCGGGAACCTTTGGGGATGTCAAGGTAAAAAATCGCATCTTTATGGCACCACTGACCCGCATGCGTGCTGGCAATGATGGCGTACCGGGCGAATTGGCTGCAGAGTATTACTCGCAACGTGCGGGTGCAGGTTTGATCATTTCAGAAGCCGTTCAGATCTCGGAGCACGGCAAAGGTTATCCAGCCACACCCGGTATTTACAGCGATGCGCAACGTGACGCTTGGAGAAAAATCACCGATGCCGTCCACGCTGCGGGTGGCGTTATTTTTCTTCAACTTTGGCATGTGGGGCGAATCTCACACACGTCTTTGCACCCCAAGGAGGGCTTGCCTGTCGCACCCTCTGCCATCAAGCCTAGCGGCCAGGTGTACACGGCCGCATGGGCTTTGGAAGACTATGAAACGCCCAGAGAAATGTCGCTGTCAGAGATAGACGCTTTGAGACAGTCATACGTCCACGCCGCAAAACAAGCCAAGTTGGCAGGTTTCGATGGTGTTGAATTGCATGCTGCCAATGGCTACTTGCTGGATCAATTTTTGCAAAATGGTAGCAACCACCGCACGGACGCTTATGGTGGTTCTGTAGAGAACAGGTGCAAATTGGTGCTTGAGATTTTGAATGACATCATTCCTGTTTGGGGCAGCGGCAGAGTTGGCATCCGTCTTTCGCCTTATGGTGAATTCAACGACATGAAAGATTCTGACCCTGTTGGGTTGTTTGCTTATTTGATTGAAAAGCTCAATCCATTGAACCTTTCATATTTGCACTTGATTGAGCCGCGAGCCACATCTGCTGGCGGCAGCGATCAAATTGCCGAAGGTGCCCCGAGCACTGGAAAACTCTTTGGAAAATCATTCAAAGGCCCCGTTGTTTTGGCAGGTGGCTTCAACAAGGAAAATGCAACGGCAGCCATTGAACAAGGTGAGGCTGATGCCATTGCGTTTGGCAGAATTTTTATCTCTAACCCAGACTTGCCAAAACGCCTTGCGCATGACTTGCCGTTGACGCCATACGACAGAGCCACCTTCTATGGTGGCTCTGCAAAAGGCTACACAGACTACCCATTGGCCGACTGATATAAAAATGTAAAAAAATCCAATGCAGTCTATACCCAGGTCACAGAATTCACTTGTCTTGCAGGTGTCCGCCATGAGTGGGTCAAAAACTTGAAAGACTGACAGTCACCGATGATGCCTATTCGCTGCGCAGCGAGGAAAGACATGTCACTTGGCTGTTGACACTGTGTCCTTGCGCTTGGTTGCTGTGCCTTGGGCTAAATTTCTTGTGCTAGAATTTCGGTTTTCCAGAGCGGCTGTAGCTCAGCTGGATAGAGTACTTGGCTACGAACCAAGGGGTCGTGGGTTCGATTCCTGCCAGCCGCACCAAACGTGGAGCCTCAGAACAGTGATGTTCTGGGGCTTTTTCGTTTGGGAATTTGACCGAGGGTGTGCTGGAGAAGTTTCACTGCCTGTTGCCTCGGAGGGCTAAAAAGCCACGATCGGTGTTGTACCACCTTGCACCGATTTGCCACTGATGGACACAAACACTTTTCGCCCGTAAAAGAATGGCAATCCCCAATCGAACGATGACCCCAATCCTGCCAGGTTGGGCTGTACAGCGAGTTTGTTGTTGAGCGATTCGGCGTTGCCAATCTTGAACGTCACCGTTGCGGAGGCTGTGCCACTGCTCAGGCTGGCTGTTTGTGTCAACTCTGTGGCGGGGCAATAAAAATCTTTATACGTGGTGCAGAGCGTCAATGCGTTGTCTGTAAAAAATATCCCATTCGATCCACTGTCGATGAAGCTTTGCCCATACGTGCGACCAGCGTATGTCGTGGTGAGGTAGCCGTTGTCGTCAAGTTTGAAAATGGTTTCTGACGTGATGGTGTTTTGGGTGTTGGTGTCTATGCCGAACGCCAAGCTGCCCGAAGCGCTGACTTGGCCGTTGGCGTTCACCGCAGGCAAGATGACCACGACGCCGTTGTCATGGCTTGGCAACATGGCCACTGGGTTGGTGACTTGTGACGCCAAAGGCGCCGCAGTGGGCAAGCAAGGGGAGATGGCACACGCGTAGTAATGTGCGGTCAGTGCCCGCGCTGCACAACCGAGACAGTCTTGCTGGAATGAGCCCACGCCAAGAATGCCGTTGGCACCCAGTGCATTTTGCGTGTTCATGGCGTAGCCGCCACCTATCGAGCAAGACGCAGGAACTTGGGCGTAATTGCCATCGATCACCTGAATCGGCACCGCCGCCGCTGTTTGGGTCCCGAGTTTGATGTCCGCAGTGAAGACGCCGCCCCATGTGTAGCCGCTGATGAAGTGCGTGCACTCCGCGAGGGGTTCGTTGTTGATTCGGGATTGAGTCAGCGGGAGGGAAATGGCGTTTGCGTGCAGCCTCAACCCATAAGAACCGGTGTCTACCAGTACATGCTCAATGGTCTGGCAGTTGCTGCTTTGAGGTTGACAAATCTCCAAACTGACAAAGCCTTGGTTGGGGTAATTCGAATTCCCAGACCATTTTTCAACCGTGATTTTTAACGCATTCAAAGGGACTGCCAATGCAGAAACGGCTGAATCGTCGACGCTGACGGCTGAGCCAGCACCTGAACCCGAACCACCTCCACAGGCCAGCAGCAACGAGCCGATGAGACAAATGACCGCGTAAAGTCTGATTTCAGGCATTCACTTGATGTCGTTGATGCTCACGCCTTGCGGCGCGAGTGTGGGCAAAAAAGCAAGTCCAAAGAAATCGTTCATGCGTCCACCTGTTTGAAGGACAAAATCAGAGGATTGGATTGCAACCGGGGTGCGGCCTGAGGTCAGTTGAGACAGCGCCGTTTGATATCGCCCGAAGAAGTTGCCCAGCAAGGGCGCCAAGTCGGGTTTGCTTTCGCCCCGCCAAGCCACGCCAAACACAAGCCCAGAACGTGTCAAATACTCATGGATCTCGATGTCATCTTGCGTGATGATTTTTTTGATCTCGTAGCTCGAGGGCTTGGCAGAGCTGATCGCTTGGCTGCTCTTGATGCTGACACTGTGACCCGTGGTGAGTGAGGCGGCCCCCAACTCTGCGTGAAGGCACGCGGGTGACAAGCACAGCAGAAAGAGCCAACAGATGAATCGAGGCAGAGTGTCCATCGGCTCATTCTAAATGAAAACTATGGTACTCATATTTGACGCCATCGTGTGTTTCTCACGTCGCGCGGCAAACTTGCTCAAACGCCCCTCACGGGGGCAGGCGGTGTCACAAGGGCAAGGTCTCCAACATGTCGTAGGTTTTTTTGAGCCAATTTTTAACGCGCTGCCGCTCTAGCAGGCCGAGCGCATCAGAACCGGTCGGATGATTCAAGGCGGCCCAAAAACTGGCGTTTTGGCGGTCAATCTTGCGCATGCTGGCTTCTTGCAGCAAACCCAAGTTCACCACGCGTGCGCCAAGTCGCAATGCTTTTTCCATGGCGCTTGATTGCTCCAATTGAGAAAAATCGTTGCCACGTCCAAAGTTTTTCAGGATCACATAGTTGGGTCCTTCACCAAAGGTGTCGATCAACTTGTCCAACAAATCGACCGAATCTTTGCCGGCATCTGCGATGTGCCACAAGTTCACGGCCACGCCCATGCCTGCCATCACCGTAAACAAATCGGAGTCTTTCACCCAACGTGCCAGTGGTGCCGCTGTTTGTGCGGCAAGGTCGACGATCACGCTTTGTGTTTTGCCTGCAAAGTTTTGTTCTAGGGCGGCAGCGATCAAGTCCAAGCTCTCGTAGCTGTCAATGACCACGGGTGACGCAAAGTCTTCGTAAAAACGAATGAACGAGGTGTGTGACCGGTCCGTGTCAAACCCCGTGAACAGTTCGTTTTTGTCGATGAAGTATTGCGCCAGCACGCGAGCCACCACAGATTTGCCCACACCGCCTTTTTCGCCGCCGATGAAATTGAGAGAGCTCATGTTTTTTCTTTGAAGGTTTGACATACACAAGCAAGATCGCTTGATGTGTCTGGTTTGCAAGAAGCATGCGCAGCACATCAAGAGCGCTTGCATTCAATTTGCCTTGAAATGGTGCGAATTTTCTTTGTCCCGTGATCAAACAGGGTCGCGCCATGAGCTTGCGTCACGGGGTTCACCACTTGTGTGCAAGATTCATTTTTTGGCGCTGAATTGGTGCGATTGCATGCAATCTATGCCGCCTTGTTATTTTTTTCAGCGAGACGATCGATTCTCCTGCTTCGTACAAAGTCGAAATAGTCATTAGAAAACATAGGTTTATGAAATACATGTGGGCTTGCATGCAAGTTGGCACATTGCATGCAAAGAGCAACTTGTCTTTTTCTCTTTGGAGCTCCACATGAAATTTGTCCCACAACAACTGCCGCGTTGGTTGGTTGCATTGCCCATCGCCATGGCGCTTCACGCTGGTGTCAGCGCTGAGACGGTTGCCCGCTACGGCATTTCCATGGCCGATATTCCGTTGACCACAGGCCAGCCTGACCGAGGTGCCGGGGCTTACCAATTCACGGGCCACACCATTTATGACCCGCTGGTGGCCTGGGAAGCCAACATCGGCACGCGTCCCGGCAAGCTGGTGCCTGGTTTGGCCAGCGCCTGGAAGGCCGATGCCAAAGACCCCAAAAAATGGCTCTTCACCCTGCGCAAAGGCGTGAAGTTTCATGATGGCTCCGACTTCAAAGCCGATGCAGTGGTGTGGAACTTGGACAAGGTGTTGGCCGACAAGTCGCCCCAGTTCGATGCCAAGCAAAGCGCCCAAGTGCGCCCCCGCATTCCGTCCATCGCGTCTTACCGTTTGGTGGACGAGTACACGGTAGAGATCACCACCAAAGACGTGGATGCCTTGTTCCCCTACCAGTTGCCATGGTTCTTGATCTCCAGCCCCGCGCAGTGGGAAAAGATGGGTCGCGACTGGAGCAAGGTGGCAGGTCAACCCTCGGGCACCGGCCCCTTCAAGCTCGACAAGCTGGTGGCACGTGAGCGTGCCGACTTGGTGAAGAACGCCGCCTACTGGGACAAGACACGCATCGCCAAGACCGACCGCATTGTGTTGGTGCCGATTCCCGATGCCATGACCCGTGCCAATGCTTTGTTGAACGGCCAGGTTGACATCATCGAAACGCCACCGCCGGATGTGTTGCCGCAGCTCAAGAGCTCGGGCTTCAAGATCGTGCAAAACGTCACACCTCATGTGTGGCCTTACCACTTCTCCACGCTGCCCGGTTCACCCTGGACCGACATCCGAGTGCGCAAAGCCGCCAACTTGGCGATTGACCGTGAGGCCATCGTCAAGCTGCTCAACGGTTTGGCCACACCCGCCAAAGGCCAGCTCGACAGCACCAGCCCATGGTTTGGCAAGCCTTCGTTCAAGATCACCTACGACGTGAAAGCGGCCAAGGCCTTGATGGCGCAAGCAGGTTACAGCCCCGCCAAACCGCTCAAGGCCAAAGTGATCATTGCCCAAGGTGGCACCGGTCAGATGTTGTCGCTGCCGATGAACGAGTTCATTCAGCAAAGCTTGGCTGAAATTGGTATTCAGCTCGAGTTTGAAGTGGTGGAGTTGGAGAACCTCTACCTGCACTGGCGCAGTGGGGCCAAGGCTGACATGAACGCTGGCAAGGGCATCACCGCCATCAACTTGGGCTATGTAACGGCCGATCCGTTTTATGCCATCACGCGTTTTGTGGACAGCCGTTACATCGCGCCCAACGGCGTGAACTGGGGTGGCTACAACAACCCCAAAGTGGACGGTGCCATCGACACCATCCGCAAGAACTTCGACACCAAGATCCAAGACAAGCTGCTGGCTGAAATTCACGAAACCATGGTGGACGACGCCTTGATGCTGTGGGTCGTGCATGACACCAACCCGCACGCCATGTCTGCCAAGGTGAAAGAGTTTGTGCAAGCCCAACACTGGTTCCAAGACCTCACCACCATCCGCATGCCCTAAATGTTGACGTACTTCCTCAAGCGTCTGTTGTACGCATTGCCCATCGCACTCAGCGTCACCGTGGTGTCGTTCATGTTGGTGTACTTGGCGCCGGGCGATCCGCTCAACGCCATTGCCCCAGCCGACGCACCCGCTGACGTGATCGAAGCCCTCAAGAGCGCCTACGGCCTAGACCGTCCGGTGCCAGTGCAATACGGCCTGTGGCTGTGGCGCGCGCTGCAGGGTGACCTGGGCACCTCCATCGCCTCGGGCCGCGCCGTGGCCACCGAGGTGCTGGGCGCAGTCAGCAACACCCTGGTCTTGGCCGGTGTAGCGGCAGGCCTGGGTGTGCTGGTGGGCTGTGTGTTGGGGGCGCTGGCAGGGTACAAGCATGGTGGCTGGGTCGACCGTGTGGCGACCTTCCTGTCGGTGGTGGGGGTGAGCATTCCCCACTACTGGCTGGGCCTGGTGTTGACGATTGTGTTTTCTATTTGGCTCGGTTGGTTCCCCGCCATGGGGGCGGGACCCGGGGGTTCGTCCGAGTGGTTGTGGGACATCGCGCACCTGCGCCACTTGGTGTTGCCGGCCATCACTTTGTCGGTGATTCCGATGGGCATCATCACGCGCACCGTGCGCGCCTTGGTGGCTGACATGTTGGGCCAAGAATTTGTGGTGGCCTTGCGTGCCCGTGGTTTGGGCGGCGTGGCCGTGTTCAAACACGTGGCCAAGAACACCGCGCCCACCGTGTTGGCGGTGGCGGGCTTGCAAGTGGGCTACCTGATGGGCGGCTCGATTTTGGTGGAGACGGTGTTCGCCTGGCCAGGCACCGGCTTCTTGTTGAACACGGCCATTTTTCAGCGCGACATGCCGCTGTTGCAAGGCACGATTTTGGTGTTGTGCATGTTCTTTGTGGTGTTGAATTTGTGTGTCGACATTCTTCAACCCCTGATTGACCCCCGCATGGGTCGAAGCTGAGGTGCATGTCATGACACAGACTGTTTCTTTGGCCCCCAGTCGCAGCTACTGGCATGTGGTGGGGCGTCAGTTGCGCCAAGACCCGGTGGCTCTGGCCAGTGCCTGCGTGCTGCTGTGCATTGTGTTGGCCGCTGTGCTGGCACCGTGGCTGGCACCGGCGGACCCTTTCAAGGCCAGCATGATGCGCCGCTTGTTGCCCGTGGGCAGCCCGGGCTATCTGTTGGGCACCGACGAGTTGGGCCGCGACATGCTCACCCGCTTGATGTATGGCGGGCGCTTGTCTTTGCTGATGGGCGTGGTGCCGGTGCTGGCAGCGTTTGGCATTGGCGCATCGATTGGCCTATTTGCCGGGTATGTGGGCGGGCGTGTCAACATGGTGATCATGCGAGCGCTGGATGTGTTTTACGCCTTTCCCTCGGTGCTGCTGGCGGTGGCCATCTCGGGCGCTTTGGGGCCTGGCATGAGCAACAGCTTGATCGCCTTGACCCTGGTGTTTGTGCCGCAGGTGGTGCGGGTGGCCGAGAGCGTGACCACACAGGTGCGACAGCTCGACTACATCGAAGCCGCGCGCATGAGCGGTGCCAGCGCCTTCTCGATCATCCGCGTGCATGTGCTGGGCAATGTGCTCGGGCCCGTGTTCGTGTATGCCACGGGCTTGCTCAGCGTGAGCATGATCTTGGCCTCGGGCTTGTCGTTCTTGGGGCTGGGCGTCAAGCCCCCTGAGCCCGAGTGGGGCCTGATGCTCAACACCTTGCGCTCTGCCATCTACAACAACCCCTGGGTGGCTGCGCTGCCGGGCTTGCTCATCTTCATCACCTCCATCGCGTTCAACCTGTTGGCCGATGGTGTGCGTTCAGCCATGGACATTCGCAAATGACCGCTTCAGCTTCTCTTGCTTTGCCTGCCGACGACCGGGGTGGCCCAGCCCAACCCCTATTGGTGGTGCGCGATTTGAAAAAACACTTTCCCGTGCGTGCTGACCTGTTCTCGCGTGAGCGCAAATTTGTGCACGCGGTGGACGGCGTGAGCTTTTCGGTGGCCAAGGGCAAGACCCTGGGCATCGTCGGCGAGTCGGGCTGTGGCAAGTCCACCACCGCGCGCTTGATCGCACGCCTGATGGCGCCCGACAGCGGCAGCATGGTGTTTGATGGCGACGGTGTGGCCGAGTACGGCGGCATTGCCTTGAAGGAATTTCGCCGCAACTTGCAAATGGTGTTTCAAGACTCGTTTGCCTCGCTCAACCCACGCTTGACGATTGGCGAGACCATTGCTTATGGACCCCGCGTGCATGGCATGCCCGCCGCACAAGCCACCCAAGAAGCGCGTGCCTTGCTGGCACGGGTGGGCTTGGAGCCGGACCAATTTGCCTCGCGCTATCCGCATGAGTTGTCGGGTGGCCAACGCCAGCGCGTCAACATTGCGCGGGCCTTGGCGTTTCATCCGCGCTTGGTGATCTTGGACGAGTCGGTGGCGGCGCTCGACAAGTCGGTGCAAGCGCAGGTGCTGAACTTGTTGCAAGAGCTCAAGGCCGAACGGCAGTTGACCTATTTGTTCATCTCGCATGACCTGCATGTGGTGCACTACATCAGCGACGACGTGATGGTGATGTACCTGGGCCAAGTGGTCGAAAAAGGCCCGGTCGAGCGCATTTACGGTCAGGCCGCGCACCCCTACACGCGGGCCTTGCTGTCCGCCGTGCCGTCGATGGACCCGAGCCACCGCACCCAGCGTTCGCCCCTCACGGGCGATCCACCCAACCCCATCAACCCGCCCAGCGGTTGCCGCTTTCGCGACCGTTGCCCGCATGCGCAAGCGGTGTGCGAGGCGCACGCCCCTGCGCTGATGACGGTGCAAGGCTTAGCCACCCATACCGTGGCCTGCCACCTGAACGACCCGCACTCGGGCCACACCGAGGCCCATGCGCTGGTGCATGACCGCATGCACGCGCCTGTTCATCCGTCCGAGCATTCGGCTGCGCAGGAGGTGTTGGTATGACCCATCCTTTGGTCTCGGTGCAAAACCTCAACGTGCACTTCACCGGCCACCGCAAAGCCCATGCGCTGAGCGATGTGAGTTTTGAATTGGCGCAGGGCGAAGTGCTGGGCTTGTTGGGTGAATCGGGTTCTGGCAAAAGCGTGACCTTGCGCACCTTGCTGCGCTTGCACCCTGAGCGCACCACCCAAGTCACGGGCCAAGTGATGGTGGGCGGCCACGACGTGCTGGGGCTGCAAGGCCACGCACTCGACGCCTACCGAGGCGGTGTGGCGTCGATGGTGTTTCAAGAACCCGGCTTGGCGTTTGACCCGGTCTACACCATTGGCCAACAGATGGTCGAAGCCATTCAGGCCCACGACGGCGTAGACCGCAAAACGGCCCAGCACCAAGCCTTGCAGATGCTCGAGCGGGTGCAAATTCCGCAAGCGCGCCGACGCTTGGATGCCTACCCACACGAGCTGTCGGGTGGCATGCGCCAACGCGCCATGATTGCGCTGGCCCTGGTGTGTCGTCCCCAGTTGCTGCTGGCCGATGAGCCCACCACGGCGCTGGATGCAACCGTGCAAATTCAAATCTTGTTGTTGTTGCGCGAGTTGCAGCAAGAGACGGGCATGTCGGTGATTTTTGTCACCCACGACATTGGCGCGGCCATTGAGGTGGCCGACCGCATCGCGGTCATGTACGCCGGGCGCGTGGTCGAGCAAGGCGATGTGGCGCAGGTGGTGAACCATCCCGGCCACCCCTACACCGCAGGCCTGTTGGCGTCCACCGTGAGTGCGGCCAACCGGGGCCAGCCCTTGGTGGCGGTGCCGGGCTCGCCGCCCGATTTGACGGCCTTGCCGCCGGGGTGCAGCTTTGCCCCGCGTTGCGCGAACCTGCAAGCGCGCTGTTTGAGCGAGCGCCCCCAGTTGCAAGCCTTGGGTGCGAGTGCGCTGGCGTGTTGGCACCCGATGACACCGGCGAGGGCGGTATGAATTTGGCCGAACACCACACCCCCCGCAGCCGTGGCGGCTTGAGCGACGAGGTGTGTCGCAAGATCGCCGACGACATTGTGTTGGGCAGCTTTGCGCCCGGTGTGCGACTCGACGAAGCCATGCTGGCCGCGCGCTTCAAGGTCTCGCGCACGCCTGTGCGCGAGGCGCTCAAGCAGCTCGCCAGCACCGGCTTGGTGGTGTACCGACCCAACCGAGGTTCGGTGGTGGCCGAAGTCACGCCCAATCAGCTGGACCAGATGTTTGAAGCCATTGGCGAATTGGAAGCTGCCTGTGCCCGCCATGCTGCGGTGCGCATGAGCGATGCCGAGCGCAGCGCGCTGTGTCAGGTGCATGCCCAAGCGCGTGTGGCCATGCAGGCCGGCGACGCCGACCAGTACGACGACTTGAACCGGGCCTTGCACAGCATCATCATTCGCGGTTGCCACAACCCGACCTTGATTGACTTGGCCACGGGCTTGCGCCACCGCATCTCCACCTTCAGGCGCACCCAGTTTTTGAATTTAGAGCGCATGGCCGAGTCCTTTGAAGAGCACTCGGTCATCGTCGAGGCCTTGTTGTCGCGTGACGCGGTGACGTGCTACCGCGAGATGCGCAGCCATTTGTTGTTTGCGCGCAGTGCGGCTGCGCGTGTGTTATCGGCCCACAGCGCAGCCACGCGTGTGGACCCTACTTGGAGTCCAGCATGAACCCTGTTCTTGGTCGTCGTGGCGCGGTGGTCGCCTCTCACTCGCTGGCCTCACAAGCTGGTTTGGACATCTTGCGCGAAGGCGGCAACGCCATCGAAGCCACCATCGCGGTGGCGGCCACGCTGGCCGTGGTCTACCCGCACATGACGGGCATTGGCGGCGATGGGTTTTGGTTGCTGCATGCACCCGGACAGCCGATGCAGTCGATCGACGCCTGCGGCGCAGCGGGCGAAGCGGTGACGCGTGCTTTGTATGGCGACGCCACCAGCATTCCGTGGCGCGGCCCGCTGGCGGCCAACACGGTGGCGGGCACCTTGTCGGGCTGGGGTGCCGCCTATGCCTACAGCCAAGAGCATTGGGGCGGACGCTTGCCGTTTGCCCGCTTGCTCGAATCCGCCATTCATTACGCGCGTGAAGGTTTTCCGGTCACCCACAGCCAAGAGGCCAACACCCGCAACAAGCTGGGTGAGTTGGCCCACCAGCCGGGCTTTGCCCAAGCCTTTTTGACGCCACAAGGCGAGGTGCCCCAGTACGGTGACACACACACATTTCCGGCTTTGGCGGCCACCTTGGAGCAGCTGGCACGCGCTGGCGCGGACGACTTTTACCGGGGTGATCTGGCGCGCCAAATCGCCCAAGACTTGGCCGATGTGGGCAGCCCCATCAGCGCCAAAGACTTGTCGCGCCACAAGGCGCAGGTCAAACCACCGCTGGCTTTGAAAATCTCCAACGCCACGCTCTACAACATGGCGCCGCCCACGCAAGGCATGGCCTCGCTGCTGATCTTGGGCGTGTACGACCGCATCCGCCAAGAGGGCTGGAACCCCGACAACGTGGCCGGCATCCATGCCTTGGTGGAGTCGACCAAGCAAGCCTTCATGGTCCGCGACCAGCACGTGACCGACCCCAAGGCCATGGCGGTGCCGCCCACCAGCTTGCTGACCGAGGCGGTGATCAGCCATTTGGCCTCTCAGGTGCCCACTGAACAAGCCAGCCCGTGGCCCGCGCCCAACTCCGATGGCGACACCACCTGGATGGGCGTGGTCGACGACCAAGGCCGTGCGGTCAGCATGATCCAGAGCATCTACTTTGAGTTTGGCAGCGGTGTGGTGCTGCCGCGCAGTGGTTTTTGGTGGCAAAACCGGGGCTGCTCGTTTGACCTGCAGCCCGGCCGGTTGCGCAGCCTGGAGCCGGGCCGCAAACCCTTTCACACCCTCAACCCCGCCATGGCGCAACTCGACGATGGCCGCTTGTTGGTCTACGGCACCATGGGCGGGGAAGGGCAGCCGCAAACCCAGGCTGCGGTGTTTTCACGCTATGTCTGGGGCGGGCACAACGTGCGCTCGGCGGTGGCCGCGCCGCGTTGGCTCTTGGGCCGCACCTGGGCCGAGCAAAGCACCACGCTCAAGCTGGAGTCACGCTACGCGCCCGAGGTGATCGAGGGCTTGCGTGCCTTGGGCCACCCGGTGGAGGTGGTGTCTGACTTTGACGAACGCATGGGCCATGCAGGCGCTTTGGTGCTGCACCCCAGTGGCTGGATCGAAGGTGGGGAAGACCCCCGCAGCGATGGCTGTGTGGCCGCTTGGTGACAGGCGCCCCAAGGCCATATTCCCTTGGCGCTCAGAGCCAATTGCTTTAGGTGACCATGGATTTGGGGTTTATCTTCTCTAATAGAGGGTTTGAAGTGTTGGCGCTTCAAACCTTTTATTTCGGAGATACACCATGCATTTCAAACACCTGTTCTCTTTGACCCTTGCCGCCGCCGCTCTGGGCGCGCCGTTTGCTGCCAGCGCACAACAGGCCTACCCCAGCCGGCCCGTCAAGATCATCGTGCCGTTTGCCGCCAGTGGCCCTGCCGACAACTATGCGCGTTTCATGGCGCAGCGTTTGCAAGACGCCCTGGGCCAACCCTTTGTGGTGGACAACCGCCCCGGTGCGGGCTCGATCATCGGCACCGATGCAGCGGCCAAGTCGCCCGCCGACGGCTACACCTTGTTGATGATGTCCAACACCCAGACCGTCAACGAGTCTTTGATCCCCAACAAGCCCTTCAACTTGCTCAAAGACTTTGCGCCGATCGCTCCCATCAACTACTCCGACTTGGTGCTGGTGGTCAACCCTGCGGTCAACGCCAATTCGCTGCAAGACCTGATCAAGCTGGCCAAGGCCAACCCGGGTAAATTGAATTACGCCTCGTCGGGCAATGGCACGCCATACCACATGGCGGGCGAGTTGTTCAAACACATGGCTGACATCCAGATGACGCACATCCCCTACAAAGGCAGCGCTGCGGCCCGCACCGATGTGCTGTCGGGTCAGGTGGACATGATGTTTGATGCGGTCACCACCATGGCCGAAAACATCAAGGCTGGCAAAGTGCGTGGCTTGGCCACCACGGGCCGTGCGCGCTCGTCGGTGACGTCTGACATCCCCACCGTCAGCGAACAAGGCGTGGCCAAGTACGAAGCGGTCATTTGGTTGGGGTTGATGGCCCCAGCGGGTACGCCGGAGGCCATCGTGAACCGCTTGAACACCGAAGTCAACAAGATCATCAACTCTGCCGATGTCAAATCTGCCTGGGCCAAGCAAGGTGCTGTACCCATGTCGATGACCGTGCCGGTTTTCACCAAGTATGTGGCCGAGGACGTGGCCAAATGGGCCACCATCGTCAAGGTCTCTGGCGCCAAAGCCGACTGATCGAGCTGTGTCATGTCAGTGATTCAATTTGAATTGAACGGCCACAGCCAAAGCATTGAGGCGCAAGACAACGACAACTTGCTCGACATCTTGCGCAACCACTGTGGCCAAAAGTCGGCGCGTTATGGTTGCGGCTTGTCGCAGTGTGGGGCTTGCCATGTGATGGTGGATGGTCATGCTGTGCCTGCGTGCAGCACGCCCATGTGGTCGGTGGCAGACAAAAAAGTGGTCACGCTGGAGGGTTTAGGTCAAGAAAGCCAGCCCCACCCTTTGCAAACCGCCTTCTGCCAGCAGCAAGCAGCGCAGTGTGGCTATTGCAGCAGCGGCATGTTGATGACCGCCGCGGCTTTGCTCAAGCACAACCCACGCCCCACACCCGAGCAGGTGCGTGAGGCCTTGCAGGGCAATTTGTGTCGCTGCGGCGCGCACAACCGCATCGTGCGCGCTGTGTGCCAAGCCGCCCAGGAGATGGAGGGCGCATGAGCACAGCCACAGATAAACCCACGGTGTTGCCCGGCGGGCTCAACACCAACCGCCAACTGGCGCAATGGTTGCAGTTTTCCCCTGACGGCCACGTGCGCTTGCTGTCGGGCAAAGTCGAAATTGGCCAAGGCATCTTGCATGCACTGGCGCAAATTGCAGCCCAAGAGCTGGCCGTTGACCTGAGCTGTGTTGACGCTGTGGCAGCCAGCACCACCTTCAGCCCGAACGAGGCCGTGACGTCTGGCAGCCTGTCGATTCAAGACTCTGGCATTGCGGTGCGCTTGGCGTCTCGGCACGCGCGCCTGTTGTTCACACACGCTGTCGCCGCCAAATATGGCGTGGCCGCGCAAGACATTGAGGTGGTCAACGGTCAATTCATGCAGGGCGACAAGCGCCTGTGTGGTTATGGCGATGTCTGTCACCAAGTGAATTTGGCGGTCGAGGTGTTGCCGGCCAGCCAATTGCCCGCTGTGGTGTTGACGGCCTCTGAATCACCCATTCGGCCAGACTTGGCGCGTAAATTTTTTGGCGCTGCCGATTACGTGCAAGACCTTGAATTGCCTGGCATGCTGCACGCACGCATGCTGCACCCACCCAATTTGCAAGCGCGCCTGGATGATGATGCTTGGTTGCAAGCGCAGCAGCTGGTGCACGCTCTGCCGGGTGTGCAGGGGGCTTACCGTGAGGGTTGCCAAATCGGCCTGATCGCGCACAGCGAAGCGCAAGCAGTCAAGGCTGTTGAAGTGCTGGTGCAACAACTGATCGACACCGCCGCTTGGCACATACCTGCCGAGTTTCCAGATGCCACGCAACTCACGCCTTGGTTGCGCAGCAGCCCTTTGCAAACCACCACCGTGGCGTCGTCGGGCGAAGCAGCAGTTTTGGCTGAAAGCACTGCCGTGCGAAGTTTGCAGGCCGACTATGCCCGGGGGTATTTGCACCATGGCGCCATGGCGCCCTCGTGTGCGCTGGCGCAATGGAGGGGCGACAGCGTGCAGGTGTGGAGCCATTCGCAAGGCATCTTCAACTTGCGCCGTGACATGGCCTTGGCCTTGGGGTGCACGCCAGAGCAGGTGCACATTCAACACATGCAAGGTGCGGGTTGCTATGGCCACAACGGAGCCGACGACGTGGCATTTGATGCTGCATGGCTGGCGCGTTTTGTGCCGGGGACAGCGGTGCGCGTGCTGTGGTCGCGTCACGATGAAATGGCTTGGTCGCCTATGGGGCCCGCCATGAGCATTCGATTGCAAGCTGGACTGGACGCCCAAAATCAAGTGGTCTTTTGGCAGCACGATGTGTGGAGCCAAGGCCACGGCACGCGGCCAGGGCGCAACCCCACACCCTCCTTGTTGGGGTGTTGGCTGCAACTTGGCGCTTTTCCTGTGCTGATCGCTGAGAACGCCGCTTTGGCCGCAGGCGGCGGCTCTGAGCGCAATGCCGTGCCGCCTTACCAATTTGACGCCACGCACATTTACAACCACCGTGTCATGCAAATGCCCATGCGTGTTTCTGCCTTGCGGGGTTTGGGCGCGCATGCCAATGTGTTTGCGGCCGAGTCGTTCATGGACGAAGTGGCGCACACCACAGGGCAAGACCCTTTGGCTTTGCGCTTGCAGTATTTGCACGACCCACGCGGTCGCGCCGTGCTAGAGAAGGTGGTGCAGCAAGCCCGTTGGAGCGAGCGCGATGCGCGCCAACGCGCGCATGCAGCCCAGGGGGCCGACACCGCGTGGGGGCAGGGCTTGGCCTATGCCCGCTACAAAAACACCGGCGCCTATTGCGCCATGGTGGCCGAGGTGGAAGTGGCCGAGCAAGTGCGTGTGAAGCGTCTTTACATCGTGGCCGATGTGGGCCATGTGGTGGATGCCGATGGGGTGATCAACCAACTCGAAGGCGGCGCCATTCAGGCCGCCAGTTGGACCTTGATGGAGGCAGCACGCTTTGACCGCCAGCAGGTGCTCAGTGTGGACTGGGAGACCTACCCGATCTTTCGCTTTGGCGATGTGCCTGAGGTGTCGGTCGATCTGTTGGTTGACTCCAACCACCCCTCGGTGGGCGCAGGCGAAGCCACCATTGGCCCGTGTGCGGCGGCCATTGGCAACGCGGTGTTCCACGCGCTCGGTGTGCGGGTGCGCGAGATGCCCATCACGCCCGCCCAAATTCTCACCGCCATGCACCAAGCCGATGGTGCTTGAGCTGAACCCTATTCGATACAGGAGTTTTGATGGAATTGCATATTTTGAGCGGCGGCGCCGCTGCCGGTTTGGTCGAGCCCTTGCAGGCCGAGTTTGAAGCCGCGCACGGCTGTACGCTGCATGGCACCTTCAGTGCCGTGGGCGCCATGAAAGAGAAGTTGTTGGCAGGCGCTGCGTGCGACGTGGTGATCTTGACGCAGGCCTTGGTCGAGGGCTTGGTCGCTTCTGGCCATGTGCGTGCCGACAGCGTGCGCAACTTGGGCGTGGTCAAAACCGGCTTGGCTGTGAAGACGGGCACGCCCCACCCAGCCATCCAGACCCGTGCCGATTTGCAAGCCGCATTTCGCGCGGCCGAGGGTATTTATTTCCCAGATCCCAAGCTGGCCACAGCCGGCATTCACTTCTTGAAAGTGCTCACGGCTTTGGGTTTGGAGGTCGAGTTGGCCGACCGTTTTCGCACCTACCCCAATGGCGCCACGGCCATGCGCGAGATGGCGCGTGCCAGCGGGCATGTGTTGGGCGGCACGCAGGTGACCGAGATCAACTACACCGCAGGTGTCGATTTGATTGGCTTGTTTCCCAAAGAGTTCGAGTTGGCCACCGTCTACGCCTTGGGCATTGCCACGCAAGCTAACCAAGCGCAACTGGCCCAGCAACTGGCGGACCAACTCACCAGCGACAGCACGCGTGCCTTGCGCACAGCGCTTGGGTTTGAGCTGGCTGACTAAAATTGCGGGCATGACACAGCCCGTTGTATGAGCAAAGCCTTCACCCGAGAAACCGACTCGGACGATGACGACGACGTCGGTCTGCCCCCATTGCCAGCAGGGGGCAAAAACTACATCACGCCAAAGGGCTACGCCGTCTTGCGCGCCGAATTGTTTGACTTGATGGACAACGAGCGTCCACGCATGGTTGAGATCGTGCATTGGGCGGCCAGCAACGGTGACCGATCGGAAAACGGTGACTACCACTACGGCAAAAAACGTTTGCGCGAAATCGATCGGCGGATTCGTTTTTTGACCAAACGGCTGGAGATCGCCGAAGTCACCGACCCCAGCGTTCACCACGGCAGTGACCAGGTGTTCTTTGGGGCCACGGTGACTTATGTGGACGAAGCCGATGTCGAACGCACCATCACCATCTTGGGCATTGACGAGGCTGACAGCCTCAAGGGTGAGGTCAGTTGGATTTCGCCGATTGCACGCGCCTTGCTCAAAGCCCGCGAGGGCGATGCGGTCAAACTGGTGACCCCAGTGGGCGTGCAAGAGGTGGAGGTGGTGTCGGTGCGCTATCCGACAGCATCAAGCGCTGCGAACTGAGCGGTCCGTTCAGTCGCTGTCGCGGTCAGCACCCGACATGACCCGGCGCGCTTGCAGCACAGAGGGCACACGACGCAAATTGCGCATCACCGCCTCCAGGTGGTCGGTGTCACGCACCGAGATGACAAAGCGCAAATCGGTGGCTTCTTGCCCGCTCACCTCATCGGCCATGTTCACCAAGGTGATGTCGGCTTCGGCGGCGGCGATGGCGGTGGCCACTTTGGCCAACACGCCCTTGCCATTGCTGACCGTGACTACCACCGAGACTTCAAAATGGCGTTTGGGCTCTTCCGACCACTCCACGGCGATGAAGCGTTCGCTGTCTTTGTACTTCAGGCGTTGCCCCACACCACATGGCTGGGTGTGCACCACCAAGCCTTCGCCGTGACCCAAGTAGCCCAGGATCGCATCGCCCGGAATTGGGCGGCAGCAGGGGGCGTACTGCACGGAGGCGTTCTCACTGCCATCCACCACCACACCGCCCTGCGACACGTTTTCGTGGGCGGTGAAGCGCTCTCGGCTCATCAACAAGGCATCGGGCTTTTGCCCGGTCTCTGACAGCAGCGAGGTCAGCCGCTTGGCCACAATGCTGGCGACGCGCTTGCCAAGACCAATGTCTACCAGCAGCTCTTCTTGCGTTTTGCTGCCCGTGAATCGCAGCAACTTGTCCCAGAGCGCTTGGTGCTTGGTGTCGATGGCCGGCAGTTGCTCAATGCCTTCGGCGCGCAAGGCTTGCGCCAATAATTTTTGTCCGAGCTCTTGCGATTCCACCTGCGCCATGGTCTTGAGGTGGTGGCGGATTTTTGAGCGCGCACGGCCGGTGCGCACAAAGCCCAGCCATGCAGGGTTGGGCGCTGCCACGGTCGAGGTGATGACTTCCACCACATCGCCATTGCGCAACTCGGTGCGCAGTGGCACTTGTTCGCCATTGACTTTGGCCGCCATGGTGCGGTCGCCCACATCGCTGTGCACCGCATAGGCGAAGTCCACCACCGTGGCGCCGCGTGGCATGGCCATGATTCGGCTCTTGGGTGTGAACACATAGACCGCATCAGGAAACAGATCGACTTTGACATGGTCCCAAAACTCGGTGGCGTCACGCGTCTCGTCTTGGATGTCGAGCAAAGACTGCAACCATTTGTTGCCCAGGTTGCTGCTGTCTTGGTTGGGTGTGTTGGCTTTGTACAACCAATGGGCGGCCACACCGGACTCGGCCACCAAATGCATGGCTTCGGTGCGCATTTGAAATTCGACGTTCAAGCCAGACGGCCCCACCAAGGTGGTGTGCAGCGATTGGTAGCCATTGAGCTTGGCAATGGCGATGTGGTCTTTGAACTTGCCAGGTACAGGTTTGTAGAGTTGGTGCAGCACGCCCAAGGCGGTGTAGCAGTCTGTGACGGTCGGCAAGATCAGACGGAAGCCATAAATGTCCGTCACTTGGGCAAAGCTCAAGTGCTTGCCGTCCATTTTTTTGTAGATCGAATAAAGCGTTTTTTCTCTTCCCGAGATACGCAACTTCAAGCCCGCCTTGGCAAACGAAGTTTCCACTTCTTGCTGAACACGTTGCATCAAATCGCGTCGGCGGTGCCGGGCTTTCTGCACCGCTTTGTTGAGCACCCCATGGCGCCAAGGGCGCAGGTGTTGAAACGCCAGTTCTTGCAATTCGCGGTAGGTTTGATTCAGGCCCAAGCGGTGCGCGATGGGTGCGTAAATTTCAAGTGTTTCGTTGGAGATGCGGTGCCACTTGCTGCGTGGCATATCGCCCATGGTGCGCATGTTGTGGCTACGGTCAGCCAGCTTGATCAGTATCACGCGCACATCGCGGGCCATGGCCAGCAACATTTTGCGAAACGACTCGGCTTGGTTTTCTTCACGGGTGTCGAACTCGAGCTTGTCCAGCTTGGTCAGTCCATCCACCAGTTCTGCCACTTGAATCCCAAAGCGTTCGATCAGATCGGTTTTGGTGATGCCACAGTCTTCCATGGCGTCGTGCAGCAGGGCAGCCGACAGGGCCTGTGCATCGAGCTTCCACTCCGCACACTGTGCGGCCACTGCAATGGGGTGGGTGATGTAGGGCTCGCCACTGTTGCGCAATTGACCCAAATGGGCTTCGTCGGCGTAGCGGTAGGCTCGACGGACTTGGTCAAGCCCTTCGGTATTGAGGTAGCTCAGTTTTTCGGTCAGCGCGGCAAAGCTGGCAGCCGCAGCATTGGCGGCGGCTTTTTTGATGCTGGCGGGTTGTTGTGTGGCATCCGACATGGGTTTGACCGAGCTCATAGGTCTGACTTTACCCGCAATGAAAAAAGCACCGCAGGTGCGGTGCTTTTGAGTGGGATGCTAAACCTTGGATCAACCTGGTACTTTTTTCAGCATTTCGATGCCAATTTGACCGGCTGCGATTTCACGCAGAGCAGTCACGCCAGGCTTGTTCTTGCTGTCGACTTTGGCGGTATGGCCTTGGCTGAGCATGCGAGCGCGGTAGGTCGCGCACAGCACCAACTGAAAGCGGTTGGGGATTTTTTCTAGACAGTCTTCGACGGTGATGCGTGCCATGGGGTGCTCCAGAAATTGGTTTAAGTGAGGTTCAAGGCTTGAAAGATATCAGCCCGTGCCCGGCGCTGTGCCAAGTATTTGAGACGCTGTGCGTGCACGATGGCTTTGAGGTCAAAGAGCGCTCGCTCAAACAATTCATTGATTATAACGTAGTCAAATTCTTTCACGTAGGCCATCTCATCGGCGGCGTTTTGCAAGCGCAGTTCGATCACCTCTGGCGCGTCTTCTGCACGGTTGTGCAAGCGTGACTTCAACTCTTCCCAGCTCGGCGGCAAGATGAAAATCAGCACCGCATTGGCAAAGATTTTTTTGATTTGAATCGCGCCTTGAAAGTCAATTTCAAGCACCACATCGGCACCTTGCGCGATGCGGTCTTCGATCGCTTTGCGTGAGGTGCCATAGCGTTGGCCATGCACATGGGCCCACTCTAAAAACGAGTCCGAGGCGACCATTTGGTCAAACTCAGGCGCCGAGACAAAGAAATATTCGCGGCCATGCTTTTCTTGACCGCGTGGCGCACGGGTGGTGTGCGAGACCGAAGGCCTCACCTGTGCATCGAGCTCCATCAAGGCTTTGACCAAACTTGATTTGCCAGCCCCACTGGGGGCGGCCACGACAAAAAGGTTGCCAGGAAAGTTGTCCATCATTCGAGGTTCTGTACTTGTTCACGCAGTTGTTCGATCAACACCTTCATGTCCACCGAGATGCGGGTCATCTCCATGGTGGCTGATTTAGAGCCCAGCGTGTTGGCTTCGCGGTGCAGTTCTTGAATCAAAAAGTCCAGGCGCTTGCCCACGCCTTCGGCTTTGCCGCCTTGGGCCAGCAGGGCGTCCATCTCGTCAAAATGCGACACCAAACGGGTCAGCTCTTCGGCCACGTCAATGCGAATGGCAAACGCGGTGGCCTCGGTCAGCGCACGGTCTTGGGCGGCTTCGGGCAGGGTGGCGCCCTCAGTCAGCGCCATCGCTTCGCGCCAACGCTCTAAAAATCGCAGGCGTTGCTGCTCGACCAATTGGGGCACCAAGGGGGCGGCCAGTTGCGCCAGCACACGCAGTTGACTCAAGCGCTCACGCAGGGTCTCGCTCAGGCGTGCACCCTCGCGTTCACGGGCATCGCTCAGTTGTTTCAGGGTTGTCTTGGCCAGCTTGAGCAGGGTAGGGCCAATGTCGGCTGGGGCCGTGTTGGGTGAGGTGCTCAGGCGCAGCACATCGGCCACCGACAAGGGGTTGGCCTTGGGCAACCAAGCGTGCACGGTGTCTTGCAGCGAGGACAGACGTTGTAGCAGTTGGGGGGTTGGGGTGCCTAAGCTGTTGTCGGCGGTGGATTCAATGTGCGCGCGCACCTCCACCTTGCCGCGTTTGAGGTGCTTCATCAGCAGCTCACGCAGCGCCGCCTCATGGGGGCGTAATTCCTCAGGCACTTTGAAGCTCAGGTCGAGAAAGCGGCTGTTGACCGATCGGATCTCCAGCCCCAAACGCAGAGTCGGGGTGGCTGAGGTGTCGGCGGTGTCGGGGTGCAGCTCGGCTTGCGCGCTGGCATAACCCGTCATGCTGTAAATGGGCATGGTGTGAGGAGTAGAGGCAAAGAGCGATTATCTCAGCAGCCCGCCCCCGTTCTGGCGGTGCACCAGATTGCCCGACAATTGCGGCTTTTCTGAACCTCTTTCGATTGTTTTGCCCATGACTGCTACTTTGCCTGCCTCCCGCCACACCCGCGCTGCCGACCAACTGCGCCCTGTGCGCATCACCCGCCACTACACCATGCATGCGGAAGGCTCGGTCTTGATTGAGTTTGGTCATACGAAAGTGCTGTGCACAGCATCGGTCGAAGAAAAAGTGCCGGGCCACAAAAAAGGCAGCGGCGAAGGTTGGGTCACGGCTGAGTACGGCATGTTGCCTCGCGCCACCCACACCCGCAGTGACCGCGAAGCCGCACGCGGCAAGCAATCGGGCCGGACCCAAGAAATTCAGCGTCTGATTGGCCGCTCCATGCGCGCTGTGTTTGACCTTAAAAAACTCGGCGAGCGCACCATCCACCTCGATTGCGACGTGCTGCAAGCCGACGGCGGCACCCGCACAGCCAGCATCACCGGCGCTTTTGTGGCGGCGCAAGACGCGGTCAACAGCCTGATCGCTTCGGGCAAGCTCACCGAGAGCCCCATCACCCAGGGTGTGGCAGCTATTTCAGTGGGCATGTTGGGCGACTTGCCTTTGCTCGATTTGGAGTACACCGAAGATTCCAGCTGCGACACCGACATGAACGTGGTGATGACCAGCGCCGGTCATTACGTCGAAGTGCAGGGCACGGCCGAAGGCCTGCCTTTCACCCGTGACCAAATGAATGCCTTGCTGGCCTTGGCCGAAAAAGGCATTGGTGAGCTGATTGCCATGCAACAAGAAGCGCTGAAAGCCTAAGTTCATGAGCCTGCTGATGAAGAAGATCGTTCTGGCATCCAACAACCCAGGCAAGCTCGCCGAATTACAAGCCATGTTCGCCCCCTTGGGGCTAGCGTTGGTGCGCCAAGCCGACCTTGGTGTGGGCGAGGCCGAAGAACCGTTCCACACCTTTGTAGAGAACGCGCTGGCCAAAGCACGCCACGCGTCGCGTGAAAGCGGCTTGCCCGCGCTGGCCGACGACGCGGGCCTGTGTGTCGACGCCTTTGGCGGCTTGCCTGGCGTGCAAACCGCCTTCTACGCCACCCAGTTTGGCTACGCCAAGGGGGATGACAACAATGTGCGCGCCTTGCTCGAGCAAATGGCGCAGGTTGACAACCGCCGTGCCGCCTTGGTCAGCACCTTGGTGGCGGTGCGCCATCCCGACGACCCAGAGCCTTTGATTGCTGTGGGCCGTGCCGTGGGTGAAATCACCCGCGCGCCTGTGGGCGGCAACGGGTTTGGCTTTGACCCCATCATGTTCATCCCCCGCTTTGGCAAAACCTTTGCCGAACTGCCCGTGGAGGTGAAAAACGCCAACAGCCACCGCGGCCAAGCGGCGCAGCAGATGTTGGCCTTGATGCGCGAGCGCTGGTTTTAAGTCCGCATGAACTCCGACATTCAGCACCTCATGCGCCCTGGCACGCTGTCTTTGAGCAGCTTGCCACCGCTGTCGCTGTATGTGCACCTGCCATGGTGTTTGAAGAAATGCCCTTACTGCGACTTCAATTCGCACGAATGGTCTCAAGGGGGCGCAGACAGCTTGCCAGAGCAACGCTATTTGGACGCCTTGTGTGCGGACATTGAAAGCGCCTTGCCCCTGATTTGGGGCCGCAGTGTGCACAGCATCTTCATTGGCGGGGGCACCCCCAGTTTGTTTTCGCCTGCCGCCATCGAGCGCTTGCTCAGCGATCTGCGTGCGCGGCTGCGCTTAGAGGCCGATTGCGAAATCACCCTAGAGGCCAACCCCGGCACTTTTGAGAAAGACCGCTTTCGGGCTTTTCGTTCGGCGGGTGTGACCCGACTGTCGGTGGGTGTGCAAAGCTTCAACGATGCGCATTTGCAGGCCTTGGGCCGGGTACATAACCGTGCGCAGGCCATTGCGGCATTGGAGGAAGCCGCCAGTGCTTTTGACACCTTCAACCTTGACCTGATGTATGCCTTGCCCGGTCAGACCTTGGCGCAGTTAGACCTTGACCTGGACATGGCGCTGGCCTTGGCGCCACCCCATCTGTCGATCTACCACCTCACCATCGAGCCCAACACGGTGTTTGCCAAGTTTCCGCCCCAAGTGCCCGAGGATGACGAGGCCTACGCGATGCTCGACCGCATCACCGAGCGCACCGCTGCAGCGGGCTTGCAGCGCTACGAGGTGTCGGCCTATGCCCAGCCCAACCACCGCTGCTGGCACAACTTGAATTACTGGCAGTTTGGCGACTATTTGGGCGTGGGGGCAGGGGCGCACAGCAAGCTCAGCTTTGCGCATCGCGTGGTGCGCCAAGTGCGCAACCGTGACCCGCGCTTGTACATGGACCATGCCTTGGACACCGCTCGCGCAGAACGTGCAGTGGCGCAGAGCACCGAGGTGGCGCGCAGCGAATTGCCTTTTGAATTCATGCTCAACGCGCTGCGCTTGCGCCATGGGTTTTCGTTGGCCGACTTCACCGAACGCACGGGCTTGCCTGTAACGGCCATACAAGCCGCCCTGGCCAAAGCCGAGGCCAAGGGCTTGGTGACACGTGACTTTCAGCGTGTGGTCCCGACTGAGCGCGGCTTTGACTTTTTGAGTGATTTGCAGACCTTGTTTTTGCCTGAAGAAAGCGCTTCTTGACACTGCATCCAAAAGGCGTTGAAAGGGCCTTTACAATATGCGCTCAATTCAACATGGAAGCTTGGCAGAGCGGTTGAATGCACCGGTCTTGAAAACCGGCGAGGGTGTGAGCCCTCCGTGAGTTCGAATCTCACAGCTTCCGCCAGACACCCAGTAAAAACGCCCCTCACGGGGCGTTTTTGATTTTCCCGAACAGCTCTTTCAATCCGAAGGTCTCGACGCACCACGAGCCGCGTGCCAAGCTTTGAGTTCACCGACAAAGCCCCGGCGGAAGGCCACCACGCAGAGCACAAAGATCACGCCAATGATGACGTTGATCCAAGAGCCCACTTGATCAGCCAAAAAGTTTTGCAAACCAATGATGGTGAAAGCCCCGAGCACAGGCCCTGCAAACGTCCCAAGGCCACCGAGCAAGGTCATCAAGATCACCTCGCCCGACAGCGACCAATGGGCATCGTTGAGGGTCACAAAGCCCAACACCAAAGTCTTCATGGCGCCTGCGAGCCCCGCCACAGTGGTGGACAAAACAAACGCCATGAGCTTGTATTTGTTGACGTCATAGCCCAAAGAGATGGCACGCGTCTCGTTTTCTCGAATCGCTTTGAGCACTTGACCAAACGGTGAATGAACAATGCGAATCACAAACAAAAACAGGGCGACGAAGACGGCCAGCACAACAAAGTAAAGCGACAGATCATTTTCCAAAGAGATCATGCCCAAGAGTTGTCCGCGTGGCACGCCTTGCAAGCCATCTTCACCCCCCGTGAAAGGCGCTTGCAAAAATACAAAATAAAACATTTGCGCCATGGCCAAGGTCACCATCGCAAAATAAATGCCTTGGCGGCGAATCGCAATCAATCCAACGCCCAAGCCACACAGGCCTGCGACGGCGGTACCAACCAGCACACCTAACTCGGGCGAATAGCCGGCGGAGCGAATCAACCAACCGGTGGTGTAACCCGCTACGCCAAAAAAAGCGGCGTGACCAAAAGACAGGAGACCGGTGAACCCCATCAACAAATTGAAGGCCATGGCAAACATGGCATAGCACAAGGCCTTCATCATGAAGATGGGATAGACGCCCATGAAAGGGGCTGCCATCAACAAGCCCAGACAGCCCAGCAGACCGATGCTGGCCAAACGGGTGGGGGCGGCAGTGGTTGCGGCGAGCATCAGGCTTCTTTCCCAAACAGTCCGGCAGGACGAATCATCAACACAATGGCCATGATCACAAAGACCACGATGTTGGATGCTTCTGGATAAAACACTTTCGTCAAGCCTTCAATCAGACCCAGCACGACGCCGGTGATGATCGCGCCCATGATGGAGCCCATGCCGCCAATCACCACCACGGCAAACACCACAATGATCAAATTGCTCCCCATGAGAGGGTTGATTTGAATCACCGGCGCTGCCAACACCCCTGCGAGTGCGGCCAAGCCGCAGCCTGCACCGTAGGTCAGCATGACCATCAAGGGCACGTTGATGCCAAACGCCTGCACCAATTGCGGGTTTTCTGTGCCAGCCCGCAGGTACGAACCCAGACGTGTCCGCTCAATCACAAACCAGGTACCCAAACACACGCTGAGCGATGCCAACACCACCCAAGCGCGGTAGTTCGGCAAGATCATGAACCCTAAGTTGGTGGCGCCTTGCAACAGCTCAGGCACGGCATAGGACTGCCCCGACACACCAAAAAACTCTCTGAACACCCCTTCACAGATCAGCGCCAGCCCGAAAGTCAGCAACAAACCATAGATGGGGTCAATCTTGTACAAGTGCTTGAGCAAGGTGCGCTCCAGCAGCACGCCCAAAGCGCCCACCAGCAAAGGCCCCAGCAACAGGGCCAGCCAATAGTTGAGCCCGAACACATCCAAGGACACAAAGGCCACATAAGCGCCCATCATGTAGAAGACGCCATGCGCAAAATTCACAATGCCCAAGAGACCAAAAATCACCGCCAACCCAAGGCTCAACATGGCGTAAAAAGAGCCGTTGACCAAGCCCAGCAGCAACTGGCCCAGAAAGGCTTGAATAGGAATGCCAAAGATGTCCATGGGTGGCGAATCGCTTCAGGTTACTTCCAAGCAGCGCACTTGGTTTCGGCTTTGGTGGTGAAGGCCACATCGCCCTTGATGGTTTCCACCACGTTGTAGTAGTCCCATGGCTCGATCGATTTATCAGGCGTCTTGACTTGCATCAAGTACATGTCGTGGATCATGCGTCCGTCATCACGGATGTAGCCGCCCTTGGCGAATACATCGTTGATTTTGGTTTTCTTCATTTGAGCCAACACTTTGTCCGAGTCGTCCGTGCCAGAGGCTTTGACGGCTTGCAAGTACTGCAGCGCCGCAGAGTAATTGGCCGCTTGGATGGAAGAAGGCATGCGTTTGATCTTCTCAAAGAACTTGCGGCTCCAAGCGCGTGTTTCTGCGTCTTTGTTCCAGTACCAACTGTCGGTCAGGTACATGCCTTGGGTGGACTTCAAGCCCAGCGAATGGATGTCGTTGATGAACACCAACAGACCGGCGAGTTTCATGGTTTTGGTCACACCAAACTCATTGGCGGCTTTGATGGCGTTGATGGTGTCGCCCCCTGCATTGGCAAGGCCCAAGATCTGCGCTTTGCTGCCTTGTGCTTGCAGCATGAACGACGAGAAGTCGCTGGCTGACAAGGGGTGCTTGACCGCACCCAACACCGTTCCACCGCCGGCTTTGACCACGTTGGCGGTGTCGTTTTGGAGCGAGGCGCCAAAGGCGTAATCCGCCGTCAAGAAATACCAGCTCTTGCCGCCGGCCTTCACCACCGCACCGCCTGTGCCCTTGGCCAGTGCCACGGTGTCGTACGCATAGTGAACCGTGTAGGGGCTGCATTGCTCGTTGGTCAAGGCCGATGTGCCCGCGCCAATGGCAATGAACAGCTTTTTCTTTTCTTGGGCGACTTTGGCCATGGCCAAGCCCGTGCCAGAGTTGGTGCCACCCACCAACATGTCGACGCCTTGGGTGTCAAACCACTCGCGTGCTTTGGCCGCGGCCACATCGGGCTTGTTTTGGTGGTCGGCCACCAGGAGCTCAATTTTTTTACCGGCCACTGCACCGCCGAGGTCAGCGATGGCCATGCGAATGGCGTCTGCGCCCGCGGGACCGTCAATGTCAGCGTACAGACCGGATAAGTCTGTGATGAAGCCAATGCGAATCACATCGCCGGACACCTGTGCTTGGGCACTCAGGCCCACCATGCCCAGCCCAGCGATGCTGAGGGCTGCAATGCGTTGTTTAAGTTTCATGACGGATCTCCTGTTGAAAATTATTTTTGAAAAACTAACGAGTCTTTTTAGACACCCAGGTATTCGTGCAGCCGCTCCATCCGAGACGGCAGTTCAGACTGCGTGAATTCTTGAATCACCTGGCCGTGTTCCATCACCAAGAACCGATCCGCCAAAGGCGCTGCAAACGTGAAATTTTGCTCGACCATGATGATGGTGTAGCCCTGGCGGCGCAAGGTCTGCACCATGCTGGCGAGCTTTTGAACAATCACGGGCGCCAGGCCTTCGGAGATCTCGTCGAGCAGCAGCAACTTGGCCCCAGTGCGTAGGATGCGGGCCACCGCCAACATCTGTTGCTCACCCCCCGACAAACGGGTGCCTTGGCTGTTGGCGCGTTCTTTGAGGTTGGGGAACATGGCATAGATGCTGTCCAAGCTCATGCCGCCGGGGGCAAGGATGGGCGGCAACAGCAAGTTCTCTTGTGCCGACAAGCTGGAAAAAATGCCACGCTCTTCTGGGCAGTAGCCCAGACCTAAGCCTGCAATGCGGTGCGGTGGTAGCTGGATGGTTTCAGTGCCGCGCACGCGGATCGAACCCTTGCGCATGCCAATCAGTCCCATGATCGCGCGCAGGGTGCTGGTGCGTCCTGCCCCGTTGCGACCCAACAAGGTGACCACTTCACCTTCTTGGACCTCAAAATTCACGCCATGCAAGACATGTGATTCACCGTACCAGCCATGCAGATTTTCAACTTCAAGCCAAGCCGCCATGGTCAGTGTGCTCCAGCCAGTTCGACCTGGGTGCTGCCCATGTAGGCTTCGATCACCGCAGGATTTTTGGATACCTCAGCATAGGACCCCTCAGCCAGTGTTGCGCCGCGTTGCAAGACGGTGATGGTGTCTGCAATGCTGGACACAACACTCATGTTGTGTTCCACCATCAGCACCGTGCGACTCGCTGCCACCTTCTTGATCAATTGGCGAATGCGGTCGACATCTTCCAGGCCCATGCCTTGTGTGGGCTCGTCGAGCAACATCAACTTGGGTGACATGGCCAGGGTGGTGGCAATCTCCAAGGCGCGTTTGCGGCCATAGCTCAGCTCAACGGCTGTCAAATGGGCAAATTTTTCCAAGTCAACTTCTGTCAAGAGGGACATGGCGTGATCGTTGAGCTGGTTCAAGGAGCGCTCGGATGTCCAAAACTGAAACGAGGTGTGCAGTTGTCGCTGCAGTGCGACACGCACATTTTCAAGCACACTCAAATGTGGAAAGACTGCGGAAATTTGAAATGAACGAATCACGCCTAAGCGTGCAATTTGTGCCGGTGCAAGATGCGTGATGTCTTGCCCATCCAACACAATTTGCCCAGAGGTGGGAGGAATGAATTTGGTCAGCAAGTTAAAGCACGTGGTCTTGCCTGCACCATTGGGGCCAATCAGTGCGTGGATGCTGCCCCGTTTGACGCGCAGGTTCACCCGGTCAACGGCCACAAAGCCTTTGAACTCTTTCGTCAGTTGTTTGGTCTCTAGGATGCAGTCCACGAACGTCTTGTCCCTGCGTGAGGTGATGGGGTGATATCGGCATTCGCGCCATATTTTTTTGACTATACGAAAACGAGGTCTAGGGATAACCCTTGACCTTTCCCTGCTTGGGTGTTTAGCCGCCCAAGCTCATCTGTTGGCAGTCATGTGGTGAGAGCGCATCCATGATTTGAATCAAGTCAATTCTTGATGCGCCGTGTTGCAAATCAGATTCAACAATTGAAGATTTTTCGGGTGATCTTCCACTTGCTCAAAATGCTGCGAATCATCCCGAGATACCACCTTCCCTTTGGCCCAAGGTTTCGCATAGGTGTGCCAGCTCAAGTAGCCAATTCTTTTCATTCTGCAATTGAGAGAGTAATCTGAGGCTGCACTTTGCGCCCCATTTTGAGAAGACCGTGAAAAATTTGTGATCACTTGAAATCTGTAGGCATCAGGAAACAAAGTTTTTTTAGTCAAGAGCATCAAATAGTTCTGATCGCCATTGCCGTCGGGGATCAATTCAATGGATTGCGCGGATGCTCCGTGGATGTTTGCAAAAAACAATAAACCTAACCAACTGATTTTTTTCATGACAACCTGGCTCCCTAGGCTCGGTAAAAATTCACCAAGCCAAAGCTTCGTGATTCAAGGACGTCTTGCAAATCTGTCGCATGGAACTGCGCTTTAGCTTTCATCCGACTGAAACACCCGCTTCAAACTGTTGAGCACAACGACCACTGCCGGATTGAGTTTGTCGCTCTCAGATGAACCAACTTGGATCTCATGGGCATTCACGAAGATATCGTTCTTTTTGCTGCTTACCTGATCGAGCGTGTCGTAGGGGACGGTGATCGGGTCCATGACGATATTTTTAAAGTGAATGGCCCGGTCGGTTAACAAAAAGCCATCTTCTGCCGAGCCAAAAATTGTGGAGTCATAAAGCGCCAATATCTTTTCATCATCTCTCAATGAGTTGGAATGAATCTTTTTGGCATTGGTCAGCTTTTTGGCTGGAACATTGTTGACTGAGAAAAAGTTAGATATCTCCACCGAATTCACAAAGTCAGTCACGGCGAGTTCGCACTTTTTTCGTTCTTGCCTTGTTTTCTTTCCCAGTGTTTTTACCAACTCACTCAGGTCGTAAGTCCCATTGGATTCAACAATGCCTTTGAGAATAGATTCTGCAAATTCAAAAGAAACAGAATTGAATGTGTCTTCAAGCCTTTCTTTGTCGAATTCTGCGTACGCTGATACGTCGATGCGTGATTTCATGCTGAAAAGCCGCTGGGTCACTGCACTGAAATGGAAAAAAATTTGATTCTCATATGTGCCAGACGCATCCACTTGCCCCCACTGAATGTTCAAGTATTTGAAGTGCAGATGCGGGTCGTAATCTGATGGGTCGAGTCCAAATAAAACATTCTGGTGCGTTCTTAAAACCGTCACGGCTTCATCAAAGTCAGGTGCTATTTCTTTGGAAATCAGTTCGTAATCTTCCGCGTCGTTGAAGCGGATCGAATCGATGGAAATTTTCATCGCCAGGCCATGATCAGGCAGGGTCGCCAGCTGGGCAGGCGCAACGGTTTGGGGTGTTGACGTCTCAGCAGCGGTGACGGTGTCGGCATGCCTGGCGCCACAAGAGATACAAAACTTCTGCGAAGCTGTTCTTTCCGCCCCACAAGACTTGCACGTCAAGGCAAGTTTGGAGCCACAGCCGCCGCAAAACTTTTGTGTTGGTAAATTTGAGGCTCCACAATTTTGGCAATCCATGATTTCTCCGGTCTATGAGCCCTGACAAGGGCGCCGTATTTTAGGTGTAGACCTGAATCTAAGAATCGAATTTCTGGGGTTCAAGCACCGGCACATGCCTTGAACACATCGCGAACGCCAGTTGCCGATGTGCCTGTCGATAACAACAGGCTCAACAGCAATCTTGCTTTCGAGGCGCTGAGGTGACCGCAGGGAATAACGCCTTTGGCAATGAGGTCCATCTCTGAACCAGCAAAGCCATACGTCTGCGTGAACACACGTCCGCCTCGCACGCGGGTGCACAACACCACGGGCATTTGGCTGACCAACGCTTCAATCGCGCCCACCGTGGCCGCAGGCACATGGCCTGCGCCCATGCCTTCGATCACCACAGCGCTGTAGCCCAAGCCCTTGAGCATGGGCAGCATGCGGCCGTCTTCTCCCAACCCCAATGAGACCAAAGCCACGGCGTGGTCATGCACCAGCGGGCCTTGAACGGACGAGATGTCGCGTTGCGGCGTCATCATCAGTTCGACACGACCTTCGGCCACAAAGCCCATGCACCCAGTGCCCGGTGAGGTGAAGGCGCTGGTCAACGAGGTGTGTGATTTTTGAGCCCAGCGTGCGCTGTGAATCTCGTCGTTGAGCACCACCACCACACCCAGGCCCGACATGCGCGCATCGGCAGCCACGGTCACGGCCGACAAAATGTTGGCGGGGCCGTCTGCCCCGGCGGCTTGGGGACCTCGCATGGCACCCGTGACCACCACGGGGCGCTTGCTGTGCACCAGCAGGTCGAGCACAAAGGCGGTGTCTTCGATGGTGTCGGTGCCTTGCACCACCACCGAACCGTCGAAGTCAGCCTGCAAGCGCTGGTTGAGCAGGTCGGCCACTTCCGCCAAGTTGCGAATGCTCAGCGAGGCACCGGGCATGCTGAATTGGGTGACAGCTTCGAGCGTGGCCACCCCAGCCAGTTGCGGCACGCTGTCAATCAGCTTGTCGGCGGTGAGGGTGGGTGTGATGCCGCCAGTGTCCGAGCGGGTCATGGTGATCGTGCCGCCGAGCGACACGATCAAGATGCGTGGCTGACTCATTTGGCGTGGTCGCGTTGTTGGGCCAAGAACCAGTCGAGGATTTCTTCACCGGTCCACACCAGCACGTCTTCGTGGCTCAGCACATAGTCGTACAGCTGTTCGAGGTAGCCAATGCGGTGCGGCACGCCGCTGAGGTAGGGGTGCACCGAGATGGCCATGATGCGCGGTGTTTTGGCGCCATCTTTGTACAGGCGGTCAAAGTGGGCCTTGCCGCGCTTGAGCATTTCGTCGGACGGTTGTTGTTGCACGGCGGAGATGACCACGTCGTTCAACTCCACGGTGTAGGGCACGGCGGTGATCGGGCCTTTGGGCGAGTGCAACGACACGGGCTGGTCGTCGAGCACCCAGTTGGCCACGTAGTCGATGCCGCACTCTGCCAGGTGGTCGAGCGTGTCGTCGGTTTCGGTCAGGCCTGGGCTTTCCCAGCCGCGGGGTGCTTTGCCGGTGAACTTGCGGATTTCGTCCATGGTTTCGCGGATGGCGGCCAACTGGTCTTCGACCTTGTGCATCGGGCGTTGCACCAGGCCATGGCCCATGAATTCCCAACCAGCTTTCAGTGCGGCCGTGCACACCTCTTCGTACATGCGGCAGGTGGTGCCGTTGAGTGCAAAGGTGGCTTTCATCTTGCGGTCACTCAGCGCTTCGAGCAAGCGCCAAAAGCCCACGCGCATGCCGTATTCGTGCCACGACCAGTTGGGCACATCGGGCAGCATGGGGTTGCCCATGGGAGGCGGCAACACCGCGCGTGGCATGGCGCCCGTGGGCTCCCACACCTCGACGTTGACGATGTTCCACA
>CANCUP010000012.1 GCA_947381325.1 Comamonadaceae bacterium
GGCCTTGGCAGCTTGGGTGATGGTTTGAATGGCTTCGGGCGTCAGTCGCATGGGTTTGACCTTAGGTCGGGCAGCCATCACGAGCAAGGCCATGGCTCAAGCCTCCACCACCTCAAAACTGGTGGTGATCTCTGCGGTTTTGCCGAGCATGATGCTGGCCGAGCAGTATTTGTCATGGCTCATGGCAATGGCGCGTTCCACAGCCACCTCGGGGATGGCTTTGCCAGTGACGGTGAAGTGCATGTTGATCTTGGTGAAGACCTTGGGGTCCACCTCGGCGCGTTCGCTGGTGAGTTTGACGCTGCAACCGCGCACATCGTGGCGGCCGCGCTTCAAGATCAGCACCACATCGTAGGCGGTGCAGCCGCCAGTGCCAGCCAGCACAGTTTCCATGGGGCGCGGCGCCAGGTTTTGGCCACCGTTGTCGGGCTTGGCTGTGTCGGGCGCGCCATCCATCGCGATGACGTGGCCACTGCCGGTTTCGGCCACAAAGCCCATGCCTGAGCGGGTTCCGCTGTGACCGGTCCAGCTGACGGTGCATTCCATGTGTGGTTCTCCTAGGGGGGCGACTGAGTGATTCAAAGAGCCAGAATTGTCAGCCAAAACCCGTCATGCTTTGAAAATCTGATTACACTGTGGGCTTGTCTCCTCCACCCTCAAAAGTGGATTCAACCCCGAGTCGCAAGGCTCGGGGTTTTTTTATGCCCGCAGCTGCTGTGCGGCCTGCACGCAAGCGTCGATCACCTGCTGGCGCATTTGGTTGCGCCGACGCAGTTGCGAGCGTTTGCTCGACGCCACTTCGCTCTCAGGCCGCGCCTGCCAGTGCAGCGGCAGCGTCCAGTGCCGAGGCGACAAGGCATGTTCGGCGCCCAGTTCTTGCCAAAGCGCGTCGTAGCTGATGCCCACCCGCTGCGACAAACTGCCATAGCCCGCATAAGCGTGCCCACGGTCGCTCACCCCCACCAGACCCGCCAAACCCCAGCCTTGCGCCAAGCCTTGCAGCGCGTTGAGCAAGACGCCGCTGGGCCGGGTGCGTTCCATCAGCTGGGTGAAGTCTTTCACCAAATCTTTGCCTTCTTGCGAGCCCTGCACATTGCCCACGACCAGCACCGGGGCCGCCGAATCGCCACCCAGCAGCGGGGACGGCAAGACGCTGAAGGCCGCGCGCATGACGGCTTGGCCATCGAGCTCCAAATGCAACTCCAACTCGCCCTCTCGGCTCAAGGCGCGTCCGGGGCGCAGCACGATGCGCACGTGGCGCTCTTTGATCGTCCATTCGCACAGCGTCCACTGGTGTGCGGCATACAAGTCCAGCACGCGGGCCGGCGTCAGCGTGTGCGAGATCCAATCGAAGTGCGCCAGCTCTGCTTGGGCGCGGTGTTGGGCGTCCAAGCCGGTCCACAAATAAGCCCGCGTGCAGCGCAGCAAGAGCAGTGGGTCGCTGTCGAGCAACGGGGCCAAACCGAGCTGGTGCAAGTGCGCATGCACAGCACGGATGTGCGCGCCATGCCACAGGTAACGCAACCGAAATTTCAGGCGCCGCTTGAAGGTTTGCAGCGCGCCGCCAGACCCATCGTCGGTTTGTTTGAAAAAGGAGGCGGCGGTGAGTAGCACTTAGGAATAACTTGTTTTTCAGTCAGGCGCTCAGTGTAGTGGCTCGGTGCTGCAGCAGCCAGCCCACGCAGGGCGTGGCAGCGCTGCCAACGCACAGCCATAAGAGACAATCGCGGCATGTCTACCCGTCCTGCCAAAGCCCACACCCTGACCCCCGCCGACTATCTGAAAAAAATCTTGACCGCACGCGTCTACGACGTGGCCCAAGAGTCTGCGCTGGAAGTGGCCAAAAACCTCAGCCGCCGTCTGCACAACACCGTGCTGCTCAAGCGCGAAGACCAGCAACCGGTGTTCAGCTTCAAGTTGCGCGGCGCCTACAACAAGATGGCGCACCTCACGCCTGCGCAATTGAAAAAGGGGGTGATCTGCGCCTCCGCAGGCAACCACGCCCAAGGCGTGGCGCTGGGTGCCAGCCGCCTCGGGGCCAAAGCCGTGATCGTGATGCCTGTGACCACGCCCGCTTTGAAGATCGAAGCCGTCAAAGCCCTGGGTGGCGAAGTGGTGCTGCATGGCGACAGCTACTCCGACGCGCACCAGCACGCGCTCACGCTGGAGAAGAAAAACGGCATGACCTTTGTGCACCCGTTCGACGACCCCGAGGTGATTGCCGGCCAAGGCACCATCGCGATGGAAATGCTGCGCCAGCACCAAGGCCCGCTCGACGCCGTGTTTGTGGCCATTGGCGGGGGCGGCCTGATTTCTGGCGTGGCCAACTACATCAAGGCGGTGCGCCCCGAGATCAAGGTCATCGGCGTTCAAATGGACGACTCCTCGGCCATGATGCAGTCGGTGGCCAAAGGCCAACGGGTGGCCCTCACCGATGTGGGCCTGTTCTCCGACGGCACGGCGGTGAAACTGGTGGGCGAAGAAACCTTCCGCATTTCACGCACGTTGGTCGACAGCTACATCACCGTCGACACCGACGCGGTGTGCGCCGCCATCAAAGACGTGTTTGTCGACACCCGCAGCATCGTCGAACCCGCAGGGGCGCTGGCGGTGGCCGCCATCAAACAGTACGTGGCCGCGCACAAAACCAAAGGCGAAACCTACGCCGCCATTTTGTGCGGCGCCAACATGAACTTTGACCGCCTGCGCTTTGTGGCCGAGCGCGCCGAAGTAGGTGAAGAACGCGAAGCCTTGTTCGCTGTGACCATCCCCGAGCAGCCGGGTAGCCTGCGCCGCTTTTGCGAGCTGATTGGTCAGCTGCCCAGCTTTGGCGGTGGCAAAACCCCACGCAGCGTGACCGAGTTCAACTACCGGCTCAGCGACGCCGACCAAGCCCATGTGTTTGTGGGCTTGACCACCGGCGTCAAGGGCGAGAGCAGCAAAATTGCGACCCACTTCACCAAGCATGGCTTTGAAGCCATCGACCTGACCCACGACGAACTGGCCAAAGAACACCTGCGCCACATGGTGGGCGGTCACTCGGCCTTGGCCCAACAAGAACGCTTGCTGCGCTTTGAATTTCCAGAACGCCCCGGCGCCTTGATGAAGTTTTTGCTGGCCATGCGCCCGGGCTGGAACATCAGCCTGTTTCATTACCGCAACCAAGGCGCAGACTACGGCCGCATCTTGATGGGTCTGCAAGTGCCCAAGGCCGACGACAAAGCATTTGCCAAGTTCTTGCTGACCTTGGGCTACCCTCACGTCGAAGAAACCAAGAACCCGGCTTACCGCTTGTTTTTGCAGCGTTGACAGGGGCTGGGTGCGGATCGAAGCGCTCGGGCACGCGCAGCATGGGGCCCCAAGCCCTCACCCGTCATCTGCGCGCAGGCAATTCGAGTGTCAGGGTGGCTGCCGCGTCAGCACCCAAGCCTAGGTTCGCCCGCCGGCCTTGCACCGACTGCAACACCCAGCCCTCCGCCACCGGCGCACCCAATCGGTAAGGCTTGGCGGGTTTTCCGTCCACGGCGATCAAGGCAGCGCCTTGCGATGGGCCACCGGCCAACACCCCCACCAACTGAAAGCGGCTGGCCAAAGCCGGTGCTGCCACAGGCCCTGCCGCCACCAGCCCCAAGCTGCGCGCAGTGGCTGTGGCGTCCACCGCCAAGGCTGGCTCAGCCTGCGGGATCGATGGGCTGCTGGCCATGTCCTGGCCGGTGCCGCGCAACACCCACGATGTGGCGCTGAAAGCCACCAAAGCCCACACCAGCAAGGCGGTGGTGTGGACCAACAAAAAAGGGGCGCGTGTGGGCAACATGTGGGCATTATCATTCAGCCTATGAATACTTTCGAAATACCCCAACATCCCAATCGACGCCAACGCGGCTTCACCCTGATTGAGCTCATGGTGGTGTTGGCCATCATCGGCGTGCTGGCCGCATTGGTCGTGCCCAACGTGCTCGACCGCGCCGACCACGCGCGTGGCACAGCCGCCCGCACCGACGTGAACAACCTCATGCAAGCCCTCAAGCTCTACCGCTTGGACAACCAGCGCTACCCCGCGGCCGAGCAGGGGTTGCAAGCCTTGGTCACCAAGCCCACCACAGGCCCTGCGCCACTCAACTGGAAACCCTACATCGACAAATTGCCCAACGACCCTTGGGGGCGCCCCTACCAGTACATGTTCCCCGGCGTGAAAGGCGAGGTCGATGTGATGTCTTTTGGCGCCGACGGACAACCGGGTGGTGATGGCAAAAACGCCGACATCGGCAGCTGGCAATAACCCTGGCCATGCAGCGCCAGCGCGGCCTGACCTTGTTGGAGCTGTTGGTGGTGCTGGCCATCATCGGTTTTGTCACGGCAGGCGTCGCCCTGTCTCTGCGTGATGGCCAACAAACCCAACTCGAGAACGAAGCGCAGCGCCTGATGGCGCATCTCGAGGCCGCACGCGTCAGCGCGCGCACCAGCGGCGTCACCCTGGTTTGGCGCAGCACAGAAAATGGCTACACCATCGTGCGCCCCGGCAACAAGCCCTTCAAAACCGAGCCATGGCTCTACCCCACCACCGTGGTCACGGCCTCGACCACCCCTGTGGTGCTGGGGCCAGAGCCCATCATGGCCCGCGTCACCTTCACCCTCAGCCAAGCGGGTTCAGCGCCCAGCCACACACCCGCTGTGCGCATTGGCAGCGATGGGCTGCGCCCGTTTGAGAGGCTGCCATGACCGCCCCTCAAGGCACGCCGCACCGCGGCCGAGCGGATGGCGGCTTTACCCTGATCGAGGTGTTGGTGGCCTTGGCCATCGTGGCCCTGGCCTTGATGACCGCACTCAAAGTCAGCGGCGCCTTGGTGGGCAATGCGCAACGTCAAGCCGATGTGCTGTTGGGGCAAATTTGCGCCGACAACGCCATCCATCAACTGCGACTGGCCCAACAACTCCCCGGCGTGGGCAATTCGCAGGTGTCTTGCCCCCAAGCCGGGCGTGAGTTGCAGGTGGCCTTGACCGTTCGCAGCACACCCAACCCCTCTTTCAGGCGCGTGGATGCGCAGGTGTTTGATGCCAGCACGCCCATCCTGCGGGTCACCACACTGATAGGACGCTACTGAGCCCGGCCATGAAAACCCAACGCGGCTTCACCCTGGTTGAACTGCTCATCGCCATCGCCCTGATGGCCGTGGTGGCGGGTCTGAGTTGGCGCGGCCTGGATGGCTTGGTGCGCACCCGCGATGTCACACAAGAACGCGTGGCCCAGACCTCGGTGCTGCAAACCGTGCTCGCCCAATGGCGTGCCGACCTGGACGCCATGCAGCCGGTCTCTGGGCTGAACGACGCGGGCGTGTCTTGGGACGGTCAGGTGCTGCGCATCACCCGCCGCAGCAGCGCGCGACTGGGCGACGGCAAAGACCCCGGCTTGTGGGTGGTCGCCTGGACACGCCGCAGCCGCAACGACCGCCAAGACAGCGCAACGCAGTGGATGCGCTGGCAGTCGCCCGCCGTGCAAGACCGCCAAGCCTTGAACTTGGCGTGGGAACAAGCCAAGCTCTGGAGCCAAAACGCCAGCGCGCAAGACGCGCCCAACGCCACCGTGTTGTTGGACTTGACGCAGTGGCAACTCACCTACTTTCGTGGCAATGCCTGGACCAACCCTTTGTCGAGCGACGGCAAAACCAACAGCAACGGAGCCGCCAACGCCACCCCGCCTGACGCCATTCGCCTGCTGCTTGATTTGCCCCCAAGCGCCGGTTTACCCGGACGCTTGACGCTCGACTGGGTACGGCCTAACTTCAGCAACAGCAAGTCATGACCCTGCCCGTGCGCCCTACCCCACACCAGCGCCAGCAGGGCGCGGCTTTGCTGGCCGCCATGTTGACGGTGGCCTTGGTGGCCACGCTGGCGGCGGGCGCCATGTGGCAACAGTGGCGTGCGGTCGAAGTGGAAGGGGCCGAGCGCCAACAAGCCCAAGCGCGTTGGCTGCTGCTGAGCGCGCTGGATTGGGCGCGGGTGATCTTGCGCGAAGACGCCCGTGCCGACGGCCTGCACAACGCCCAGGCAGTCGACCACCTGGCCGAGCCCTGGGCCGTGCCTTTGCAACAGGTGCGGCTGTCGAGTTTTTTGTCGGCGCTCCCCGACGGCGCAAGCGACAGCGAGGACGAGGGTTTGAGCGATCAGGTGTTTTTGTCTGGCCAGATCGTCGACTTGCAATCCCGCCTCAACGTCGCGGGCTTGCTCAACGGCAACAAGATCAACCCCGCCATGCAGCAAGCCTTTGCGCGCTTGTTCAACGCCTTGGGACTGCCGCAAGAGCAACTGCAACGCTTGGTGCAAAACCTGCAAGCCGCCCAAGACACCACGCAAAGCGGCGCGCCGCTGATGCCACAACGCGTGGCGCAACTCAGCTGGTTGGGCTTGACGCCGCAAACCCTGTCTCAACTGCAAGCCCACATCACCCTCTTGCCGGTGCCAACCCCGGTCAACCTCAACACCGCCAGCGCCGAAGTGCTCTACGCCAGCGTGCCTGGTTTGGCCTTGGCCGATGCCCAACGCTTGGTGGAGCAACGCACCCGCAACCACTGGGCCAGTCTGGACGACTTCAACCAAGCCGTGGGCCGCAACAGCGGCAACGCCAGCGAAGCAACCCACAGCGTGAACAGCAAATTTTTTGAAGTCTATGGCCGCTTGAGCATGCCCCAAACCACCTGGGCGGAGCGCTCGGTGGTGCAGCGCGATCAAGCCGATTTGAAGGTGCTGTGGCGCGACAGCGGGCAGTGGGCTGAAATGCAAACTAACTATCTACAATAGTTTTCTCATGCTGATCATTGCCCTTCCCCACGCCCCCCATGCAGACGCGTCTGGCTATGCGCACGTGCACACCGACGGACACACCGTGCTGCGCAGTGCCACGGGCATGGCCAACGCGCTGTCGGCCCATGCCGGCGAGGTGGTGGCGGTGATTCCACACAGCCAGCTGTCTTGGTTGGAGGTGCAACTGCCACCGGCCAGCCACGGCGCACGCTTGGGCCCGGTGCTGCAAGGTTTGCTGGAAGACCGCTTGCTCGTCGACCCCGACCAGGTGCACATGGTGCTGCCCTCAGACGCCACGCCACTCACCCGCCAAGGCGGCACCACCCAAGTGGCGGTGTGCGACAAACAATGGCTGCGTGACGCCCTGGCGCCGCTGCACGCCGCCGGTTTGACGGTGCAACGCCTGGTGCCCGAGCTCAGCCCCAGCGACACGCCGCAGCTGTATGTGTGCGGCACACCAGACCACGCCTTGCATGTGCTCAGCCATGCACAAGGTGTCACGACCCTGCCGCCCAACACCGCCCATTGGCCCGCTTTTGCGCCCTTGGCTGACCCCGCCTTGCGGGTTCACGCTGAGCCCGCCATGGTGGCGCAGGTGCAGCAACAGTTGCAACAACAGCCTGAGCTCCAAACCGCCGCCCAGCGCTGGTTGGCGGCCAGCCATTCGCGCTGGGACTTGGCGCAAGGCGAGTGGGCCCAAGGGCGCAGCCAGCAGTTGCAGCGCCAGCTGCAATCGGCTTGGCAAAGCCTGCGCCACGCCCCCGCTTGGCGCCCGGTCCGTTGGGGCTTGGTGGCTTTGGCCGTGGTGCAAGTCATCGGCCTCAACGCCCTGGCTTGGCGCGAGCGCCAAGCCATGCAGCAGCAACTTGCACAACTGCCTGCGGTGCTGCAAACCACCTTTCCCAAAGTCACCGTGGTGGTCGAGCCGCTGTTGCAAATGCAACGCGAAGTCGATGCGCTCCATCAAGCTTCAGGCAGCCTCACCCCGTCTGACTTTGAACCCATGCTGGCGGCATTGGCCAGCGTCTTACCGCCCGGCCAAACCCCGACCCAACTGCATTACGCCGCCCAAGGCCTGCATGTGCAGGGCCTGAATCTGGCGGTCGATCAACTCAGCAGCGCACAAGCGAGCCTGCGCACGCGTGGCCTGAGCCTGCGCCAAGAAGGCAACGACCGTTGGTTGCTGCAAGCCGAGGCCGCACGATGAGTACATCCAACCCGCTGCAAGCTCAGCTGCTCAGCCGTTGGCATGCGCTGTCCGCGCGCGAGCAACACAGCATGCAGCTGCTGGGCCTGTTGCTGGGCTTGGCTGTTTTTTGGAGCCTGGCCATCGCGCCGGCTTGGAACACCTTGCGTCACAGCGAAGCGCGGCACGCTGACCTGATGCAACAAACCAGCCAGATGCTCGCCTTGCAACGCCAAGCCCAAGCCCTGCAAAGCCGCCAAGCCTTGTCCCGCGAGCAAGCCATGCGCACCCTGCAAAGCCTCAGCACCTCGGCAGGCACCGGCATGCAACTGAGCTTGCAAGGCGATGGGGTGCTGGTGCAACTCAAAGCCGTGCGCGCCCACACCTTGGCCAATTGGCTGAGCCAAGCGCGCACCCAAGCGCAGGCCCTGCCGGTGGAAGTGCACCTCAGCCGCACCGTGCCCAACGCAGCCCCTGTCACGCTCAACGGTGTGGCGTCAGCCATCTCCAGCGGCACGGTGGGGGCCGCACTCGCGGCCCCTGGCGCGTCCAACCCGGCCCCCACGTGGGACGGCAGCCTGCTGCTCAAGCTGCCCGCTGCAGCCCCCTGAGAGCCAGAGCCATGCGCCGCCCCACCTTGCCCCAGCGTTTGCTTGGCTCAGCCTCTAACGTGTTGGCCAGCTCGGGGCGCCTTGGGCCGAGCTGTCGCAGTGCGGGCTGGGCGTGGCTCGGCGCTGCTTTGGGACTGGTGCTGGGCTTGCTCACCCAGGCTCCCGCCGCGTGGCTGGCCAGCGGCGTGGCGCAGGCCAGCGCTGGCCGGGTCTTGCTGAAGCACCCGCAAGGCACGGTCTGGCAAGGCTCGGCCCAATGGGCGCTGAGTGACGGCCAGCCCGGTGCCCACACATTTGAAAACCACGATGTGGCCTTGCCCACCCCGCTGCACTGGCAATTGGGGCCGCAGTGGAGCCTCGCGCACGGCCTGACCCTCGGCTTGCGCTTGCATTCCGAATGCTGCACCCCGCAGCCCGTGCACCTGTCGATCGCCCCGCTGTGGCGGGGGGTGTCGGTGCGGGTGGCCAACCTCCAAACGCAATGGCCCGCCCACTGGTTGGTCGGCTTGGGCGCGCCTTGGAACACCTTGCAGCCCGAGGCACAACTGCAGGTGACCTCGCAAGACCTGCACTGGAGCCTGCGCTCTGGCAGCGCCCAACTCAGTGGTCAAGCCGAGGTGCACGTCATGCAGCTCAGCACCCGCTTGTCCACCTTGCGCCCCTTGGGCAGCTACCGCCTGCAGGTGCAAGGCGGTGACACAATCGCGCTCCACCTCGACACCTTGGAAGGCAGCCTGCAGCTGCGTGGCCAAGGGCAATGGTTGGCGCAACGCCTGTTGTTCAAAGGCGAGGCGACAGCCGAGCCCGAATTTGAAGCCGCCTTGTCCAATTTATTGAACGTCCTGGGACAGCGCCGAGGCGCCAAGTCCATCATGGAACTGAGTTAAGAGTAAGACCTATGACACATGCACACCCTGCTCTCTTTCGTCGCGACCCAGGGGCACCTCACGCGCGGCCTGCACGGCAGGGTCTGCGCCAGCGCGTCAAGGGCGTGCTCGCAGCGGCCTTGGTCGCCGCGCTGCTCCCGGTGCTCAGCGGTGGGTCTGTTGCGCACGCTGCGGGCCCCAGCAAAAAATCAGCGTCGCTCGAGCCCATCACCTTGAACTTTGTCAATGCCGACATCGAAAGCGTGGCCCGCACCCTGGCCACCTTGTCCAACAAAAATCTGGTGGTCGACCCGCGTGTCAAAGGCACGCTCAACCTCAGCACCGAACTGCCTGTGCCACCCGTTGAGGCGTGGGCGCAGTTTTTGGCAGCGCTGCGTTTGCAGGGCTTTGCTGTGGTGGAAACCCAGGGCCTGTTCAAAGTTGTCCCCGAAGCCGACGCCAAACTGCAAGGCGGCAGCGTGCAGCAAGTCGACCAAACCATCGCCAGCCCTGGCGTGTCGGGCGGCCAGGTGGTGACGCAAATCTTCAGGCTCAACTTTGAGCAAGCCAACAACCTGGTGCCGGTGCTGCGCCCGCTGATCAGCCCCAACAACACCCTCAACGTCAACCCCGGCAACAACTCGCTGGTCATCACCGACTATGCCGACAACTTGCAACGCATGGCGCGCATCATTGCGGCCCTCGATGTGTCCAATGCCAGCGATGTCGAGGTCATTGCCCTCAAACACGCCATCGCGGTGGACTTGGCCCCCTTGGTCACCCGCTTGCTGGAGTCTGGCAACGCCCCAGCTGGTGCGCAAACCCCCGGGCAAACCGGCACCGACTACAAAACCACCCTGTTGGCCGAGCCACGCAGCAACGCCTTGATCGTGCGTGCCGCCAACCCCGCGCGCTTGGCCCTGGTGCGCTCTCTGGTGGACAAGTTGGACCAACCCGGCAGCAGCAGCCCGAGCGGCAACATCCATGTGGTGTACCTGAAAAACGCCGACGCCACCAAACTCGCGACCACCTTGCGCGCGGCCGTCAGCGGGATCCCCTCAGGCGCGGCCACATTGCCCAACTCGCCCGTGCCATCGCCCCAGGCCCCCAATATGCCGGGCAGCACCGGCAGCACCTTGGGCAGCAACAGCAGCGTCAATGCCGCCACCACTGGCGGACAAATCCAAGCCGACACCGCCACCAACTCGCTCATCATCACCGCGCCCGAGCCGCAGTACCGCCAACTGCGGGCCGTCATCGACATGCTCGACCAACGCCGCGCCCAAGTGATGGTCGAGAGCTTGATCGCAGAAGTCAACGCCAGCAAAGCCATCCAAATCGGTATCCAGTGGCAAGGTGCGCTGGGGTCGAACGGCGCGGCAGGCACCAACTTTGGCACCACCGGCAACATCGTGGGCCTGTCGCAAGGCGGCACCGCCGCTGCCTCGGCCGGCGTGTCCACGGGCATGAACATCGGCACCATCCGCCAAGTCAACGGCGTCAACATGCTCAGCAGCTTGGCCAACTTTCTAGAAAGCAATGCCGACGCCAACATCTTGTCCACGCCCAATTTGCTCACCCTCGACAACGAAGAAGCCAAGATCGTTGTCGGTCAAAACGTGCCCTTCGTCACCGGTCAGTACACCAGCAACAACACCGCCACCGGCTCGGTCAATCCGTTTCAGACCATCGAGCGCAAAGACGTCGGCCTGACTCTCAAAGTCAAGCCCCAAATCAGCGAGACCGGCACCGTCAAGCTCACCATCTTCCAAGAAGTCTCCAGCATTGGCACCACCACCACCTCGGGCTACATCACCAACAAACGCTCCATCGAATCCAATGTGTTGGTCGAAGACGGCGCCATTGTGGTCTTGGGCGGCTTGTTGTCTGACGACCTCGAGAGCAACAAAAACCAAGTCCCAGGCTTGGGCGACATACCCGGCCTGGGCTGGTTGTTCAAAAGCGAAACCCGCAGCCGCACCAAGTCCAACCTGATGGTCTTCTTGCGCCCAGTGGTCGTGCGCGATGCAGCGGCCACCGAAGCCCTCAGCAGCAACCGTTACCAACAAATGTTGGGCTTGCAGCAAAACGCACACGCCCCTGATGTGGGTGTGTTCAACACCGGCCCAGCGCCCCAACTCCCCCCCCTGCCCAACACGAGGCCTGTGGCGCCCACAGCCAAATAATCCATGCGTCGCCCGCTGCCCTACGCCTTTGCCCGCACCCACCAGCTGCTGCTGGAGGACGATGGCCACACCCTCACCCTGTGGCACAGCGATGCCCCAGACCCGGGTGCGTGGAGCGAGGTGCTGCGCCGCCATGCCGTGCAAGCGTTTGAGTACACCGACAAAGCCACCTTGGCCAAGCGCCTGAGCGAGGCCTATGCCCAGGCCGACAGCAACGCCGCCGCCGTGGTGAGCGAAGTCGAGAGCGACACCGACCTCAGCCGCATGATGCAAGAGCTGCCTGCCGTCGAAGACCTGCTCGAAGCCGCCGACGACGCCCCCATCATCCGCATGCTCAACGCCTTGCTCACCCAGGCGGCACGCGACGGCGCCAGCGACATCCACATCGAGCCCTACGAGCGCCACAGCAGCGTGCGCTTTCGCGTAGACGGCACCCTGCGCGAAGTGGTGCAGCCCAACCGCGCCTTGCACGCGGCGTTGATTTCGCGCCTGAAGATCATGGCCGAACTCGACATTGCCGAAAAGCGCCTGCCGCAAGACGGGCGCATCTCGCTGCGCTTGGGGCAGCGCGCCATCGACGTGCGCGTGTCCACCTTGCCCAGCGCGCACGGCGAACGCGCGGTGCTGCGCTTGCTCGACAAATCGGAGAGCCGCCTCACGCTGCAAGCGGTGGGCATGGAAGGCGAGACCCTGCGCCGCTTTGAACACTTGGTGCAGCAACCCCACGGCATCGTCTTGGTCACCGGCCCCACGGGTTCGGGCAAAACCACCACGCTCTACGCCGCGCTGCAAGGGCTCGACGCCAGCCGCAACAACATCATGACGGTGGAAGACCCCATCGAGTACGAACTCGCCGGTGTGGGCCAAACCCAGGTCAACCCCAAAATTGATCTGGACTTTGCCAAGGCCTTGCGCGCCATCTTGCGGCAAGACCCCGACATCATCATGATTGGCGAAATCCGCGACTACGAGACCGCACAAATCGCCATCCAGGCCTCGCTCACCGGCCACCTGGTGCTGGCCACCTTGCACACCAACGACGCCGCCAGCGCCGTCACCCGCTTGACCGACATGGGCGTCGAGCCCTTTTTGCTCAGCTCCTCGCTGCTGGGCGTGTTGGCCCAGCGCTTGGTGCGCAAACGCTGCACCCATTGCGCGCCCAAGCTCTCGCAAAACCAGGGTGGGTTGGGCTACGGCGTGGTGGGCTGCGACGCCTGCGGCCACAGCGGTTACCAAGGCCGCACAGGCATCTTCGAGCTGCTCACCACCAACGACGACATCCGCGCCCTGATTCACCAACAAAGCAGCGAAGCCCAACTGCGCGAAGCCGCCTTGCGTGCTGGCATGACCCTCATGCGCGAAGACGGTGAACGCTTGGTGCGTGCCGGCATCACCAGCGCAGAAGAACTCGTGCGCGTGACGCGCGACTGAATGAGCTCAAGCCACAACAGACTCGCCTTGTCCTGCCGTTGAAGCAGTTCAACGCTCAGCACCCGACCTCTCGCTCATCACCAACGGCACGCCTGCACCGACAGGTCCCTAGCCCCCTCCTATTCGCCCCCATGCGGGCCACCCTCGTCAACGAAGCTGCCAAGTTTTAACTTTGCTGCCGCCCTTGCACGTCATCACCGCTGTCGTTGGCATGCGGCTGAAACGTTTGTGTCTTCGCAAACCAAAAATAAATGCAAAACCAAGGGTTAACACTTAAATTAACGCGCCAGCAGTCGATACATTTGTATTACATATATTTCTAATTGAGTATTTAGTGTTTATTAATCCACACCTCATATTGATGAATTGTTTATCCAATCGGGGAGGTGTCAACAAAATAAATTTTGAATGGCCTGAGTTTTAAATTTCTTAGATTTTTCAGTTTCCTTATTTTTCAGAAAGACAGGTATCCCAATGACCATCAACCGCAGATCCCTCATGGCCTCAGCCGTGGCAGCCGCAACGCCAGCCGCCTTCACTGGCTTGGGCGCCAGTTTATTCAGCCAGTCATCTATGGCGCAAACTGAAAACACAGATATTTTCACGTCCTACGATTCGGAGAAGATGGACAAAATTCTTAAATTGACCTGGACCGAGAACCAATCTGCCCCGTTCGGTGCTCAATATGTCGGCTGGACAAGCTCGATGGTTCCCATCGATTTTGTTCAGTTTTACAGAAGACCCATCAACAACGGAAAAGGCTTTGACGCCAAAGTCAGCCACTGGCAAGCTGAATATAGAAATGGCAAAAAATACCGAAAAGAAAAAGTCTTGCTCGAAATCAGCTTCAATGCCGACGACTCAGGCAATTTGGTTACTTTTTATTCTCCAGATGGCAACACGAACAATCTGCTGTATACCGATATTCGCAACAGTGGCGATGCCGACTCAGCCGATGTTAGAAACTTTAATTGCACATCTTTAACCTACAACGACCCCAACCATCGCAGTTTGTGGTCGCCCCCGCTTGCGCCCATCACGTATCCATTGCTGAATTTCAACGATCAGCAACTCACCATTTCCGACAACATCAATATTCCGGGATATCTAAGAACAACATTTTGGGCATATGAAAAAAACGCCCAAACCGGTGCCCACACATATGGCCAGTACCACCGTGTGAGTATTTTGCTTCCTACGGGTATCGCGAATGAACCTTATCGGTGGTTCTCACGGGTGGTTAAATCTTCCGACCCTTGGGTTGATGGCACCTTTTTACAAGCCGAAACAGATCTACGCCTATATGCAGCCTTATCCTGGGCCCGCTGGGGATTAATTGTACCCATGTTTAAAACCGCAAGAGATGTAAAGCGTCTTGGCCATAAGTACGCGGCTCAGAGACTGACCCCCGGTCAGCTGATTATAGGTGCCGGCAATTGCGTAGCCCACTTTTTTCTGTACATATCCTGTAATGCAACTCTTTGGGGGTCTTACGCCTCAGCATCTACAAGTGGCGATCGAATTGCTGCAATTTTCACTTTGGTCGACGTGATTATTGGCCACAATAAATTGGTTGACAGGTTATATACCGGCCCAAATTCCACTCGAATAGATTCTTCTCTGCTATTTGACAACACGGCTGTTGTTGCTGGTTCATATCCGTCAACAAATATGCTCTGGACATATGGCTCACCTATCAACAACAACCCGGTAGCAGATAACTCAGCATGTGTGGTGAATTCGGTGAATACCTTGTGATTATTAAATTAAATTAAATATGCTTAAATTTTTTAAACATGTCAGCAATCAAGGCTTGGGGGCTGTATTGCTTTCATGTTTTATTTTATTCATCGCCTTCATCTACTTTCCGGGTCAAACCCAGCAAGAGCGGCCAAAGCTGCCCCTGGAAATAGCACCAGTAAGTCCTGCACCCTTGGCCTTGGTGTTTGATCAAGAAACCGCAATTGAAGAGGTCATTCAAACCCCTGCCAAAAAATATGCTCCCGCACCCGAAGATCAACCCACGGTAGACGTAGAGAGCCTAAAACCACATGCATCGAGCATTGTCAACACCGCGTTGCAAGACCTGGCCTCGAATTACTCCAAAGGCAGTGCCTATATTGACACACGCAGCATGTGCAAAAGCCCGACTTATGCATCCATTGAAAGTACCAGGGCGTATTGCAAGGGTATTGATTTTTCATCTTACGACGCTGATTTCGTCAGCCGACTGGAAAAGGGCTTACAAAATAAAAATATCACGGCTGGTGAAACCCTGATCGAGTATTGGAACTCGGAACTCATGCTGCAGCGTCAGGGTGCTGCATTCATGCCAGCTGGGCAAACCGCTGAAACCTTAGAAATCCAAAACAAACTCAGCGAGCTGTATTTCAAACTCAGTTCGATCGATTCACAAAGAGCATCTGACCTTAAAAATCGGCTCGGTTTAAATTTTAAATAAAAGGAGCCCATCACGACCAGCACGGTCGTATCGATTTTGATGATTTAAATTTTTTATTTTTTGAAAGAAAGAGGTATTTCCATGAGTATCAATCGCAGGTCCATCATTGCCTCTGCCTTGGCGGCGGCCAGTCCAGGCGCTATCACAGGCCTGGGTGCTGCCTTGTTCAGCCCAACATCAAACGCTCAAACCGAAAATTCTGAAATATTCACCGCTTTTGATTCAGAAAAATTGAACCGAATACTCAAATTGATATCGGTTACCAATTTACCCGGTCCATTCAATACCCAATACTCCGGCATGATCAGCTCGATGGAGCCGATTGACTTTCTTCAACTGTATCGACGACCCATCAACGGTGGAAGAGGATTTGAAGCCAAAATTGACCATTGGCAAGCCGAATACCGATATGGCAAAAAAATCCGCAAAGAAAAAGTTCTGCTAGAAGCCATTTTCAACGCGGACGGCTCAGGCAACCTGGTTGTTTTTTATTCACCAGACGGCAACACGCGAAATCTCTTGTATACCGATATTCGCGGTGCAGGCAATGCTGACTCAGCCGATGTCCGAACGTATAACTGTGCCTCTGTGAGGTACAGCGACCCCGACCTTCGCGCCCTATGGACCCCCCCCTATACGTCCATCGGTTATCCATCTTTGTCCTTCAACGACAGTCAATTGATTGTCTCGGAAGATGTCGTCATTCCAGGCTACCGGAGAACTTCGTTTTGGGCTTACACCAAAAACGACCAGGGCGGTACCTATACCTATGCGATGTATTACCGCATAAGTATCTTATTGCCCACTGGTCTAGCCAAGGAGCCTTACAGGTGGTTTTCTCGCGTCGTTAAGGCATCAGACACTTGGTCAACCGACACATTGCTGACCGCGGAAGCAGACATGAGAGCTTATAGCAATGTTTCTTTGTCTCGCTGGGGTCGATTGTTTGCAAACCAATCTGTCATTCATTTCAGCGTCTTAGCTGCACATCGTTATGCTCATCAGAATTTGGACCGTGGTCTGCTGGTCGAAGCATCGGGCATTGCTTTAGGAGCTCTTTTCTTCTTCATTAGATTTGATCCTAATCTCTGGTCTACTTACGGTGCGGCTTCGGCAAGCGCCGATCGAATTGCCGTCACTTTCACTTTGGATGATGTTTTTTTTGCCAGCAATGGTTTAGTCAGCACCTTGCTATCAGGTCCAAATAAAATTGCCATTTCTTCAACCGATTTATTTACAAATCTGTCAGCCCCTGCCGGTGGCTACGCCTATACAGCTTATCTTTGGTCGTATGGTGCGCCGTTGAACAACAACCCTGTCGCTGCCGCCGATGCGCAATGCGTCGTTCAATCAGTTAACTCACTCTAAATATTCAAAATCAGATACTGCTATTTCTAAACATGCAGGCAATTTTGTCTGCATGTTTTTTCTTGGGAGCACCACACATTTGATCTGTTTGGTCGCTTCCTATTTAACTCTATATTTTCTGTTTACCATGACGTTCAATTGAGTACTCGTCAAGCCACATGCCCGCCTACACCTACGAAGCCCTCGACGCCCAAGGCCAAAACCGCCGTGGCGTGCTCGAGGCCGACACCGCCCGCACAGCGCGCAGCCAACTGCGTGCACAAGGTCTGGTGCCGCTCAAGGTGGACACTGCACAGCGGCAAAGCCAAGGCCTCAACACCGTCATTTGGCAGTCGCGGGTATTTGGCGGCTCGGCCCTGGCGGTGTGGACACGCCAATTGGCCGGACTGGTGGGTGCAGGCTTGCCGCTGGAGCGCGCGCTCAGCGCACTGGCCGAAGAGGCTGAAACACCGCGCCAGCGCGATTTGGTGTCGGCCCTGCGCACCGAAGTCAACGCCGGCGCCCCCTTTGCCAAAGCCTTGGCACTACATCCCAAAGAGTTCTCGGCCATCTACATTGCCGTCATCGGTGCGGGTGAGCAAAGCGGCCATTTGGGGCTGGTGCTGGACCGTTTGGCCGACGACTTGCAAGAGCAGCAAGCCCTGCGCGGCAAGTTGCTGGCTGCGGGCTTGTACCCCGCCATCGTGAGCTTAGTGGCCTTGGCGATTGTGTTGTTCTTGCTGGCCTACGTGGTGCCCCAAGTGGCGCAAGTGTTCAGCAGTGGCCAACGCACCTTGCCGTTTTTAACCCGCGCCATGCTGGCCCTGAGTGCGGCAGTACAAAACTATTGGCTTTTTGGCGTGCTGTTCATCGTCGCGGCTTGGGTCGCCGCACGGCTGGCCCTCAAACAACCGGCCCTGCGCCTGCGCTTTGATGCGGCTTGGTTGCAACTGCCCCTGGTGGGGCGCTTGGCACGGGGTTACAACGCGGCTCGGTTTGCCAGCACCTTGGCCATGCTGGCCGTGGCAGGCGTGCCGATCTTGAAAGCCCTGCAAGCCGCGGCCGACACCCTCTCCAACGCCGCCCTGCGGCATGACGCGCAAGACGCCCTGGTGCTGGTGCGCGAGGGTGCGCCTTTGGCCACGGCTTTGGCGCAGCACCCACGTTTTCCAAGGCTGTTGGTCATGTTCTCGCGCTTGGGCGAACAAACCGGCACGCTGCCCGCCATGCTGCAAAGCGCCGCCAACCAACTCAGCGCCGAGGTGCAACGCCGCGCCCTGCAACTGGCCACCGTGCTGGAGCCCCTGCTGATTGTGCTGATGGGGGGCATGGTCATGCTCATTGTGTTGTCGGTGATGTTGCCTATCATCCAGCTCAACAACCTGATCAAGTAAGCAGGTTCTGAACTCCACCCACATCCATACACAACGGACGAAACAACATGAGCGTTTCTTTAGATGGCAAATTGGTGGTGGCGATTTCGTCACGGGCCTTGTTCGATTTTGAAGAAGAAAACCTCGTCTTCGAGCAAGGCGACGACCGCGCCTACATGCAGCTGCAACTCGACCGCCTCGAACATCCTGCCAAACCCGGCGTGGCGTTTTCGCTGGTGCAAAAGCTGCTGGCGTTCAACGACACCGCAGCCCAGCGCGTCGAGGTGGTCATCCTCTCGCGCAACGACCCAGTCAGCGGCATGCGTGTGTTTCGCTCGGCCCAACACTACGGCTTGCCCATCCAACGCGGCAGCTTCACACGGGGCCAATCGCCTTGGCGCTACCTGCGCCCACTCAACGCCAACTTGTTTTTGTCCACCCACCTGTCAGACGTGCGCTCGGCACTCGATGCCGGCGTGCCTGCCGCGCAGGTCTACCCGCATTCGGCCCATGCGTCTGAGGCCAACCCCCATGAAGTGCGGATTGCCTTTGACGGCGACGCGGTGCTCTTCAGCGACGAGGCCGAGCGCGTGTTCCAAGCCCAAGGCCTGGACGCGTTTCAACAGCACGAGCAAAGCAAAGCCGCACAACCCCTCTCGGCGGGGCCCTTCAAACCCCTGTTGGCCGCGTTGCAAGTGCTGCAGCAAGCCGGCACACCCCACATGCGCATTCGCACCGCGCTGGTCACCGCCCGCAGCGCCCCGGCCCACGAACGCGCCATTCGCACGCTGATGAACTGGAACATCGAGGTCGACGAAGCCATGTTCTTGGGAGGCCTGGAAAAAGGCGAGTTCTTGCGCGAGTTCGAACCCGACTTTTTCTTTGACGACCAAACCGGCCACATCGAGTCGGCCGCCCGCCATGTGCCTGCAGGCCATGTGGCCAGCGGCGTGCGCAACACCGCAGCGTAAACCCCCATGAATGCAGTTCGTGCTGTGACCCACAGCGTGACCCACCATTGGCAACAAAGCCGCTTGCAATTGCGCCGTGTGTGGGCGCTGTCGTCGCCCTATTTTTTGCACTCCAGCGACAAGTGGCGTGCCCGTGGTTTGCTGGCCGCCTGCGTGGGCTTGAACCTGGGCATGGTCTACCTGATGGTCTTGCTCAACGACTGGAACCGCGTGTTTTACGACGCACTGCAAGAGCGCAATGCCGAGGTGTTTTGGCAGCAACTCGGGGTGTTTGCCGGGCTGGCCACCTGCTTCATCTTGGTGGCGGTCTACCGCTTTTATTTGACCCAATTGCTGGAGCTGCGTTGGCGCGCTTGGATGACGCACGACCACTTGCAACGCTGGCTCTCCAACAACGCCTTCTACCAACTCGAGCTGCAGTCGCGCATCGGTCCAGACACTGCCACGGGCACTGACGCCGCTGCCCATGGCAACGCCCCACCCACCCCAGGCCGCACCGACAACCCCGACCAGCGCATTCAAGAAGACGTGCAGCAGTTCACCGCCGACACGGTGGGCCTGAGCTTGGGGTTGCTCGACGCCTCGGTCACCTTGCTGAGCTTTGTCGGCATCTTGTGGGGTTTGTCGGGCGGTTTCAGTTTTTCGGTGGGCGATGAGACCTTCACCCTCCCCGGCTTCATGGTGTGGATGGCCTTGGCCTACGCCTTGGCCGGCAGCCTGATCGGCCACTGGATCGGCAAATCCATGGCCTCGCTCAACTTTGCGCAGCAGCGCTACGAAGCCGACTTTCGCCACCACCTCATGCGCGTGCGCGAGTACAGCGAAGCCATTGCCCTCGACGGTGGCGCGGCGGTCGAGCGCGCCTCGCTGCAAGCGCGCTTCGGGCTGGTGCTCGACAACTTCATGCGCTTGCTGCGGGTGCAAAAGCGCTACACCTGGTTCAACTCGGGCTATGGCCAAGCAGCGGTGGTGTTTCCGATGCTGGTGGCGTCTTCGCGCTACTTCAGCGGCGCCATACAGCTGGGTGAGCTGATGCAAATCTCGTCCGCTTTTGGGCAGGTGCAAGAGTCGCTGAGTTGGTTCATCAGCAACTACAGCCGCTTGGCATCGTGGCAAGCCACCACCTTGCGCTTGACCAGCTTTCAAGACCAAATGGCGGCCCTTGTGCTGACACCCAGCCCAGCCAATTCGTCCAACACAGCCGAAGTGTTCCCCCTGCCCAAGACCGCGCCAGCAGCCACCTCCCAACAGCCCGCAGGCCCTGCGCCACAGAGCGGCTTGAACGCGCTCCACACCCCGCCCCTCACCGTGTGCCTGCCCAACGGCGAGGTGCTGCTGGCCGACACCGTGTTGCAGGTTGAAGCGGGCGACAGTGTGTTGATTCGCGGGCCCTCGGGCTGCGGCAAGTCCACCCTCATGCGCGTGTTGGCGGGCATCTGGCCGCATGTGTCTGTGCCCGCAGGATCGGACGTCCGCCTGCCCGAAGGCAGCCTGTTCATGCCCCAGCGCCCCTACTTTCCAGAAGGCAGCTTGCGCCAAGCCCTGGCCTACCCGGACGCCAGCGCCCACCACAGCGACGACGCCCTGCGCCAAGCCCTGCGCGATGCGCTCTTGCCTGAACTGGTGAACCAACTCGACACCGACAGCCGCTGGACCCAACAGCTCTCGGGCGGCGAACAACAACGCTTGGCCATGGCCCGTGTGCTCCTCAAGCGCCCGCGCTGGGTGTTTGCCGACGAAGCCACCAGCGCGCTCGACGAAGCGGCTGAAAAAGTTTTGTACGAACAGTTGTTGGCCCTGGTGCGCGCCCAAGGCGGTGCCTTGGTCTCCATCGCCCACCGCCCCGGTGTGGCGGCGTTTCATCAAACGCAGTGGGTCTTCACGCCGGCGCCAGAGGGCAGCGCACACAAGTTTGTGCTTGAGGTTGCTTAGCGCCAGGGCGTATGTCCCCGCGCATTCATTGCAAGCAAGATGCGCTTGATTGGTGACAAGCCCTGATCGGAGATCCCACCCGTGCGTCGTGGTGAACGTTGTCCGGGCCCCAACGTCCTATTTGATGTGCAAGCCACCATCCACCAACAGCGTGGTGCCGGTGATGAACGAGGCCTCGTCCGACGCCATCCACAGGATGGGATAAGCAACCTCTGAAGGTTCAGCCCAGCGCGCCAGCAACGAGGTGTCTTGGCGTTCGCCCTTGAGCACCTCCACACTTTTGCCTGCGGCGGTGGTGCGGTTGACATGAAAATCCGTCATCGTCGAGCCCGGGCACACCACATTGGCGCGAATGCCATGCGCCGCCTCTTCAAACGCCAAGGTGCGCGTCATGGCCACGATCGCGGCCTTGGTGGCATCGTAAATCGCCATGCCTTTGCGACCTTTGACCGCGTAACACGACGACACATTCACGATGGCCCCATGGCCGGATTGGCGCAGCAGCGGCAGTGCGCAACGGCTGAAATTGGCGGTGCCAATGATGTTGACGCCCAACATCGTTTCCCACTCCTGCGGCGTGGCATCGGCAAACGCCGAAAAGTTGCGCATGGCCGCGTTGTTGACCAACACATCCAGCCCGCCCCAGGCCCGTTGGCACAGGGCCACAGCCTGCTCGGCACTGGCCGGGTCTGCCACGTCTGCGGCCAACACCAGCACCTGTGCAGCGGGGGTGGACGCGTGAATCGCCGCCACCGTGCGTTCTAGGGCCTCGGTGTTGAAGTCCACCAACAACACGCTGGCACCCTCTGCACAAAACAGCTGTGCCGTGGCAGCGCCAATGCCGCCGCCGCCCCCTGTGATCAGGGCACGTTTGCCTTGCAGTCGCGCGCTCATATCGAATACACCGGTTGGTCTGAGCCGTAGGTCAAATGCACTTTGGCCCAGTCCTGAGGCTTTTGATCTTTGGGGTACAAAAAGCCCGCAGCGCGCACCGCTTGCGCCTGGCTCTCCAGCGCGGGGGGCTCGTGCCCCTCTTGCAGCTGCGTTGTTGCCTCATGCAACATGCGACGCGCCATCACAATCGCCCGGTCGGAGGGCAGCAGCTTCTCCAAGTCATGGTTTTGAATCGGGCCCATGCTCTCTTGCAACGAGGCGTCTTGCGCCGCAAACCCCATCACCCCGCTGTAAGAGCGGCGCTCCTTTTGGGCCTGGCGGTCGATCAAGTAGTCGTTGTCTTTGTTGGCAACAGGGCGCCACGTGCCGCCCGGCACATTGGTGCCAGCCTCGTAGGGGCAATGCACCCCTTTGCCAGCGCCCAAGTCTGCGCGCTCGGTCTCAGACAGCGGCTTGTAGGGGTGAAAGTTGACGCTCCAAGCCCAGCAATGGTGGTCATCGATCGGAATCCACATGTGCCCGCCCAGCGCATGGTCGCCAAATGGCGGGATCAGGTTGTACCAAGGAAAAATCCATTGCGTCACACGCCAATAGTTGGAATCGGGCTCGCCATTGCGCTTGCCAAACAAGGTCAGCCCGCCCCCGTGCTTTTCAATCTCGAACGTGACGTTGCCATCCTTCTTGATGTAGTCGTTGGCCTTGGTGCCCATGTGCAGCGGGTCGTTGTCCACCTCAAACTTGTGCACAAACGACACATGGCTGGTGTCAATCCCACCCTCCATGGCTTGCAGGTAATTGCACTCTTGCATCCGCTTAGAGACAAACACATGGCTCTCAGGCAAATTGGCCCACTCCAGCCCAGGCGGCTCAGGCTGTTTGTCTTTGGGCCCCATGTACGCCCAAACAATGCCCGCCCGCTCGATGCAGGGGTAGCCCGTGATCGACATCTTCTCGCACATCTGCGGCGCTTGCGGCACGTCCACACATCGACCACTCACGTCAAACTTCAGCCCGTGGTAGCTGCAGCGAATGCCGTTGTCCTCGTTGCGCCCGAAATAAAGCGACACGCCGCGGTGCGAACAAAACTCGCTGATCAAGCCCGCCACCCCCTCGCTGTTGCGAAAAGCCAAGAGCTTTTCGCCCAAAATTTGCACCCGAATTTGAGGCCCATCGGGCTGCGCAATTTCGCTCGACAGCAGAATCGGCACCCAATAGCGGCGCAGCAGGTCGCCCGTCGGTGTCCCCTTGCCTGTGCGAACCAGCGTCTTCATCATCTCACTCATGCCAAGTCCTTTTGATCATCCTGTCCATCATACGGACAGGTCAAACCACGGTCAAGTCAGGGTGACGTTTTGGGCGTACCGCCCAACTGCACGGTCAGTTGGGACGCCCGCGCCACCAACATGGCGCCAAACTCGTGCATGCGCGCCTCGGTCAATCGGGCGTCCGGGCCGAACACGCCCATCGAACCCGCCACTGCGCCACTACCGTCAAAAAACGGGGCCGCCACTGCAAATGCCCCCTGAATCAGCTCGTTGTGGCCCAGGGCATAGCCACGCGCACGGGTGATGTCGAGCTGATCTTTCAACCAAACCATGTCAGCGTGTGTGCCCGCCGCATAGGCTTCGAGTTGGCCCGGCTTGAGGGTCGTGAAAGCCAAAATGGCCCGCCCACTGGCCCCACGCACCAGCTTCTCGCTGTAGCCCACCCCCCGGCGAAAGCTGATGGCTTGCGCGCTTTGCATCTCCGCCACACACAGGCGCATGTCGCCACGAGGAACAAACAGGGCCACCGTCTCTGAAGTGAATGCCCACGCCTCAGACATCACCGGGCGCGCGATCTCGGTGAGGTTGAGTGCGCTGCTCCACACGTGCGCCAGCTGGGCCACCGCTGGGCCCAATCGAAACCGCTGCGGCTCGCCCGAAGACGTGACAAAGCCTTTTTTCTCCAGCGTGTTGAGCAAGCGGTACAACGTGGGGCGGCTCAGCCCCACCAACTTGGCAATGTCTGCGGCCAACAAGTCGCCACCGCCCGGGCCAAAGGCAGCCAACACATCCAAAGCGCGCTCAACGGCACGCACGCTCTCTCCGCTTTTTTCGGAATCGCCGTGTGCGTCTTCGCTGTCGTGATGCATGGTTGGCAAGGGTTAAACCTAGTTCAGAACGATTGACAATGGAAAAAACGATTCAATAATTGATACTAACGTCCGCCAGATGGACTTTACCATCCCCAATCTTTACCAGGAGAGCTTATGTTCAGGTGGACTGCATTTCGTCGCGTGTCGGTCACGTGTTTCATGTCCGCCGTGACATTGTGCGCGAGCAACGTGCAGGCCCAAGATTGGCCCAACAAACCCATCAAAGTCATTGTGAGCTTTGCCCAAGGTGGGCTGACCGACCTGATCGCCCGCTCCTTGCAGTCCAAGCTGCAAGAGGGCTTGGGGCAACCCATCGTCATCGAAAACCGTCCCGGCGCAGGTGGCACCCTGGCCGAAGGCCTGCTGGCCAAAGCCGCGCCCGACGGCTACACCATTTTGTTGAGCGCCGACAGTGTGCCGGCCAACCCGCACCTGGTGCCGCGCTTGCCCTACGACACCCTCAAAGACCTGCAACCTGTCAGCATGTTGGCCCGCATCCCCTTGGTGCTGCTGGTCAGCAACAACACGCCCGTCAACAACGTCAAAGACTTTGTGCGTCATGCCAAAACCCAAACCGTCAGCTACGGCAGCCCGGGCATTGGCACCAGCAACCACCTCTACTTTGAGCTGTTCAAAGACAACACCGGCCTTGCCACCCCCCACATTGCCTACAAAGGCGGCGGACAAGCCTTGACCGACCTCATGGGCGACCACATCCAGGCCTTGCTACTGTCGGTCACACTCGCAGGCCCACAGGTCACGGCGGGCAAAGTCAAAGCACTGGCCGTCACCAGCGACAAGCGCCTGGCGCGCTTGCCCAACGTGCCCACCTTTGAAGAAGCCGGTTTCCCAGACTTCAAGCCCCAGCAATGGACAGGCTTGTTTGTGCCCAGCGGCACCCCACCGGCCATCGTGGCGCGCATCCGCGACGAGTTTTCCAATGCCATCAAATCACCCGAGGTGATGGCCAGACTGGCCGAACTCAACGTCGAACCCGTCAATGGCACCCAAGCCGAATTCACGCAGTTTTTGCAAAAAGAAACCCAAGTGCTCGGCCGCCTGATCAAGGCCAAGGGCATCACGGCGCAATAAGGCCCAAAGGCCTCAAGCCATCAAGCCCGCCAGCGCGCCCAGTCCTTCAGCGTCCTTGTGGCAATGACCCACCCAGCCGATAATACATATATGCATACACTTGCGACTGGGGGTTCACATGCAAAAAAGAATGACGATCACCATGGACGAAGCGGTTTATGAGGGTTTGGTGCGTGTCGTAGGTCGGCGAAAAATCAGTGCATTTTTAGAGAACTTAGCTCGCCCGCACGTGGTCTCGGACGACTTGGCTGCAGGTTACCGCGCCATGGCACAAGACACGCAGCGCGAGCAAGATGCGCTGGATTGGAGCGAAGCCTTGATCGGGGATGCCACCCATGCGTCGCGGTGAAGTGTGGTGGGTTGATTTTGATCCAGCCAAAGGTGGTGAAATTCGGAAAATTCGTCCTGCCATCATCGTGAGCAACGACCTGTCCAACACGCACCTGAACCGTTTGCAGGTTGTCCCGCTCACCTCCAACACAGGCCGCACTTACCCCAGCGAAACAGTGGTCCAGGTTGACGGGCAAGCCAGCAAAGCCATGGCGGATCAATTGACCACAGTCTCCAAAGAACGCTTAACTAAGCGGCTCGGCTCGCTCAGCAAAGCCGACATGACGGCCGTTGAACACGTCATCCATCTTCAGCTCGGCTTGCCCATCTGAGGACTTTGGGCCCGCCAGCGCGCCCAGCCCTTGGCGCGCAAATCGCAAGCCGGGCAAGTGCCGCAGCCATAGCCCCAATCGTGGCGGTGGGTGCGGTCGCCCAAGTAGCAGGTGTGCGATTGTTCGACGATGACTTGCACCAAAGCGTCGCCCCCGCCTGCTTGGGCGCGCTCACCCAGGTCGTGGGCCAGTTGCCAGGTCTGCGCCTTGTCGATCCACATCAGCGGGGTCTCGATCAGCAAGCGGCGGTCCATGCCGAGTGACAAGGCAATTTGCATGGCCTTCATGGTGTCGTCGCGGCAGTCGGGGTAGCCCGAAAAATCGGTCTCACACACACCGGTGACGATCACATCCAAATCGCGCCGATAGGCCAGCGCTGCCGCCAAGGTCAAGAACAGCAGGTTGCGGCCCGGCACAAAGGTGTTGGGCAAGCCAGACGCCTCCATCTTGAAGCTCATGTCGCGCGTCAGCGAGGTTTCGCTCACCTGGCCCAACACCGCCAAATCGAGCAAATGGTCTTCACCCAATTTGTGCGCCCACTGGGGGAAGGTGGTCTTGATGTGTTGCAACACATTCAAACGCGCCTCAAGCTCTACGTGGTGACGCTGGCGGTAGTCAAACGCCAAGGTCTCCACCCGCTCGTACTGCGACAGCGCGTGCGCCAAACAGGTGGTCGAGTCTTGCCCCCCCGAAAAGAGAACCAAGGCATTGCGGTGGATCGGGCGATGTGGGCTCAGTGTCATGGTGCGGTGCTCGTGGGCGGCTTCTTGGGCTGCCACTTGAAAAACATGGGGTACAGACGCTCCACCAAGGGACTCTCAAACCCCCATGACATACAGCGTCCCAAATGCGGCGGCGGCGTGTCCTGCTGCGTCTGCCCAAAGTTAGAGGTGATGGTTTGAAACGCCGCCGTGGCCATGTTGAACAACAGCTCGCGCAAATGCGTGCAGCCCTGGGCCTTGCCCATGTGCGCGTCAATCGCTTTGCGCCAACCCGAGGTCATGCTGCAGCCCACCATCCACTGCATCGGCACTTGGGCGGGCGGGCACTCGCTGTGCGGCACGCTGTCCATCGCCACCTCGATGGCTTGCACCACCAGTTGCTCGTTCACCGTGACCCGGATGAACATCTCATGGATCGGCTCGTCCACCGCCAAGGTGCGCTCGCCGGGCAAATCAAACGCAAACGGCTTGGCATCGCGCAAATGGCCTTCAATGTCCCACAAGCCATCGTCACGACGAAAGCCTTGGTAGGTGACCTGGCGGGTGTGCGCCAAAGCGCGGGGTTGGGGGCTGGGTAATGGCAAAGCGGGCTTTCAAATTCAATGGCTGTCGGGGGTGTGTCGCGTCAAACGGTCCACATAGGCAATCGCCATGGCACTCAGCAAAAAGGTGATGTGAATCACGGTTTGCCACAGCAACACTTTTTCGTCGTAGTTGGCGGCATTGATGAAAGTCTTGAGCAAGTGGATCGACGAAATGCCAATGATGGCGGTACCCAGCTTGACCTTGAGCACCGAGGCATTCACATGGCTCAACCACTCAGGCTCGTCCGGGTGGTCTTCTAAATCGATGCGCGACACAAAGGTGTCGTAGCCACCCACGATGACCATCACCAACAGGTTGGAGATCATCACCACATCGATCAGCCCCAACACCACCAACATGATGATCGACTCGTTCAAATGCGTGACGGCCAAATCTGACTTGTAACCAATTGCGTTGACCAAGGCGGTGATCGCTGCCTGATTGCCAAAAGCGGCCTCAATCAAATGCACCAACTCCACCCAAAAATGAAACACGAACACCGCCTGTGCCGCAATCAGCCCCAAATACAAAGGCAGCTGAATCCAACGACTGGCAAAGATCAAGCGCGGCAGTTGTTTCATGGCAGGACTTTCGTGAATCGAATAGGCTTAAATTTTGCCCTAATAGCCCCAGACGATTTTCCCCAACAAACGCCCAGGCAACAGTGTGAACATGCCCGGTATGACGCAAGCCAACCAGTAAAGGTATTGCATCGTCTTTCGGTGTACGTCGTATGCCCGATGCATCACTGCGTGAATCGCGACATAAAGTCCACCCAAGGTAACGGGGATCAGCAGATGAATGGGCGTATAGCCCCAAACATTCGGCAGCCTGGTATCGCGAATGAAGATCGCTGTGATGGAGCCAGCCAACATCAACGTGACCCACGCATAACCAACTGCACGATGCAAACGCGGGCGCTGTGTTGTCCCCAAGCGCGACCACAAAGCCCATGGGCCCATCAACAGCGCACCCAGTGCTGCGCTCATGTGGATGGCAATTGTTGGTGTCATGTCCATGATTTAAATTTGGCTTTTTGAGGTTGGGAACTGCACGTCTTATGTGCTTACTTTTTTCGAGACGCCAAAGCCATGGCGCTGAACATTTGCGTGCCCAAGCTGGTGATCAATTGCGGCAATTGATCGGGCGCAATGCTTATTTTTTTCAGGCTGCCATCGACCAAAAGGGTGGATAAGCCATGCACCGTCGCCCACGCATGGAGCACCCATGGCTCTGGGTTACCTTTGGGCGCAGCGCCTGCGGCTTGACAGGCTTGAACCGCATCGCATAACAATTGAAAAGCACGCTCGCCCGCCTGTGAGTGCGCCACGCTTTCTTTGCCCTGTAAGTCCCCACGAAACATCACCTTGAAATGTCCTCGGTGAGAAACAGCAAACGCGATGTAAGCGCACCCCAGAGCTTGCAAGTTGGCGGCTGGTGTTTGCAAGGCAGTCTCACTTGCTTGCTTCATGGCAGATTCAAGCAGTTCGAAACCTTCTTGTGCAATGACGGCCAGCAACTCTGAGCGGTCCGAGAAGTGGTGATAAGGCGCCCCTGGGGAAACACCTGTGCGAACGGCCAAATCTTTCAATGTCAGTGCATCCACCCCACGCCGATCAATCACCTTGAGCGCTGTTTGCACCATCGCACGCCGAAGATTTCCGTGGTGGTAATCGGACTTCTTCAGGCGCATGTTGTTGGACTTGACGATCAGCGCCCACGCACGGCGCTTGGCGCATGGTTAGCTGGCCTCAGCATTTTTTCGCCACTGCTGGCCACCATGCTTCTGGGTCCAAACCGAACCGAATTGGCCATCAACCAATTCTTGACGCCAATGATTCGGTTGGGCGCCCTGCCCTGAATAGCCCGAAGGGCCTGTTCGGCAACTTCTGTGGCTTGAATGGTTTGAGAAAACACGCTGGTTTGTCTGACCGAGGCATCCCCTAATTTGTCGATGAATTGCGTCTCTACCGCGCCAGGACACAAAGCCACAACATGCACACCTTTGCCACGACACTCCGCCCACAAGGCCTCACTGAAACTCAACACAAACGCCTTGGTTGCCGCGTACACGGCCATATAGGGCACAGGCTGAAACGCCGCAGTCGATGCCAAGTTCAACACCACCCCCGTTTTGCGTTCAAGCATGCTGGGCAGAAACGCATGTGTGAGGCTCACGACGGCTGACACATTCACGGCAATCTCTTCTTGTTCAACTTCAGGGGAGCGTGTTTCAAACGGTCCATACGTCCCCAAGCCCGCGTTGTTCACCAAGATGTCCACCACAACGCCTTTGGATTGCAGCTGGCTGTGTAAGTGCGCCCCGCAGTTTGGTTGCGACAGGTCCAGCACGACAGCAGTAGCACTGACGCCGTATTGACGGCTCAACGCATCCGCCAGTTGCACAAGCGTTGCTTGAGAACGTGCCACCAGAACAAGGTTGACGCCCTCAGCCCCCAGTCTGGATGCAATGGCTTTCCCGATGCCCGAGGACGCACCGGTGATCAGTGCAGTTTTGCCTTTGAGCTGAGCCATGGTCAGTACCCCATTTGCACTTTGATGGTTGTTGGGCTGTCTGCGCTCACCACAAACGAAGCCTCCTTGAACCGAGGTGCTGAAAAAGCAGGCCGATCATTGTTGGATGCTGCGTACCCCTCTTTGGGAATACCCATGAAGTTTTTATCCAGCTTGCCGTTTTTGTTTTCGTCATGAAAGACGGAGACCGCGTAAGTTCCTAAAGGGATATTTTTGAACTCACACACAGCACGATTTGCATCAATCGCAACATGTGTTTCTTGCAACGCCTTGGCATGCACTTCTGGATAGCCATCGGCAGAGTTGAACAAGAAACAGCCCACATCACCCATCGCATTGCGAACCTGAGAAACCTCCACACGCAGAGTTTTGTCGCTCGGTTCAGCCCCCAAGGCATGGGTGGTCAACGCACAAAGAACCAGAGGCGAAATGAATTGAAAAGATCTCATAAAAAACACTCCTTTGAAAAAATGTAAATAAATTTTAGATGAGATCAAATCATATTGCAACCTATTGAGTTACTTTCAAGAAGCGGTGCTTTGGTTGAATGGGCAACACGCCCTAAACTCCCCGGCATGTTGTTTCAAATTTTTTCACTCTTGCTGCAAGTCGCTGTGGGCTTGGTGGCTGGCACTTGCTTGTTGCGCATGTACATGCACCTCATGCGCATCAACCTGTCGGCGCGTGCAGGCAACCCATTGGCACCGTTTGTGTTTGCCATCACCAATTGGCTGGTGCTGCCCTTGCGCCGCTCGGTGCCGGCCATTGGTCGCTTAGACACCGCCAGCTTGCTGGCCGCCTACGCCGTGGTGATGGCCAAGTTTGTGCTGCTGGGCTTGGTCATGGGCGTGGTGCCCGATTGGGTGGACCTGCTGGTCATGTCGGGCTTGGAGTTGCTCAAACTCAGCGTCTCCAGCTTGGTGTGGCTGGTGCTCATCTACGCCATGCTCTCGTGGGTGCGCGCGGGCTCTGACGCGGGCTACGCGCTGGGCCAACTGGTGGAGCCCCTGTTGCGCCCCCTGCGCCGCGTGGTGCCCCAAGTGGGCGGGGTCGACTTGACGCCCCTGGCCTTGTTGGTGCTGCTGCAAGTGCTCGAGATCGTGCTGCACCACCTCAGCCCCTGAGCGTGGCCAGACCCACCCTGGCCAGCGCACCCAGCAAGGGCATCGGCTGACTGGCAAACCCCATGGCTTGTCACATGCGGTCCAACAACACCTTGGCCATCTGATCCCCACCGCTTGCCGCTTTGGACAGGTAAGCCTTGGCCAGCTCGCGGCGTTGCGCCGCATTGGGCAAACCCATCCAGCCATCCACCTTCACCGCTTCTAGCGAAAGCAGCCACATCGCATAGGCCCGCTGCGGCTCTGGGTTGGGGCCATCTGCCATCCTGCGAAGACCTTGGATGATTTTTTCCGACCGATCAGCCGTGTCCTCGCAATGCGCGGGCAACTTGGGCCCCCGCCCTTCGGGCTGCGGATGGTCTGGATGCGCAAGGATGAAACACTGCGCGATGATCGGCATGGCGTTCAAAGCCGCCTTGGCATCGCCGCCCTCAGCCAGAGCCATGATCTTGCCAATGCGCACAGCCTCTTGGTCTGGCGCCGCATCTTTGACCTGTCCTGCCTGTGCAAGCGGCGCGGGCTGTTGGGGCGGAGCTTTCCAGCACTTTTGATCGCCACCAAATGGAGAAGTCAGCCCCTCTTGGCGGCAATCTTCTTGATCGGGGGCTTTGTCCTGGGGCGAGGCCGAACTCTTGGCCTCGGTGGCATCGTGTTCACCCCACAAAGTCGTCAGCACTGACGGGTCGTAGCCATGGAGCACCCACACCATGGCCCCAACACCACACAGTGCGCAACACGTGGCAACGAATGATTTGTTTTTCATCTGAGAACTTAAAAAAAGTTCTTTTGCGAATAATAGAAAAACCCTTCCGCGCCGTCCTTGCCAGAGACTTTGAATTTCACAAAATTATTCTCGATGGCATCATCGACATAGACTTGCATGCTGTAGGCAGGTACAGCGATGCCTTCGAAAGTTCCTGCGGGAATCTCTGCTGTGAGGACATATTGCGAAGCATTCAAATCGATGATCTTGAATTCTGATTTTTGCGTCAAATTCAACATGTATTCATTTGCGCTGGGCACCGGAAAAGTTCTTTCCTTGACGTAGTTGATCATCTGTGTCGTGTTGGATTCTTTGATGAACGTGGTGTTTTCATACCCATGAAAAATAGCCTGGGTGATGTTTTGAGTCACTTTGCAATAGTCTTTGGCACGGTCCCATTTTCTTTTGCAGTTGTTATCCGAACCTCCGCAACTTTGTCTGTTGTGGCTGAAATAGGTCAACCAGTATTGGTTGCACCACGCGTGGGCTCCGTATTGATCCGCGTGATCGCCAGCGAGCATCTCAGCCGAATCATTCGCCGATTCTTGAAATTCAGCGTAAATGGCTTTTTGAATCATGGGCAGCATGAACACATTCAAGGACTGCGCTGTGATCAATCCCACTGTAGAGGACAAGTAGCGCGCGCGTTGCTCGGCCCATTGTTTGTTCTGTATCAAATGCTGAACCATGAATTCAGCCGACGCATACCGTGTAAACCCAATCATCGCGATGTACGCGAATGAACCAGCAAAAACGGCCGCGGTCACAGGCCCACCTGGTCTGGTGGCTGCAGCATTGATCAAGAAAGCGGTGGGCTCGGTGGAGAGGGTGTCTCGAATCACGCTGTGCCAATTCATTTGAGTGAGCAGTGGTGTGGCCCATACCCCAAGACTTGCGGTGAAGGCACCCCAGCTCAGATAGATGCTTTCGTACATGCGGTCGCCAAAGCGTTGCGGATTCAGACTGGGCCCAACGTATTGGGTTGAATAATTCACCACACCCACAATTCTTTGGTACAGAGCCGTCGAATAGGTGTTGGCCAAGGCGGAAGCCCAGCCGCTCACGGATGTCACACCCGCTGCGGCCACCTGACTGATGGCACCTGAACTCCATACCGCCTCGGGCTCTTGGTATCCACCAGTGAGGACGAAAGTTTGTGGGTCAATCACAATTGCAAAATCTTGGGTCGTCGCCCTTGCCGCTTGGTTGGCGCACATCAAGACCGCCACAAGCATGCAAATGAATTTCCTGAAAACCATAAGAACTTTCTGAATTAAAGTTCCTTCATATTAGTATCTAATAACTCATAAATATCAGTAAATACCCTTTCATTGACACCTAAATAGCTCTTTCTGTGGCGCCCTCAGCGGGCTGCCCCTCATTCACCGCTCAAACGTTCAACCCCCGCCACCAAACCTGCGTTGCTGTTGAGCATCCTGCAGTTGTTGGCTTCGTCCTCTGTGCGGGTGGTGATGGGCAAGCACGCCACCGACAGCTGCGCCCCTTGGAGCTTGGTGTGCTGCTGTGAGTTGGCGTTGGGGTCTGAATCAGCCGGAGCCTCAATCACACCCTGTGCGTTGGCCAGCACCTGCACTTGGTAGTTGTTGCCGTTGTTGCCGTCGTCAATCGTCAAGTCTTGGGCCGTCACCGTCTTGCCCGTGCCGGGCTGAGGGCTGTCAAACACAAAGCCACCCACCTTCAACTGGTCGCCGCTGTACAAACTGCCCGTCACCATCGTCAACGCCGACCTGGCTTCGGTCGTGCCGTCGAACGGCTTGGTGGCTGCGGCCACCGCCACCACCACCGGGGCGGGGTTAATGCTCGCCGTGGTGGTCTGCCCTGCTTGCAACACGTAATTCGAAGCCAGCCCGCCATTGCTGCCATCGCTCAGCGCCACGCTGTCGACCGTCACGGTTTTGGCTTGGCCTACGTTTTTGTCTGCAAAGCTGGCCTTGCCGCTGACCCCCAGCGTTTCGCTGCCCACCAAGCCGTTGGTGATGGCCAAGATCGAGGTGGCATCTCGCGTGCCGTCGTAGGTTTTGTCTTGGGCGCTGACCGAGGCGCTCAACACTTTGGGCGTGATGCTCGCCACGTTGTAGGCGATGGCCAAGGTGCCCGGCGCCGTGCCTTCGGGGGGGTTGTAGTTCGACGTGGGGTTGTCGGCGTTGCTGGCTGTGAGCGTGCCCACGCTGGTGAAGCGTTGCGCGTCAACGTTTTTGCTGTTGGCGGTGGCTGTGTCTGCCACAAAGGTTTCGCCGTTCACGCCATTGACCGTCACGCCACTGAAGGTGCTGCTGCCGTCGTAGGTTTTGCTGGCGCTGATGCCCGTGTAGCTGGCTTTTTCGATGGTCAAGGTACCCGGGTTGTAGCTGATGATGTAGCCGTTTTGGTCTGAGTACAAGCCGCTCATGGTCACGCTGCGCGGGCCCACGTTTTTGCTGTCGGCGGTGTAGACCGCGCTGCCCAGCAGCTTGCTGGTGTCGACCGTCACGGACGTGGACGTGGACGGGGTGTAGCTGCCGCCCTGCCAGAGCGCCGAGCCGTCGTAGGTTTTGCTGCCGCTGACAGGCGTCAAAGTGACGAGCGTCATGAAGCTGCGCAACATAGGCGCGGTTTTGCCTTCGTAGATGAACCAGGTGTTGGTGAAATCAAAATTGCCGTAGCTGCTGGCACTGAGGTAAGAGCTTGTGCCGCTGGCATCGCTCAAAAGCGTGCCCACGTCGGTAACAGCGTCGGTGCCTAATCGGGGGTTGTACCAATAACTGCGGGTCACGCCAGTTGTGCCCAAGCCCACCAGGCCGCCCCCCGAATACGCCGAGCCCGCAGCCGGCGTGTATTGCCCTTGGGCATTCACCGTCGAGGTGGTGACCAGAATCAGGGCATAACTGGTCTCCACCGTGCCCGTGTTTCTGTAGACCAAGGCGGCCACCTTGGCGTTGCCGGAGCTGCTGCTGTCGGCGAGGCGGATATTGCCCTTGGCATAGCTGTCGGTGATGCTGCCTGTGTTGTAGCCCACCAAACCCGCCATGAACGAACTGCTGCTGGTGCTCTGCTGCACCACGTCGGCAAGGCTGTAGCTGCCGCTGACCAAGCCGTCGTTTTGGCCCACCAAACCGCCGTAATAAAAGTTGTTCCCCATGGCGGACACCGTGCCTTGGCTCCAGCTCGATTGGATGACGCCAGTGTCTGTGTTTTTGCCCACCAAACCGCCTGCGCCTGAGTTGACGGGAGGCGTCCGTGTCAACGCAACACCGCCTTTGGCGTAGCTGTTGGCAATGGTGCCTTCGTTCTCACCCACCAACCCGCCAAAGAATCCTCCTGAGTCTGTGCTTTTGACCACGCCCGTGGCATAACTGTTGTCTATGCGACTGCGCTCATTGACTAAGAGACCTACCAGCCCGCCCACTCTCGAGGTCCCGCTAATGACCCTTGTCACACTGCCGGTGGCATAGCTGCGCCGAACAAAGCCAGCAACACTCGAAGTCCCTATTGCCCCGGCTAAACCGCCCACTTGATTACCTCCCACCACAGGCACCTCGACCCCGCTGTCTTCGATGCTGCCGGAATACAACCAGCCCGCCAAGCCACCGGCAGGGGATTTCCCAGTCACACGGCCCGTGGCAGCCTGCTGGTTTTTCACCAGCAGTTGGTGCAAAGACAGCACATCTTGGGCATTTTGAGGGTCAGCTTGGC
>CANCUP010000013.1 GCA_947381325.1 Comamonadaceae bacterium
AGCGCGGTGCGGTGAAGGATGCACCCGACGCCTGTTTGGACAGGTCAATCATCCAAGGCGGTGTCGCGTTGTTGGCGTAGGCTTGCTGCACGGTAGGGGCCGCATGTTCGTCGTAGGCCAAGCCCGACAAATCGGCGTGCTGCAACACATAGCCTGCTTCGGTCACGCCAAAGTCGGGGTTGATGGGCACCATCACGGCCGACAAATGCGCCAGCGCCAACAAGAACAACACATGGCTGTCTTGGTTACGCGCCATGATGCCCACACGTGCGCCTGGGCCCACGCCCTGTGCGGCAAAGGCGGCGGCCAAGCGCGTCACGCGGGTGTGGACTTCGCGCCAACTGAGAGATCGACCATCAAACAGACAAAACAGTTTGTCGGGATCGGCTGCAAGACGGCTGGCCAGGGCGTCTGGCAGGGTCTGGTTGTGCGGGCGAAAACTGCGCAGCACGTCCAAGGGTTTCAAGGGGGGGGCAGACGGGTTAGGCATAGGTGGCACAGCCTACGCCAAGCCCAAGCGTCTGTCTGTCACCCGCGATATCTGGCCATAATCCCGGCACACATGGGATGCGCCAAGGAGAAACAATGACCGACTGGACGATGTACGACAGCCTCGCGCAGGCCTCTCCCTTGGGGACTTACCAAGCGTATTGCCAGCAAGGGCACTTGGCTTACCAAACCACCCCCGAAGGCGAGGCGGTTTTTTTTCCACGCGTGGCGGCGCCTCAGACGGGCCAAGCTTTGTCGTGGCAAATTTCAAAAGGCTTAGGCACGGTGTATGCCACCACCGTGGTCCACGCCAAAGACCAAGCACCCTACAACGTGGCCTTGATCGATGTGGACGAAGGCTTTCGCATGATGAGCCAAGTGCACGGCTTAGCTGCTGAGTCGGTGCGCATTGGCCAGCGCGTGCAGGTGTGGATGCGCCAAGACGAGGACGGCGTGACGCGCCCTTATTTCAAACCGCTGCAGGAGGCGCTGTGATGCAAGTGCGCAAAGGCAGCCTGGCCATTGTGGGTGCGGCAGAGTCTGATTTGGGTGTGTGCGCGCCGGGCACCTCGCCCCTGGATTTGATGGCGCAAGCCAGCTTGCGTGCACTGGCGGATGCCGGGTTGGATGTGTCGCACGTGGATGGCATGTTTTGTGCGTCCACCCAAACCCGCTTCACCACCCTGGCATTGGCCGAGTACTTGGGGCTGCAACCGCGTTACCAAGACAACACGCAAATCGGTGGATCGTCGTTCATGTCGCATGTGACCCATGCGATGGCCGCCATCGAACAAGGCTTGTGTGACGTGGCGCTGATTGCCTATGGCAGCACCCAGCGTTCGGTCAGTCGCGCAGCGGCCAGTCCACGCGAGCTCAACCCGTATGAAACACCGTATCGCCCGCTGCTGCCCGTGAGTGCCTATGCCATGGCGGCCGCGCGGCACATGCACCAGTACGGCACCACACGGGAGCAGTTGGCCGATGTGGCTGTGGCCGCGCGTCAGTGGGCCTTGCTCAACCCCAAGGCTTGGGAGAAACAACCGCTGACCCAAGCCGAGGTGATCGCGGCCCGCAAGGTCAGCGACCCCCTCACGGTGCGCGACTGCTGTTTGGTCAGCGATGGGGGCGGAGCTTTGGTGCTGACCCGTGCCGACCGCGCACGGCATTTGCGCCAACCGCCGGTCTATGTGCTCGGCGTGGGCGAGTCCTTGTCGCATGCGAGCATTTCGAACATGCCGGATTTGACCGTCACGGGCGCTGTGGCGTCTTCGCAAGCAGCTTTTGCCATGGCTGGTTACAGCGCCCAGGACATGAACCTGGCCATGTTGTATGACGCCTTCACCATCACACCGATTTTGTTTTTAGAGGATCTGGGCTTTTGCGCCAAAGGCGAGGGCGGTGCCTTTGTCAGCGGCGGTGGCATTGCCCCCGGTGGGCATTTGGCGGTCAACACCAACGGCGGTGGCTTGTCGTACTGCCATCCTGGCATGTACGGTTTGTTGTTGCTGGTGGAAGCCGTGCGTCAACTGCGGGGGGCGTGTGGGGCGCGCCAAGTGGCCGCGTGCGACCTGGCCGTGGCCCATGGCAATGGGGGGGTATTGTCAAGCCAAGCCACCGTGGTGTTGGGGCGTGAACCAGCCTGAAGCTGACAAAGCTTGACAGTGCAAATGAAAGTCGTTATCATTTGCGAACTGTTATCAACCGCAACGGACGTCCCACTTTATGTCTCAAGCTCTGCTGATTTGTTTTCGCGAAGGCCTGGAAGCCTTCTTGGTGATTGCCATCGCCTCTTTGTATTTGCGCAAGGCCAATAACGTGGCCTTGTTGTCTGCCGTGCGCTGGGGCTTAGGTGTTGCGGTGCTCGGTTGTGCCGTGCTGGGTGTGGTGCTGTCGCAGATTGGCGCGATGTCCTCGACCTGGGCCGGTGTGATGGCGCTGGTCGCTGCTGCTGCAGTGACGTGGTGCGTGGTGCACATGAGCCAAGCCGGCAAAAGCATGGGTCGCCAGATTGAGCATCGCTTGGACGAGGTGTCTGCCCTGCACGGAGCCAAGGCGTGGTGGTCCATTTTTGCGTTCACGGTTTTCATGGTCAGCCGTGAGGGCATTGAGACGGCCACCATGATTGCCTCCCTCGCTGCCAATGCCGATGCCACCGACATGACGCTGGGGGCTGTGGTCGGCGTCAGCTTGGCAGCGGCGGTCAGCCTGATGTGGGTGAAGTTTGGCCACCAAGTCAATTTGGGTCGGTTCTTTCGCGTCACCTCCTGGTTCATGATGGTGTTTGCTGTGCAGTTGGTGGTCTATGCCTTGCACGAGTTCACCGAAGCGGGCGTGGTGCCTGGGTTGGACAACGCCTTGTGGCACGCCATGACCGAAGACATTGCTGAGGGATGGATTGCGCAAATGCTCTCCATCGCCTTGGTGGTCATCCCGACTGCATGGCTGATCGGCGCGCACCTGGCCGATCAGCGCTTGCTCAAACCTCGCACGATGGTTTGAGTCAACGCACTTTTTAAGCCACTTTCCCTTCTCTTTGGACACAGGCCGTGTTTCACGGTTCAGGATGAAACTCGCTCATTTTTTTCTCACATGCACGCTTTGCCTGGGTCTCAGCGCTTGCGGCGGCTCGAGTGCTTCTAGCGCTGCGGTGCCGCTGAGCGCGGCCGCTGAGTTGGGACAAGAAATTTTCAAAGATGTGAGCTTGTCGGCATCAGGCCGCATGTCGTGCGCCACGTGTCACGACCCAGACCGAGGACACGCCTCGCCCTTTGAAACCCCGGTGGCGCTGGGTGGCGTGAACATGGACTTGCCGGGTTCGCGGCTGCCGCCCGCGATTCGTTATCTGCGGTTCAACACGGCCTTCAGCATGGCCTCCGACGGCACGCCAAGTGGTGGGTTTTTTTGGGATGGCCGTGCCAACTCGCTGTTTGAACAGGCACGAGGCCCTTTGCTCAACGACCACGAGATGGCCAACGCCAGCGTCAGCGATGTGGTGCAAAAAATTGCCGCTGCGTCTTATGCGGCCAAGTTCAAACAGGTGTTTGGCGCTGACATCTTCAACACCCCAGAGCTGGCCTTCGACCGCGTCCAGCATGCCTTGGCACGCTATCAGCAAGAGGATGTGGACTTCGCTTCTTTCTCCAGCAAATTCGACGCGGTGAATGCAGGCAAGGCGACATTCACAACGCAAGAGCTGCGTGGTTTGGCCTGGTTCAACAGGGCGGACAAAGGCAATTGCGCCGCGTGTCATCCCAGCACCCCAGCCAACAACGCACCGGCAGCGCTGTTCACGGACTTCAGCTATGACAGTTTGGGCGTGCCACGCAACAACGCCATTGCCAACAACAGCGATGCCACATTCTTTGACATGGGGCTGTGCGGCCCCACGCGCGTCGACTTGCGCACGCGTTCGGATGTGTGTGGCGCGTTCAAGGTACCCAGCCTGCGCAATGTGGCATTGCGAAAACGGTTTTTTCACAACGGTCAATTCAACAGCCTGCGCCAAGCGATTCAGTTCTATCTATCGCGTGACACCCAGCCGCAGCTTTGGTACCCCGAAGACCCCCTTGGCAATTTGGTGGTTTACAACGATTTGCCCAGTTTGCTGCGTGGCAATGTCAATGTCACCGAAGCGCCTTACAACCGAATGCGCGGTCAAGCCGCTGCCTTGGGGGACGCTGAGATAGACGATCTGCTGGCTTTCCTGGCCACGTTGACCGATGGTTTTTTCGCGCCTTGAGGCAATTTTTGAAAGATTGATCCATGTCCCACTTTTCACTGCGCCCGTTCACGATGACGTGCATCGCCGTGGCTGCCCTTGCAGGGTGTGGCCCTGCTCAGTCGCAAACTTCCTCCGAACTGGTGCAGGAGCTGCGTCAATTGCGCGAGGACTTGCGTGTCTTGCGTGCTGAATTGAACGAAGTCAAGCGGCAGCAAACGCAGCCACAGGCCCAGACCGCTCCGCCCGCCACCGCCACCGCCACCGCCACCGCCACCGCCGCCGCGCTGACCCCTGCGCTTGCCGCGCCATCCGCTGCCGTTGCGCAAGCTGCGAATTGGCCTACTGTGCAATCGCTCGACGCAAGTTCTCGTCAGGACCCCCCGATGGCCCTGGCCGCCAACGATGCGTCTGCCAGTGGCGTGAGTTTGTTCGGTTACGGCGAGCTCAACATGAGTCGCCCGCGCGGCAATGCCGCAGGTGCGGTGGCTACTGCCCGCCGGGGCGTGTTGGGCTTTGCCTATCGTTTCAATGACCGCACCCGCATGGCGGCTGAATTGGAAATTGAAAACGCCGTGGTGTCTGCCAGCGACCAAGGTGAGGTGGCTTTTGAGCAGCTCTACATCGAACACGACATCAACGACCGTCTCAGCGCCAAGGTGGGCCTGTTTCTGTTGCCCGTGGGCTATATGAATGAAACGCACGAGCCCACGCGTTACTACGGTGTTCACCGCAATCTGGTGGAGACCGCCATCATCCCCAGCACCTGGCGTGAATTGGGTGTGGGTCTGCGCGGTAGGTATGCCTCTGGGGTGCGTTGGGATGCGGGTGTGGTCACTGGCTTTGACCTGAAAAAATGGTCAACCGACAGCAGCGACACCCAAGCCTCACCCTTGGGTGCCATGCATCAAGAAGGCCAGCAAGCCAAGGCGGCCACCTTGGCCACCTATGGCGCTCTCAATTACGACGGACTTCCTGGGGTCAACCTGGGCGGTAGTTTGTACAACGGCGGTGTCGGGCAAAAGCAGCCGGATATCGCCTCGCCCAGTGCCAGCGTGACCTTGGCCGAGGTGCATGGCCGTTGGCAGTCGGGGCGATGGGATGTGTCGACGCTGGCGGCTTCGGGGCGCTTTCACGATGTCAGCGCTTTCAATGCCACGTCGTTGGGCATGAGCAACCCCGTGCCCAACCAATTTCGAGGTTGGTATGGCCAAGCGGCCTACCGTGTTTGGAATCAGGGCGACTACAGCCTAGTGCCTTTTGTGCGTTATGAAAAACTCAACACCGCGCTGGGTTTCTCAGGCGTGCCCACGGGTCTGGCGCCGCGCATTGAGCCAGACACCCGGGTCTGGACCGTGGGTGCAAGCTATTACCTCCACCCGCAGGTGGTGCTCAAAGTCGACACCCAGCGCTACCTCAACAACAGCGCTTTGGACAAACTCAACATGGGCGTGGGCTTTCACTTTTGAACATGCGACAGCCCCCGATTTCTCGACGTCTGCTGCTGCAGCGCATGGGCCAAGCCAGCCTAGGCGGTCTTGTGCTGTCTGCTGCATCGTCATTTGCCGCAGAGTTCATGAGTGTGGACCAGGCGCTGCGTTGGGTGTTGCCAACCGCCCAAACCTTCTCCCCATTGCCCATTGCTTGGAGCGATGCCTTGCTGAGCGCTGTGGCACAGAGCAGCCAAACGCGAATTCCGCGAGGCTTCAATCCGCAGTGTTGGCAGGCCAGCGCTTCTGAGCGCACGCTGGGCTGGGGCATGGCCGATCGGGTGATTGGCAAATACGACACCATTGACTACGTGGTGGGCTTCCATGTGTCGGGGGCTGTCAGTGGCATGGAAATCACGGCCTACCGCGAGTCTCATGGCGCAGAGATTCGCAACCCGGCTTGGCGACAGCAGTTCGCGGGACGCAAAGGGCCTGCGCAGCTGCGGTTTGGCGATGACATTCGCAACATCTCGGGCGCCACCTTGTCATGCCAGCATGTGACCGAGGGCGTACAGCGACTCAGTGCCTTGTTGACCCTGCTGCCGTTGGTGAAGTTGGGGGCCTGACGTGCTGTGGCAAGGTGCGCGAGCCCTCTTGGGTACCCTGGTGTCGATCCAGGTGCGCTGTGCTGAGGATGCGCCAAATGACGGTGGCGCAGCCGCAGCGCACGTGGCGATGGAGGCGGCCTTTGCTGCCATGGCGCACATCGGACGCGTCATGAGTGCGCACGATCCGCAGTCGGATCTGGCACGCCTGAGCCAAGCGCGTGCGGGTGCGTTGCTGAGGCTGGACCCTCACACGGTCCATGTGATTCGCATTGCACAACACTGGCAGCGTGTCTCCGGTGGTGCGTTTGATCCCTGCGTGGCCGCCGGTCACTTGTCTGGCCTTGGCCTGCGACCGGGCTTGTGTGCCACGCCCCATGGCGGCCGTGACAGCATTCACACCCTGCATGTTGTGTCTGCCGATCAGGTGCAGGTGGCGCACCCCCTGGGCTTGGATGTGGGTGGCATCGCCAAAGGGTATGCGGTCGATCAAGCCATTGCCGCTTTGCGTGCGCATGGCATCACGTCTGCTTTGGTCAACGCCGGGGGAGACATGCGAGCCATCGGCGCACATGCATGGCGCATCGACGTGCGTCATGCCCGCCAATCGGTGCGCGATGGCCGCGTGCCCGTGTTGCGCCACTTGGTGTGTGGTGCGCTCGCGACCTCTGTGGCGGGCCTGCGCAATCCAGAGTTCGTGGCATCCCTGGGTCGACTCCGTGCCATGTCTGTGTGGCAAAGCGCCACGGTGCGTGCCCACGATTGCATGACGGCTGACGTGCTCACCAAATGGGCCCTCCAGTCCTCACTGTTGTGTCCGTCCTTGCGACCCCATTTACGCCAGTGCGGCGCGCGCATGTGGAGAAGCCGATGAAAAGTTCCAAACACATGGCGGGTTGGAGTCGTGCCACGTGGCGTTGGATGGTGGCGGCCATGCTGGGCATGTGGGGCAGTGGGGTGGTGCTGTTGGGTTGGCCTGCGGACGCGCTGATGACGCTCGACGAGTGGCAACAAGACATCCGTCATGGCGCTGTGGTGGTGCACGGTGTGGTGACTTGGCTGATGTGCGTGTTGTGTGGTCGTGGGCTGTGGCCGCATCTGCGGCTCATTTGGCAGCGTCGCGAGGCTCTGGCGCACTGGGCCTGGGGCTTGGTCAGCTGGGTGGCTTTGTGCTGTGTGGCGGCAGCAGGGTTGTTGTTGCTGTATGGTCCGGCACGTCTGCACGACAGTGTTTCTGAGCTGCACGGCTGGTTGGGGCTCGCTTTGCCTGCGCTCTTGCTGGGGCATGTCTGGCGACGTTGGCTGCCCTCACGCGCGTGAGAGGGTGCGGCGCGACCACCACGCGTAAAACGCACGCTTGGCCAACTCCACCATGCACAAATAAGCCAGCACCATGGCTGCCAACACGCCATAGAAGAACGCTGGCGGCGCCACAAAGCCCAGACGCGCACCCCAAGGTGTGAGCGGTAGCGCAACGCTGATGGCCACCACCATGAGTGAGGTGATCGCCAGCGCGGGATGAGGCCGGCTCTTGAAGGGGTTGCCCCGCGTGCGGATGACAAAAATCACCAACACCTGCGTGCACAGCGACTCCACAAACCAGCCGGTTTGAAACAGGGCCTGCTCGGCGTGCAGCACTTCAAGCAACACATAAAAGGTCAAGAAATCAAACACAGAGCTGACCGGGCCGATCACCAGCATGAAGGTGCGGATGAAGTTCAAATCCAACACACGGGGCAGGGCGGTTTCTTGCGCATCGACCTCGTCCATGGGAATCGGGACTTCAGACACGTCGTACAAAATATTGTTCAGCAAAATTTGCGTCGGCAGCATGGGCAAGAAAGGCAAAAACAAGGCAGCGCCTGCCATGCTGAACATGTTGCCAAAGTTGGAGCTGGTGCCCATCATGATGTATTTCATGATGTTGCCAAACGTGCGTCGTCCCTCCAGCACGCCGGCATGCAGCACATTCAAATCTTGTTTCAACAAAATGATATCTGCTGCGGCTTTGGCCACATCCACCGCTGAATCGACCGACAGCCCCACATCGGCAGAATGCAAAGAGGGCGCATCGTTGATGCCGTCTCCCATGTAGCCCACCACATGGCCAGAGGCTTTCAGGGCCTCAATCACCCGTTGCTTTTGTCCCGGGTTGACGCGACAAAACAAATTGGCGGTCAGAACACGCCGCTGCAAGGCAGGTTGGTCGAGTTGCTCGATCTCTTTGCCGGTCAACACGCCGGTGACCGCCAGTCCCAATTGCGTGCACACATGCTGGGTCACCCAATGGCTGTCACCTGTGACCACCTTGATGGCCACGCCCACCCGCTGCAACTCGGCCAATGCGCTGGCCGCGCTGGCTTTGGGTGGGTCGAGAAAGGCCACAAATCCTGCCAGCACCAACTCCGATTCGTCGTTCACCCCAGCGTGTGCATGGTCTCTGGGTACTTCGCGCCAGGCAATGCCCAGCACCCGCAGGCCATCGGCCTCCAGCGCGAGGTAGCGCGCTTGAACGGCTTGCCGGGCGTTGTCGTCGAGCGTTTGTTGTGAGTCTTCGACCTCACATGCGGTGCACAACCGCAGCATTTCTTCTGCTGCGCCCTTCACCACCAACCAGCGTTTGTGGCCATCGTCGATCAAGACCGAGACACAGCGGCGCTCAAAGTCAAACGGTATTTCATCCACCTTGGTCCATGCGCCGACGTCTTCGCGGGTAGCGGACAAAATCGCTTCGTCCAAGGGGCTTTTGAGTCCCGTCTCAAACACGCTGTTCAAGTAGGCCAAGGTCAACACATGCGCGCTGTCTTGGCCCTGCACATTGATGTGGCGCTCGAGCTGAATTTTGGCTTCGGTCAGCGTGCCTGTTTTGTCGGTGCACAGCACATCCATGGAGCCCAAATCTTGAATCGCGGTTTGCCGCTTCACAATCATTTGCAGCTTTGACAAGCGAATCGCGCCGCGTGCAAGGGTGACCGACACCACCATGGGCAGCAACTCGGGCGTCAAACCCACGGCCAAGGCCACGGCAAACAAGAACGATTCCAGCCATGGCCTGTGAAACCACGCATTGACCAACAGCACAAACAACACCATGACCACCGTCAACCACATGATCAACATGCCAAAGCGTCGCGTGCCCAATTCAAACGAAGAAGCATGTGTGGGCTTTTGCAGACTGTCGGCGATTTCACCCATGGCCGTGGCGCCACCTGTGGCCATCACCCGCACCTTGGCGCTTCCACCCACCACCGACGAACCCATGAAGACCGCATACATGGCTTCTTGCATCTCGGTGGCTGCAGCGTTGGGCATGGGCGCATGTTTTTCAACCGGAAAGGCTTCGCCCGTCAAGAGCGATTGATTGATAAAAAAATCACGCGCTTCCAGCACCAAGGCATCCGCAGGAATCAAGTCACCCGCTTGCAGCAGGGCTACATCGCCAGGCACCAGCTCTCGCAAGGGGATGCTCAGTGACTGGCCATCTCGCAACACCTTGGCGCGAACTGACACCGACTGACGCAGCTTGTCAGCAGCCGCGTTGGCACGAAACTCTTGAACAAAATCAAGCGTCACACTCAGCAACACGATGCCGCTGATGATGGCAAAGTTGGTCACTTCGCCAGTCATGGCCGACACCGAACTGGCCAGCAGCAACACCACCACCAGAGGGTTTTTGAAACGCGATGCAAAAGCGCGCACCAGCGTGTGGTGTGGGTCTGGTCGAAATACGTTGGCGCCAAAGCGGATCAGCAAGTCTGCCGCTTGTTGGCTGCTGAGCCCTTCATGGTCGAGGGTCGCTGTTTTGAGTGTGTCTGGGTTGGTCCACCACGGGCCGACTTGGGTGCTGGCGTTGGGCGCAGGTGTGTGGGCTGTCATGGTTTGAGCTTAACCAGTGCAAGCGCAGTGCGATGAAGCGTTAATTTTTTGAATGGCATTCAAAATGCCGGCCTATTTCACCTACAATGCCGTCTTGCAATTCAAACTGCACGCGGGAATAGCTCAGTTGGTAGAGCGCAACCTTGCCAAGGTTGAGGTCGCGAGTTCGAGCCTCGTTTCCCGCTCCAATACAAAAGCCCCTAGAACAGAGTTCTAGGGGCTTTTTCTTTGGGTCTCGCGCTGGGATTATTTCGGCAACTTGCCGCCACTCTTCACACATTCATCCACCGTCTTGAATTCGGTGAACTTCTTGGTGCGTTCGTAATGGGGGCTCGACTTGTCATGGCATATGCCGGACTCCGATTTTTTCACCGGGTCGGCAGCAGGTGCGGCTGCACCTGCTGGCAGCTTGCCACCGCTTTTGACACACTCATCCAGCGACGCAAACGCCGTGAACTTCTTGGTGTTGCCAAACGAGGGACTCGATTTGTCATGGCAAATACCAGAGTCAGACTTCTTCACCACGGGGTCAGCCGCTGGCGCGTCTTTTTTGTCGGCGGCCAAGCTGGCCGTCAGTGACACGCCAAGCGCGCACGCTGCAAAAAATGGGAGTAATTTCTTGGACATGGTGGGGGTTCCAGAATGCGTTAAACGTTTTTGAACTTGTCTTTGATGTCTTCTTCCGACATGAGTTCAATCTCATAGGCGCGGTGCTCTGTGATCCACTTGCGATCCACCATCATGCGCAAGATGCCTTCCCGCGTTGCGGGCGTGTCCTCTGCTGCCGTGATGTGCTCGCCAAACAGCAGCACCATGATGGTTTTGCCCACAATGTTCAACAAAATACCAAACAGAACCAAGCCCATCAACATGGTGGCTGCTGCAATCACGCGCCCCCAAAAGGTGAGTGGGAACATGTCGCCATAACCGGTGGTGGTCAAGGTCACCATGCACCACCACATGGCCGCCGGAATGGAGGTGAAGAAGCGTTTGTCTTCAGGAATGGGGTTGCCACTCATGGGGTCCGTGGGCATGAACTTGGAGGCTTCGGGTGGCGCATCAGCAGGCAAGGGCGTGGCTTTGATTTGCTCATCCAACTTGGCTTGGCCATGGGCGATGGCTTCGGCAGAGTACAAGTCGCCTTCGACGTAGTACATCAAGGTGCTGGAGATCATCACCACAGAGAACAGGGCAATGAAATAAATCTTGAGGTTGGTCAGGATGGGGTTGCTGGCTTCAATCTTGTGCTCGAGTTGCTGCAATGCAATGCGTGCCATTTTGAGCACCCGCAACACCCGCACCACGCGCAAGATACGAAACACCTTGGTGCCCTGCAAGGCGGTCAAATTCAACAGACTCAAGTAGGTGGGCACGATAGAGATCAAGTCGACCAAGCCCCAAAAGCTGAAGAAGTACTTCAGTCGGTTTGTTGAGTAATAAAGGTTGCCCAAGTAGTCAATGGTGAAAAAAATCACAGCGGTGATCTCCACCATGTCAAACAACTTGGCATGTGTGGTGGCGTAAGGCTCGACGGTTTCGCCTGCCAAGAAGACACAAGAAACAAAAATCCAAAAATTGATGATGGCCACCCAAGTTTTGAATGCTTGGGAGGCAGGGTTTTTGAAAATGTTGGCCCAAAGGCCTTTTTCTGCTTCAGATGGAGTGGTCGCTGTGTTCATGTTCTGAGTCTGAAAAAAAGTTGTTGTGCGACATTGCACAAGCCCCTTACTTTAACGATAAGAGATGACGGTCCACCTCATCACTTACGATTGGTAAATAAGTGTTATTGATGCGAAAAAAATAGGTCGACTTGTTGTCAGCGCTAAAATGGGAACAGAGTTCAGAAGACACAAAAATGCCGCCCGAGTGGTGAAATAGGTAGACACAAGAGACTTAAAATCTCTCGCTTTCCGTAAGGGGCGTACCGGTTCGATTCCGGTCTCGGGCACCAATCGTTGACACAGGCACCAAAGAAGGAGTTTCGTCATGGCACGTTACAACGCCGCGTATGAAATTCATGTGCACGGACAAGTGCCCTTGCGCACCGATGTGGGGTTGAATCAATTGCAAGAGGCCTTGCGCCCCCTGTGGCAGTACGCCGGTGCTTTGTCCCTCGAAGACGGCGCGACCAGCGCCTACCCTGAAGAACCTGGTATCCGACTCGATGCCCAAGAGCACATGTTGCAAATGTGTTGGACCGTTCCAGGTGATGACGATTTCCGCCAAAGCTTGGACGAAATGTGCATGAGCTTGAATGAGCTCACTGCCGCCGGTGCAGCCATTGAGGTGACCTTCTACGACAATCAGTTTGAAGACGAAGAAGACCCTTCGGGCGAAGACGCCAAAGACGACTTTGTGATGCTATTTGTGGGCCCCACACCAGCTGACATCATGCAAGCTCAGCGCGACATGTTGGTCAATGATGTGATTCATTTGATGGAGCGTCACTTCGACGGCTCTGAGCTCAGCGGTGTGGTCGATGAGATCGATAAATTGTTTTCGCAGCGCTTTGACAACTTGGTCAACTCGCTCGATTTGGGCAAACCACCGCGTGGCAATGGTGGTGGCCATGGTGGTTCAGGCCATGGCGGGCGCAAGCCACGGCATTTGCACTGAGCCATCCAAAAGGCCTCACCTGAGGCCTTTTTTCATCCGGGTCGCACGACAAAGACAGTGACGGCATTCACTGAACTGTCACCTCGCTGTGTCTCAATCAAACAGCGAATTTGAAACAAACCATCACCCGCTTGATGTGTGCACGACACGCATCGGGCATTTTTGTCTGGATATTGAGTGGCTCATTCTTTGAATTGTGTGTTGATCATTGGCAGTGCGCCTGACGCGGTCAAGGCGAAACAGTGGGATTTGTCGGTCTTCTCCAGTTGCGTGGCCATCAACAATGCGTGGCAGGTCACCGAAGACTGGGATTACTTGATTTATCCCGAAGACTTTCCGCTTGAGCGGATGCCGCCTCAAGCGGATCGGCCGACCAAGCAGCTGATTGATGCGGGCGATTTCGTGCCCCAGCAAAATCGCTATGGTGGATTTGTCTATGCAGGTGGCACCATGGCTTTCACCGCGGGTTATTGGGCGCTGGGGGCCTTGAAGCCTAAGGTCTTGGCTTTTTTAGGATGTGACATGGTTTATGTGGCAGAGCAGGGACAGCGCACCCACTTTTATGGTCAAGGCCGAGCTGACCCCTTGCGTCAAGACATCACCTTGCAGTCGTTAGAGGCCAAGTCGGTTCGTTTGATGGCCATGGCACAGTCACAGGCCTGCGCGGTGGTGAATTTGTCCGAATTGCCCGAGTCCAGGTTGTTGTTTCCTCGGGCCTCTATCGATGACATGTCATGGAATGAAACCGCGCATGGCGGTTGGGGCGTCCATCCATTGGATGCAACAGCCGTCCAACGCGCGTTGCAGGCAGAGAAAGACCTGGCCTACATGGTTCCGTCTGGGCGCTATTGGGAGAAAGCGCACGAGTTTGATCCAACCAAGCTCAGCGACATTGATGCCATGTGGTTGGAGGCTGCTGCGGCACCCGGTTGAGGATGACTGAAAAGTCGCCGCAGCCGGGGCTTGCTCAGCCCGCCTTCACCTCAATGCCCTTGAACTCACCGGTGGCAATGCGTTTTTCCCATTCGGCCGGGCCGGTGATGTGGGCGCTGGTACCGCCTGCATCGACCGCCACCGTGACGGGCATGTCGACCACATCAAACTCGTAAATGGCTTCCATGCCGAGGTCGGCAAAGCCCACCACTTCGGCGTGTTTGATGGCTTTGGAGACCAAATAGGCGGCGCCGCCTACGGCCATCAGGTAAGCCGACTTGTGCTTTTTGATGGCTTCAATGGCAGTGGGGCCGCGCTCGGCTTTGCCCACCATCGAGATCAAGCCAGTTTGCGCCAGCATCATCTCGGTGAACTTGTCCATGCGGGTGGCCGTGGTGGGGCCAGCAGGGCCCACGGCTTCGTCGCCGACCGGGTCGACGGGGCCGACGTAATAGATCACGCGGTTGGTGAAGTCCACGGGCAGCTTCTCGCCTTTGGACAACATGTCTTGGATGCGTTTGTGGGCAGCGTCGCGACCGGTCAGCATCTTGCCGTTGAGCAGCAAGGTTTGGCCAGGCTTCCAACTGGCCACTTCGTCTTTGGTCAAGGTGTTGAGGTCGACCCGTTTGCTCTTTTGCGTGTCAGGCGTCCAGTTCACGTTGGGCCACAGATCCAGCGAGGGAGGGGTGAGGTAGACCGGGCCCGAGCCATCCATCACAAAGTGTGCGTGGCGCGTGGCAGCGCAGTTGGGGATCATGGCGATCGGCTTGCTGGCCGCATGGGTGGGGTACATCTTGATCTTCACGTCCAGCACGGTGGTCAAGCCGCCCAAGCCTTGCGCACCAATGCCCAGGGCATTGACCTTGGTGTAGAGCTCCAACCGCAATTCGTCGACTTGGCTGAGCTTGTCGCCTTGGCTGGATTTCTCCAGCAGTTGGTACATGTCCAGGTCGTCCATCAGGCTTTCTTTGGCCATCAGCACCGCTTTTTCGGCGGTGCCGCCAATGCCAATGCCCAGCATGCCCGGAGGACACCAACCGGCGCCCATGGTGGGCACGGTTTTGAGCACCCAGTCGACCACGCTGTCGCTGGGGTTGAGCATGTACATCTTGGATTTGTTTTCGCTGCCGCCACCCTTGGCGGCCACGGTCACGTCCACTTTGTCGCCGGCCACGAGTTCGGTGAAGATCACCGCGGGTGTGTTGTCTTTGGTGTTCTTGCGAGCGAACTGTGGGTCTGCCACGACCGATGCACGCAGCATGTTGTCGGGGTGGTTGTAGCCACGGCGCACGCCTTCGTTGATGGCGTCTTCCACGCTGCCGCTGAAGCCTTCCCAGCGCACATCCATGCCAATTTTCAAGAACACGTTCACGATGCCGGTGTCTTGGCAAATAGGCCGGTGGCCCGTGGCGCTCATCTTGCTGTTGGTCAAGATTTGTGCAATCGCGTCTTTGGCGGCCGGGCTTTGCTCGCGCTCGTAAGCGCGGGCCAAGTGGGCAATGTAGTCGGCGGGGTGGTAATAGCTGATGTACTGCAGTGCCGCAGCGACCGACTCAATCAGGTCTTCTTGGCGAATCGTGCTCATGGTGTTCCAACTCCTGTGGGCTTATTTGACGGTCAAGACCCAAGCGGCCAGCTTGTGGGCCTCGGCATCGTTGACTTGTGGGTTGGCGGGCATGGGCACAGGGCCCCAGGTGCCCGCACCCCCTTTTTGAATCTTGTGGGCCAGCTTGTCCAGCGCCGATGCGTCGCCAGCGTATTTGGCGGCCACATCTTTGTAGGACGGGCCCACCAGCTTGCGGTCGAGTGCGTGGCAAGCCATGCAGTTTTTGGACGTGGCCAAGGCTTGGTCGGCCAGAACGGGGGCTGACAGGGTGGCGGTGCAGAGCAAAGCAAACAGAGCGCTTTTCATGGCGTGTCTTTCGATATCAAGTTCAAGAGGAGTGGTCAGTAGTCGTCGAGCACCGCACCTTTGCTGGCGCTGGAGGCGTTGAAGGCAAACTTGGCTTGCACGCCTCGGGTGTAGCGAGGTGCGGGTGCTTTCCAGCCCACTTTGCGTTGGGCCAGGGTAGCGTCGTCGATGTTGAGTTGCAGCAGCAGTTGGCGCGCATCGATGGTGATCGAATCGCCCTCATGGACAAAAGCGATGTTGCCGCCCGCAGCGGCTTCGGGGGCCACGTGGCCCACCACCATGCCCCAAGTACCGCCCGAGAAGCGGCCGTCGGTGATCAGACCCACGCTTTCGCCCAAGCCAGCACCAATCAAGGCGCCGGTGGGGGCCAGCATTTCGGGCATACCGGGGCCGCCTTTGGGGCCGAGGTAGCGCAAGACCATCACGTCGCCGGCTTTGATCTTGCCGTCCAGGATGGCTTTGAGGGCTGACTGTTCGTCGTCAAACACGCGGGCTGGGCCGGTGATGACGGGGTTCTTCAGGCCGGTGATTTTGGCCACGGCGCCTTCGGGTGACAGATTGCCTTTGAGCACCGCCAGGTGGCCTTCGGCGTACATGGGGTTGCTGATGGGGCGGATCACGTCTTGGTCAGCGCGCGGCACATCGGGAATGTCCTGCAGAGTTTCTGCAATGGTTTTGCCGGTGATGGTGATGCAGTCGCCGTGCAGCAGACCTGCGGCCAACAAGGTCTTCATCACTTGTGGGATGCCGCCGGCGTTGTGCAGGTCAACGGCCAGGTATTTACCGCTGGGCTTCAAGTCGCAGATGACGGGCACTTTGCGGCGCACGCGCTCAAAGTCGTCGATGGTCCAATCCACGCCAGCGGCATGGGCAATGGCCAAAAAGTGCAGCACCGCGTTGGTCGAGCCACCGGTGGCCATGATCACGGCCACGGCGTTTTCCAGCGACTTCTTGGTGACGATGTCACGAGGCTTGAGGTCTTTTTTGACGGCTTCGATCAGCACCTTGGCCGACTCTTGGGCCGAGTTCATCTTTTCGTCGTGGGGGTTGGCCATGGTCGACGAGTAGGGCAGCGACATGCCCAGCGCTTCAAAGGCCGAGGACATGGTGTTGGCGGTGTACATGCCGCCGCACGACCCAGTGCCGGGAATGGCGCGCATTTCGATTTGGCGCAGGTCTTCGTCGCTCAACTTGCCGGCGGCGTTTTCGCCCACCGCTTCAAACACGCTCACGATGTTGAGGTCTTGGTCTTTGTAGCGTCCTGGCAAGATGGTGCCGCCATACACATAGATGGCGGGCACGTTGGCGCGCAACATGCCCATCATGCCGCCGGGCATGTTTTTGTCGCAACCGCCGACCACCAGCACGCCGTCCATCCACTGGCCTTGCACGCAGGTCTCGATGCAGTCGGAAATCACTTCGCGGCTCACCAGCGAGTACTTCATGCCTTCTGTGCCCATGGCCATGCCGTCCGAAATCGTGGGGGTGCCAAAAATTTGCGCATTGCCACCCGCAGCTTCAATCGCGGCCACGGCGGCGTCGGCCAACTTTTGCAAACCGCTGTTGCACGGGGTGATGGTGCTGTGACCGTTGGCCACGCCAATCATGGGTTTGCCAAAGTCGCTCTCTTGGTAGCCCATGCCGTAATACATGGAGCGGTTGGGCGCACGCGATTTGCCCTCGGTGATGTTGGCCGAACGACGGTTGATTTTGATGGTTTTGCTGTCCATGGTGTCTCTGTTTAGGTCGTGAGCCCTGCAGTTTACCCGCCGTCTGAAGGGGCTCTTGGGGCGGGCACAATCGACCCCATGTTGATGCACCCCTCGATCGATCCTGTCGCCCTGCAATTGGGTCCCTTGGCCGTCCATTGGTACGGTTTGACCTACTTGGCCGCGTTTGCCTTGTTTGTGGGCTTGGCGCGTGTGCGTTTGACACATGCGCCTTATGCCCAGGAGGTGGCCTTGGGCCGGTGGTCGCGGCAAGACATCGAAGACATCTTGTTTTATGGCGTGATGGGTGTGGTGTTGGGTGGTCGCATCGGCTATTGCGTGTTCTACAAGCCCGGTTATTACGCCGAGCACCCGTTGGAAGTGTTGGCCTTGTGGCAAGGCGGCATGAGCTTTCACGGCGGCATGTTGGGTGTGTTTGTGGCGACCGCGGTGTTTGCCTGGCATCGCCAGCGGCCCTGGCTGTGGGTGACTGATTTCATCGCGCCGTGTGTGCCCACCGGTTTGGCTGCGGGTCGCGTGGGCAATTTCATCAATGGCGAACTGTGGGGGCGGGCTGCCGATCCGGCCCTGCCCTGGGCGATGGTGTTTCCGCAAAGTGGCAGTTGGATGCCCCGCCATCCCTCGCAGGTCTACCAATTTTTGGGCGAAGGCTTGTTGTTGTTTGTGGTGTTGTGGCTGTATGCCCGCAAGCCCCGTCCGGTGGGCGCCGTCTCGGGTGTGTTCATGATCGGCTATGGCAGTTTGCGCTTCATGGCCGAGTACTTTCGCGAACCTGATGCCCACTTGGGTCTGTTGGCGCTCAACATGAGCATGGGCCAGTGGTTGTGTGTGCCCATGGTGGCTGTGGGGGTGTGGCTGTTGTGGCAATCGTTGCGTCCCGCGTCGAATGCATCTCAGGAGTTGGGGGCACCATGAATGCAAGCACTTGGCTCAGCAGCAAACTCAACCTGTTGCGCAACTCAGCGCCAGCGAGTGAGCCCACCCAAGTCCAAGACCGCTCGACCCGCGAGCGCCTAGACGCCACGGTGCGCCAGCAAAAAGAAGCCCTCTCCCCACGCTCTTTGCGTCGTACCCTGACCCTGTTGCAAGCGGTGGTCGACCCGCGTGTGAGCGAGGTCGAAGGCGGACGCCGCGCCAAGGCCTTGGCCGACTGGTACGCCTTGGCCCCCACCAATGAGCGACAAGATTTGTGGCTGTTGATCAGCGAGCAATTTGGCCCCGATGCGGTCAAAGTGCGTGCTGCGCGTGACGGCTATGACGCAGCCTTGGGCACGGTGGACGAAGGCCAGGCCGAGATTCGCCTGCGCCGTGCACTGGTGTCGCCACGCACGCGCTTGTTGCAACGCTTTGCTGCCTACCCCGGTGGCATGCGTTTTTTGGTGGATTTGCGCGCCGAGTTGCTGCCCCAACTCAAAGCCAACAAACGGTTGTTGGCGCTCGATGCCGAGCTGGAGAATCTGTTCTCCACTTGGTTCGATGTGGCGTTTTTAGAGCTGCGCACCATCAGCTGGGATTCGCCCGCGTCATTGGTGGAAAAGCTCATCAAATACGAGGCCGTGCACGACATCCGCAGCTGGGCCGACTTGAAAAACCGTTTGGACAGCGACCGTCGTTGCTATGGCTTCTTTCACCCGAGCCTGCCCAACGAGCCCTTGATTTTTGTCGAAGTGGCTTTGCTCCATGAGATCTCTGACAACATCGCGCCCTTGCTCGACGAAGGTGCCGCACCCGAAGATTTGCAAAAGTCCAGCGTGGCGATTTTTTACTCCATCAGCAACACACAAGCGGGCTTGCGCGGTGTGAGCTTTGGCGACTCGCTGATCAAGCGCGTGGTGGAAACCTTGCGTGCTGAATTTCCCAAACTCAAAACCTTTGCCACCTTGTCGCCGATTCCCGGCTTGCGGCCTTGGCTGGCCAAGAACGTGGACAGCCTGTTGGCCCGCATGAGCGAGAAAGAGCTCTCGGCCTTGGGCCGGGAGTTAAGTTTTGAGCCACCCACGGCCACCCATGTGCTGGCGGCCATTGACCAACCTTTGTTGCTCGAAGCTTTGTCTTTGAAGTCGCCTTTGCGCTTGTTTCTCATGCGTTGTGCGGCACACTACCTTGGCTGTGAGCGAAAAGACGAACAGGTGCTCGACCCTGTGGCTCGCTTTCACCTTGGCAATGGGGCACGCATTGAACGCATCAACTGGTTTGCCGATGCCTCGCCCAAAGGCCTCAAGCAGTCGCATGGTTTGATGGTGAACTACCTGTATGACTTGAAGCGCATCGATAAAAACCGCGCGCAATTGGAAAAAGGCGAATCGCCCGCATCGGGTGACGTGCAAGACCTTTATTTCTCATGACAGCCTTTAAAACAACGAGGGAGACACGCATGAAGTTCACACAGACACCGTCGGTTGTTTCGTCGCGCCGTGAGGTGCTGCGCTGGGCCGGCGCAGGGTTGGCCGCTTGCAGCGTTGGCGCACAAGCCGACCCCAACTGGCCCAGCAAACCCGTGAGCATGGTGGTGCCGTTCCCAGCAGGCGGCGGCACCGACGCGTTTGCACGGCCTTTCTCGGCCCAGTTTGCCAAGCAAACAGGCAAGACCTTGGTGATTGACAACCGTGGTGGTGCGGGGGGTAACTTGGGCGCGGGTTTGGCAGCCAAAGCAGCGCCCGATGGCTACACCTTGTTCATGGGTGCGGTGCATCACTCGATCGCGCCCGCCATGTACCCCAAGCTCGACTACGACTTGGAGCGCGACTTTGTGCCCTTGGCCTTGATGGCCGTGGTGCCGCAAGTGCTGGTGGTGAACCCGAAAAAAATTCCGGGCGACTACAAAGCCTTCATGGCCCAAGTGCGTAGCAACCCCGGTCGTTTGAACTTTGGCTCGGCCGGTGGCGGCACCTCGCACCACTTGGCGGGTGAGTTGTTCAAGTTGCAAACCAAAACCTTCATCACCCACATTCCCTACCGCGGTGCAGGCCCGGCCTTGCAAGACCTGATTGCCGGCAATGTGGACATGATGTTTGATGGTCTGGGCTCTTCGGCCCAACACATCAAGGGCGGGCGCATCAAAGCCCTCATGGTGTCGGGCAACAAACGCAACGCGGCCTTCCCCGATGTGCCCTGCGCCGCTGAGCTGGGCTTGCCCGACTACACCGTCACCACCTGGTACGGTCTGTGGGCACCCAAAGGCACACCCACTGAAGTGCAAGCGCGTGTCATCGAAGAGGTGCGCAAAGCCTCTGCGGCGGACGACATCAAATTGGCGTGGTCACAAAACGGCGCTGAATTCCCCAACACCACCGGCGGGCAATTTGGCACCTTTGTGAGCAACGAAATCAAACGTTGGGCTGCGGTGGTGAAAGCCTCTGGCGCCAAGCTCGATTGAACCTTGACTGAACGACTCTCGATTTCCCGGAAAAAAAGTGATGAACCACAACCTGTTCGCGGCCCTGCGCGCCGCCTTTCCCTCTGACTTGAATGCCACCGCCGTCGAGACCGAAGACGGTCTGTGTTACAGCTGGCGCGACCTCGACCGTGCCAGCGCCATGATGGCCAATTTGCTGACCTCGCTCAAACTGCCGCGCGGTGCACGCGTGGCGGTGCAGGTGGAGAAGTCGGTCGAAGCCATGATGCTGTACCTCGCCACCTTGCGCGCAGGGCTGGTGTTTTTGCCACTCAACACGGCCTACCAAAGCGCCGAGATCGAGTACTTCGTGGGCAACGCCGAACCTTCGGTGGTGGTGTGCAGTGGGCCTAACTTTGGCTGGGTCAGCAAGATTGCCTTCAAAGCGGGCACGGCCCACGTATTCACCTTGAACGACGACCGCACCGGCACCTTGCTCGAGCGTGCGGCGCATTGCCCAGACCAACACACCGTGGTGCACAACCAAGCCGATGACTTGGCCGCGATTTTGTACACCAGTGGCACCACCGGGCGTAGCAAAGGCGCCATGCTGTCGCACCACAACTTGCTGAGCAATGCGCAAACCCTGAAAACCTATTGGGGCTGGAAAAAAGGGGATGTGCTGATTCACGCCTTGCCCATCTTCCATGTGCACGGTTTGTTTGTGGCCATCCACGGCGCCTTGCTCAATGGCAGCAAGATGTTTTGGATGTCCAAGTTCGACCCCAAGCTGGTGATCGCCAAAATGCCCGAAGCTACGGTGTTCATGGGCGTGCCCACGTTGTATGTGCGCATGCTGGCCGAGCCCACGCTCACGAAAGCCCAGGCTGCGCACATGCGCTTGTTCATCGCGGGTTCCGCGCCCTTGTTGATCGAAACCTTCCACGAGTGGCAGCAGCGCACGGGCCACACGATTTTGGAACGCTACGGCATGAGCGAAACCGCCATGCTCACCTCCAACCCCTACCAAGCCGATGCGCGCTACCCCGGTCAAACCGAGCGCCGTGGCGGCACGGTGGGCTTTCCTTTGCCGGGCGTGAGCTTGCGGGTGCAAGACGACCAAGGCCACAACTTGCCCGTGGGCGAGATCGGTGGCATTCAAGTCAAAGGCCCCAATGTGTTTGCGGGCTACTGGCGCATGCCTGAAAAAACCAAAGAAGAGTTCACCGCCGACGGTTTCTTCAAGACTGGCGACGTGGGCAAGGTGGACGAGCGCGGTTATGTGGTGATCGTGGGGCGCAGCAAAGACCTGATCATCAGTGGCGGCTACAACGTGTACCCGGCCGAGATTGAGGGCTACATCAACGAAATGCCCGGCGTGGCCGAGAGCGCGTTGGTGGGGGTGCCGCATCCCGACTTTGGCGAAGTGGGGGTGGCGGTGGTGATTGCCAAGCCCGGCGTTCAGGTGTCGCCTGATTCGGTGATTGCGGGTTTGAAGTCGCAGTTGGCGAATTTCAAAATTCCGAAGAAGTGTTTTGTGGTGGAGGCTTTGCCGCGCAACACCATGGGAAAGGTGCAGAAGAATGTGTTGCGGGATCAGTACAAGGCGTTGTTCTGATTTTTGGCGTTTCGTTTTGTAGCGCGCTTGGGTTCTATGGCGCTACGCCAAGGCAATCAGCCAGTACCCGCTGCGGCTCCTCGCTCCTCACAGGAAGTAAAAAAACCGAGCAGCAGTGGGAGGCCCACCACAACTCGGTTCGCTAGAAAAAAACTAAACCGAAGCCGCGTTCACTCGTTGTGTGATGTGCGCCAACGCCTCTTCCACTTGGTCAATCAAGATCAAGCACAAATCGCCTTTGTTCAAACGCTCCATGGCCCGGTCAATCGCCAAGAACTCGCCGTGAATCTCGTCAATGGTGGTCGTGCGCTTGGCGCCTTCCAAACCTTGACGCAGCAAGCCCAACACCTCGCCATCGACACGGCCACGCTGACACGCGTCTTGGTACAGCACCACGTCGTCAAACACCTCGCCAATGATGCGGGTCTGCTCGCGGATGTCATCGTCGCGGCGGTCACCGGCCCCGCTGATCACCACGCTGCGGCGCTGGGCGGGCAGGTTGGTGACGGCTTGCACCAGCGCTTTGATGGCATCGGGGTTGTGGCCGTAGTCGGCAATCACCGTGGCACCTTTGTAGTCGAACACGTTGAAGCGTCCCGGCACCGCATGGCTGTCACTGACAAAGGTCGCCAATCCCGTGCAGATGGTTTGCCACGGCACACCCACGGCCCATGCTGCCGCGATGGAGGCCATGGCGTTTTCAATTTGAAAGCCAATCGCCCCGCTGCGGGTGACAGGAATTTCTGACAGTGGAATGCGCACCGAGTGGTTGCCTTGCATGGCCACGATTTGCTCGTCTTCTACAAACAGCACGCGCTTGCCTTGGGCGCGGTGGGTGGCAATGACGGGGTGGTGTGCGTCCAAACCAAAGAAGGTCACCTGGCCTGGGCAGTTACCCGCCATGGCGGCGACGATGGGGTCGGTGGCGTTGAGCACGGCCACACCTGAGGGGGCGACGTTTTGCACGATCACACGCTTCAAGACCGCCAGGTCTTCCACGGTGGAGATGTAGTTCAGGCCCAGGTGGTCACCCATGCCAATATTGGTCACCACAGCCACTTGGCAGCGGTCAAAGGCCAAGCCTTCGCGCAGCATGCCGCCACGTGCGGTTTCGAGCACTGCCGCGTCGACATCGGGGTGCATCAGCACATTGCGCGCACTGCGTGGACCGCTGCAATCGCCACTGTCGGTCTGGCGGCCGTTCACATAGACACCATCGGTGTTGGTCATGCCCACGCGCAAACCGTGTGCGCGCAGCAGGTGCGAAGTCAGGCGCACGGTGGTGGTTTTGCCATTGGTGCCGGTGACGGCAATGACAGGAATGCGGCCATCGTCGCCATCGGGAAACATGGTGGAGATGACGGCTTCGCCCACATCGCGGCCTTTGCCAAATGACGGGCTCAGGTGCATGCGCAAGCCGGGTGCGGCGTTGACTTCGACCACACCACCGCTTTGTTCTTCGAGGGGGCGCAACACCGATTCGCAGACCACGTCCACACCGCAAATGTCCAAGCCCACCATTTGGGCAGCGGCTACCGCGCGCAGGGCGACCTCGGGGTGTACATCGTCGGTCACATCGGTGGCGGTGCCGCCGGTGGACAGGTTGGCGTTGTTGCGCAAGATCACGCGCGCGCCCTTGGCGGGCACGGAGTCGGCGTCGTAGCCTTGTTCTTTCATGCGCGCCAAGGCGATGTCGTCAAAACGAATTTTGGTCAACGAGGTGGCATGTCCTTCGCCACGGCGGGGGTCGGCATTGACCAAGTCCACCAATTCACTCACGGTGTTTTTGCCGTTACCCACCACCAGCGGCGGTTCGCGGCGCGCAGCGGCCACCAGTTTGTTGCCGACCACCAGCAAGCGATAGTCGCTGCCAGGCAAGAAGCGCTCCACCAGCACTTCTTCGCGGAACGAGGCGGCCGTGGTGAAGGCCTCCATCACGCCTTCGCGGGTGGTGATGTTCACCGCCACCCCTTTGCCTTGGTTGCCATCGCGGGGTTTGACCACCACGGGCAGGCCAATTTCTTGCGCTGCAACCCAGGCGTCTTCGGCGCTGGTGACGGGACGCCCCAAGGGCACAGGCACACCGGCCGCGTGCAGCAGCTTTTTGGTGAGCTCTTTGTCTTGCGCGATCGACTCGGCAATGGCGCTGGTGGCGTCAATCTCGGCGGCTTGGAAGCGTCGTTGTTTGCTGCCCCAGCCCAGTTGCACCAAGCTGCCTTCGGTCAGTCGGCGATACGGAATGCCGCGCGCCAAGGCCGCGTCCACGATGGAGCCGGTGGAGGGCCCGAGGCGAATGTCTTCGTCCAGGCCATGCAGTTGGTCAATCGCCGCATCGACATCGAAGGGCGTGTTGTGCAGGGCGGCCATGCAGAGTTCGCGGGCCAATTTCATGGCCAAGCAGCCCACTTCTTCTTGGGTGTACTCCACCACCACCTGGAACAAGCCTTCGTCAGGCGTGGCCGTGGTGCGGCTGAAGGTGACCGGGCAACCTGCTTCGATTTGCAGGTGCAACGTGGCTGCTTCGAGCGCATGCGCCATGCTGAGCTTGGCCTTGCGGTTGGTTGGACGCAGACTGCCAACGCCGGGGAACAAATGCCGCAGTTGGTTTTCAAACTCCGGGTGTTGGCTCAGATCGGTGTGATCGCTGTCGCAGCGCACCATGGCTTCGATGGAGGTGTGACGGGACCAGAGATTGGGACCGCGCAGGGCGCGGATACGAGAGACTTCCATCAGCCATTCATCCTTGCAACGTCTTTGGCGACTTGGTGGGGTTTTTGCCCAAAATTTTTCAGGCCAGCGCGAATCAGCAAGGGCGCAATGTCGAGCGCCCAAGCCGAGGCCACCGTGGCCAGTAGGGTGGTGATGTGCAAGCCGTTTTTCAACAAACGTGCAATCAATTCGAGGTCGAGGTGAAACAGCAGCGTTTCTTGATCGCCACGGGTCAAGGCCACATGGCCTTCTTTGCAGTAGACCGCGCGACCGCCTTGGTGGCGGTGCGCCACCAAGATGGGGTTGTGGAGGTCTGTGCTGTAAAAAATCACTTCACCATCGCTGAGTTCGGCCAAGCCAGCCACAGCCGCATCGTCGGCGTTGAGTACGGCAGCACCGGTAGGCAACACCAAATCGACCTGCGTGCGAACGACGGTGCGCATTTGGTCGGGCGTTTGAATGTCGTGCAGTTGCACCAGCAGCTCGTTGGTGTCGGGCATGTCGGTCACCACACCCACTTGGCATCGGTCGTAGGGCAAGCCTTCGTTGAGGATGTGCAAAGGCGAGGTTTCAAACACCGCCGCATCCAAGGCGCGGTTGATCAACAAGCGCTCGGCCACATCAAAGCTGCGCCCGTCTTGCTGGCCCACGCGGTGTTGATCCATGTACAAGCCATCTTGGCAAGCCAAACCTGTGCGCTTGCCAGACAGGTGAAGCAGCCACGCCACCAACTGCGACACTTGTTCGGTTTGTTGCGTCCCCACAATGCCCACCACGGGGATGCGACCCGATTCGTTGGGCCCAAACAAGTGTTCGACGATGGCCTTGCCCACGGGGCGCGGTTGGCCGCTGGCGGGTTTGATGTGCATCAACAAACCCGGGCCTGCGTTGACCTCGATGATGGCACCGCCTGTTTGCTCCAAGGGCTTGGAGATGTCTTGCGTCACGATGTCGATGCCTGCGATGTCCAACCCGATCACGCGCGTGGCCAGGGTTGCGACTGCCGCCACATCAGGGTGGACCAGGTCGGTCACGTCGATGTTGAGGTTGCCATTGCGCTGCACCACCACGCGCTTGCCTTTGTCGGGCACGCTCTCAGGTTCAAAGCCTTGGCGTTGAATTTCGAGCAGCGACATCTCGCCACGTGGGCTGCGCAGGCGGATGGTGTCGAGCGGAAAGCCTTCAGATTCACCACGACGTGGGTCGGTGTTGACCTGCGATTCAATCAGTTGTTCAACGCTGGAGATGCCGTCGCCAATGACGCAAGCGGTTTCACCACGGGTGGCGGCCACCACGCGGTCGCCTACCACCAGCACGCGGTGTTCATCCCCACGCACATAGCGCTCGACCAAGACGCTGCTGCCTTCTTTCTCGGCGGCTGTCCAGGCGGCGCGCACGGCCACCTCGGTGTTGACGTTGAGCGACACGCCCCAGCCGCGGTTGCCATCCAGTGGTTTGACCACCACGGGCAGACCAATGTCTTGGGCTGCAGTCCAAGCCTCGTTGGCACTCTCGACCTGTTGGCCTTCTGGCACCGGAATGCCACATTGGGTGAGCAAGCGTTTGGTCAGGTCTTTGTCGCTGGAAATGCTCTCGGCAATAGCGCTGGTGCGGTCGGTCTCGGCGGTCCAAATGCGGCGTTGGCGCGCACCGTAACCCAGTTGCACCAAGTTGCCTTCGGTCAAACGAATGAAGGGGGTTTTGCGCTCGACGGCCGCGTCGACGATGCAAGCCGTGCTGGGCCCCAAGCAATGCTTGTCGGCCACTTGTTTCAAGCGGTGGATGGTGGCCGCCATGTCATGTGGCAGGTTGTTGGCGGCGGCCATGACGATTTCTCGGGCCGCCAAAAAGCTTTGACGTCCCAGCTCTTCGTGCTCGGTGCGGAACACCACTTTGTAAATGCCGCGTTTGCTGATCTCGCGCGCTTTGCCAAACTCGGCACGCGCACCGGCGAGCAATTGCAACTCGATGGAAACGTGCTCCATGATGTGGCCCATCCAGGTGCCACCGACCAAGCGCGTTAAAAAGCCGCCGCGGTGGCCCACCCCGCAGTGGTGTTCGACCAAGCCGGGCAGCCATGCGTTGAGGCGGTCGTTGAAGCCATCAATTTTGTTGGAGGGGTGGTCTTCCATCTCGCCCAAATCGATCAGGGCCTCAATGATGGGACGGTAGGTCCAGATGTTGGGCCCGCGCAAATAGTTCATGCGCAAAATTTGGATGTCTTGAAATGCCATGGGGTCAGCGCGAGGTGAGGGGGACAAGACGTTCGGTGTGCGCCATGGGGGCGGCGATACAATGATTTGCAATCGTGCTCGGGTGCAACAAAGTCTTGGCTCCTGCTTCTATTTAAGCCGTACGTTGATGAAGACTCAGTCAACCGTGACGGAAACTATCCAGAATGAATTCTTTTCTATCGGCTTTTGCCAACGTTGTCTTGCCTGAAGGCTGGAAAGTTCCAGCTCTTACACAACTGACACCCCAAGAAAACGTTTTAGCGTGGCTAGAGGTTGACTTGGATGGTCAATTGCATTTCGCGCGCGGACTCTTGATTGTGACAGACCAGCGGGTGCTGTCGGCCAGCCCAGGGGCGGGGACAGAGCTGCAGTGGTCGTCGTGGCCCATCGTGGCAGGCATGTCGATGACCCACACCGACTACGCTGGCGTGGGCACCTTGAGCTTGATCAATCCACACCAAGCTTTGGCCAGTTGGCGCTTCACCCTCACGCACAACGTGACAGCCATGCGCTTGCAAGAAACCTTTGCAGCCTGTGTGGAGGTGTTGACCCATGGCGCCAGTTTGCAAACGCAGGCGGTGGCGCGCTGCCCGCAATGCAAGCTGAGGCTTGAAAACGCGGGCGATGAGTGCCCGGTGTGTCACCGAGAGCAGCATGCGCCGCTGTCGACCTGGGGCCTGTTTCGCTTGTGGCGTTTTGCACGCCCCTACCAGTGGCGTTTGTTGGCGGGATTTGTATTGACGCTGGCCTCCACCGCCGCCACCTTGGTGCCACCCTACATGACCATGCCCTTGATGGATGAGGTCTTGATTCCGTTTCAAAACGGGCAACCCATCGACACCGACCTGGTCACGCTCTACCTCGGGGGCTTGCTCGGTGCGGCCATGCTGGCGTGGTGCTTGGGTTGGGCCAAGACCTACATCTTGGCCCTGGTGTCAGAGCGCATTGGCGCAGACTTGCGCACCACGGCCTATGAGCACCTGATGCGCTTGTCGCTCGAATACTTTGGCGGGCGGCGTACTGGCGACTTGATGAACCGCATCGGCGCCGAGACCGACCGCATCTGCGTGTTTTTGTCGTTGCACCTGCTCGACTTTGCCACCGACGTGCTGATGATCTTGATGACCGCCACCATTCTGATCAGCATCGATGCCCACTTGGCCGCTGCCACCTTGTTGCCGCTGCCCTTCATCGTCTGGTTGATTCATACCGTGCGTGACAAGTTGCGCACCGGCTTTGAAAAAATCGACCGTGTGTGGTCGGAGTTGACCAACGTCTTGGCCGACACCATTCCCGGTATTCGTGTGGTCAAGGCCTTTGCACAAGAAACGCGTGAAGCCAACCGCTTCCGTGACGCCAACAAACACAACCTGGCGGTGAACGACCGCATCAACTTTGTCTGGTCACTGTTCTCGCCCACGGTCACGCTGATGACCGAGGTGGGCTTGCTGGTGGTCTGGGGCTTTGGCATATGGTTGGTGTCGCACCACCAAATCACGGTGGGCGTGTTGACCGCCTTCTTGGCCTACATCGGGCGCTTTTACACACGCCTGGATTCCATGAGCCGCATCGTCTCGCACACCCAAAAGGCCGCTGCAGGCGCCAAGCGTATTTTTGAAATTTTGGACCACGTCTCGAGCGTGCCCGAAGCCACTCAGCCGCAAAAACTCCCCACGCCTTTGCAAGGGCGCATCGACATCCAAGACGCGGGCTTTCGCTATGGCAACCGTGCGGTCATTCGCAACCTCAACCTCAGCATTCGCCCCGGCGAGATGATTGGTTTGGTGGGCCAAAGCGGTTCGGGCAAGAGCACCTTGGTGAACCTGATTTGCCGCTTCTACGATTTGAGCGAAGGCGCCATCAAGGTGGACGGCATCGACATCCGCAACATTGCTTTGTCGGACTACCGCAGCCACATTGGCTTGGTGTTGCAAGAGCCGTTCTTGTTCTTTGGCACCATCGCCGACAACATCGCCTACGGTGTGCCTGAAGCCACGCGCGAAGAGATCGTGGCTGCAGCCCGTGCGGCCCATGCGCACGAGTTCATCTTGCGCTTGCCGCAAGGCTACGACTCGCTGGTGGGTGAGCGGGGCCAAGGCTTGTCGGGCGGCGAGCGCCAGCGCATCTCGATCGCGCGGGCCTTGCTGATCAACCCGCGCATCTTGATCTTGGACGAAGCCACCGCCTCGGTGGACACCGAGACCGAACAAGAAATTCAGAAAGCCTTGGACAACCTGGTGCAAGGCCGCACCACCATCGCCATTGCGCACCGCTTGTCCACCCTCAACAAAGCCGACCGCTTGGTGGTGATGGAGCAAGGTGTGATGGTGGAAGAGGGCGACCACGACACCCTGATGGCGCGTCAAGGCGCTTACTGGCGCTTGTACGAAGCCCAAGCCAAAAATGCCGAAGCGGCCTCCGTCCATCTGGACAGTGCACGCAAGGAGGAGATGCTGTGAGTGCTTTGTTTCAACTCAGTCTCGACGCCTTTGGCAAGCTCATCGTGACCCTGCCTGATGGCACGCAGCACACCGGGGCTGTGGTGGTGCGGGCATTTCCAATTGCCGACCCCCAACGCAGCATTTCCATCTTGAGCCCCGAGGGCAAAGAGCTGGTTTGGATCGACAACTTGGCGCAAGTGCCTTTGCATGAACGCAGCTTGGTCGAGCAGGCGCTGCAAGGGCGGGAGTTCATGCCAGAGATCATGCGCTTGGATGGGGTGAACAGTTTTTCCACGCCCAGCATTTGGCGGGTGCAAACCAACCGTGGGGCGACCGAGTTGGTGCTCAAAGGCGAGGAAGACATTCGCCGCCTGAGTCCCACCACCTTGATCGTGGCCGACGCGCATGGCGTGCAGTTTTTGATCCGCGACTTGCCCTCGCTCGATCGCCACACCCGCAAATTGCTCGACCGCTTTTTGTAAAGCCCTCAGCGGCCCTGACAGGCCACAAACAAATTGCGCTCGGCTTGGTAGACCTGGGTCTGCACCGCCATCACCCCAAGCACGGAATGAAACAAATGGTCGTGCGACAGGGCCCGATCACGTTGTTGTTTCAAACACGACGTAGACACACCGCTCCAGCGCTCAAAGCTGGGCGACAACCAACTGACCATGGCCACTTGCTTTTGCACATCGGGGGCCATGGCAAACGGCAAGCCGTGCAAGTACAGGTTGTTCTCGCCCAAAGACTCCCCGTGGTCGGACACATAGAGCATGGCGGGCGTGCTGGTTTTTTCTTGGGTCTTGAGCCAGCCAATCAGGCGTGACAAAAAGTAGTCGGTGAAGACGATGGTGTTGTCATACGCGTTGACCACCTGCTGACGTTCACATTGCGACAACGAGTTGTCTTGGCATTCCGGTTGGAATTTTTTAAATGCAGCTGGCGTGCGCTTGTAGTACGCCGGCCCATGGCTGCCCATTTGGTGCATCACCACCACGGTGCCGCGCGCACGTTGTTCAGAAGGGAGTTTTGCCAACTCGGCTTCGATGCGTGTGAGCATCACCGTGTCACGGCATTCGCCATCCTCGCACTCCCCTGGGACATTGAGCGAAGACGTGTTGACATTGGGGACGCGGTCGCACTGGTCTTTGCAGCCCGATTGGTTGTCCATCCACAGCACGGCGTAGCCTGCGCGTTGAAGCACATCGAGCAGGTTTTCAGACTCGTGTTGACGTTTGGCAAAGCCTTCGCGCCCGAGGTGCGAGAACATGCACGGCACCGACTCGGCGGTGCTGGTGCCGCACGAGGTGACTTGGCTGAAACTCACCACGTTTTCTTGGGCCAACAAAGGGTTGGTCAGGCGTTCATAGCCATTGAGTGAGAAGTTTTTGCTGCGTGCTGTTTCGCCCAACACCAACACCAGCAAAGGGGGGTGTTGCGTGTCTGCCGCCGTGACTGAGCGTGGGGCAATGCGCGCATCTTCGCCCAAGGTGTGCAAGGGGCCGCTGCGTTGTTCAGATGGAATGACCGTCAAATCCAAGATGGCATACACACTGTTGAGCGGATTGATTTGGTAGCGCAGTTGCGGGTGATTGCGCATCAAAGACGCAAAGTCTTGGAACACCAGTTGGGTGGTGCCAAACGCCACCAACAAGCCAGCCACACATGTCCCCAGATTGCGCCAAGCCTGTTGGCCCCAGCCCAATGGCGCCCAAGCTTGGCGCCACAGCCACCACATGGGCAGACCCGCCAATGCTGCCACCGTCAGGGCCAGCCCCAGGCTAAGTTGGTCATGCGCTTCGCGCCGGTCGGTTTGCAGCACATTGACCAGCATGGGCGTGTCCACCACGATGCCGTAACTCAGCATGTAGTGGGTTGCAAAGCCTGCACACAACAGCAAAAAGCTGATGGCGGGCTTCAAGCTCCAGCGCCACGCCAGCAGCGACAGCAGGGCGATCAGCACACTGGCAATGATCAGCGCAAAGGCCACGCCAAACACCACACCGCGCCAGCCCGTGAGGTCTGGCAATTGAATCAAGCTGCGCCATAAGGCGAGGTTGCCGATCACCGCCAGCCACACACTGGCCAGCAGCACCAAGCTCAGGGCGCTGCGGGGTGTGCGCTGGGGCGGGTCGATGAACATCAAACGCATGGGGATGAACTCAGCAAGAGGTGGGTGTTTGGACGGGGCACTCAGGTGGGCCAGGTGCTGCCCAACTCGGGCACCAAGGCACGCCACTTCAGACCGTGCTCAATCTGCTGGCGTAGGGCGTCAGCAGCCTCCGGCTCGCCATGCACCACATACACCTGATCGGGCGCTTTCTTCATGCGGCGCAACCAGTCCAGCAACTGATTGGCATCGGCATGGGCCGAGGACGATGCGAGTTGCACCACCTCGGCCTGCACATTCACCTCTTGACCGTGGATGCGCAGCGTGGCGCTGCCTTGGGCCAAGGTGGCACCGCGTGTGCCCGGTGCTTGGTAACCGGTGAGTACCACCATGTTGCGGTGATCGGGCAGGTGGTGTGCCAAGTGGTGCAGCACGCGCCCGCCGGTGGCCATGCCACTGGCCGACAAAATCACCATGGGGCCGTGGCGTTTGGACAAGGCCTTGGATTGCTCCGGCGTCTCCACCATGGTGGCCACATGTTGCATGGCTTTGAGGGCTTGTGCATCCAGCCGGTGGGCATCAGGGTGGCGTTGCATCAACTCGGTGGTGTGCACGGCCATGGGGCTGTCTAAAAAGATGGGTAGGCTGTGTGGAATCTCGCCACGCTGTTTGAGTAAAGCAATCGCATACAGCAAGGCTTGCGCGCGCCCGACGGCAAACACGGGCACCACGGCCACACCACCGCGTGCAGCGACCCTCTTGAGCGCGGGGCCTAACTCGGCCAACACGTTGTCGTGTGGGTGTTCGCGGTTGCCGTAGGTGGATTCGATCAGCACCGTGTCGGCGTTGGGCGGCGCATCGGGTGGGTTCATCAGCAAGTCGTCGGGACGGCCCAGATCGCCGCTGAACAAGATGCGCCGGCCCGCCACTTCCAACAGCACACTGGCGGCGCCCAAGATGTGACCCGCGGATGAGAAGGTGGCCTTCCAGCCTGGGATGGGTGAGAAGGTGTGACCCAAGGTCTCGGCATGCAACAGGTTCAAGCTCACCAGGGCATCGTGCTTGCTGTAGAGCGGCAGCGCCGGGCTGTGCTTGGACATGCCATGGCGGTTCAAAAAAGCCGCGTCTTCTTCTTGGATGTGGCCACTGTCGGGCAACAAAATGGCGCACAAATCACAGGTGGCTGGCGTGGCGTGTACGCGTCCCGTGAAACCTTGGCGTGCCAGCAAGGGCAAATAGCCGCTGTGGTCGAGGTGGGCATGGGTCAGGATGACGGCTTGCACATCGAGTGGCGCCACCGGCAAGGGCGACCAGTTGCGCAAGCGCAGCTGCTTGTAGCCTTGGAACAAGCCGCAGTCGACCAGCAGTCGCTGACCGGCGTGTTCGACCAGATACTTCGAACCGGTGACGGTGCCGGTGCCACCCAAGAAAGTGATGTTGACGCTCATGCCCGAAGTATCCCCCGAATGTGGGGCGATACCTTGTGCATGCAGGGGCTGTTCAGGCCATGTGCTCAGACTCAGCTGAAAAAGCGCTTGAGTTTGTCGGTCCAGCCGCCTTCGACCGGTGAGTGCTTGGCACCGCCCTTTTTCAAGGACTCGTCCAACTCTTTGAGGAGTTTGCGTTGATGCTCGGTGAGCTTGACGGGTGTTTCCACCGTGATGTGGCAGTACAAGTCGCCCGGAAAGCTCGAGCGCAAGCCTTTGAGGCCTTTGCCACGCAAGCGGAACTGCTTGTCGTTTTGCGTGCCCTCAGGAATGTCAATCGCGGCTTCGCCCGCCAAGGTCGGCACAGTGATCTCGCCACCCAATGCCGCGGTGGTGAAGCTGATGGGCACCGAGCAGTGCAGGTCATCGCCATCGCGCTCGAAGATGTCGTGTTTCTTGATGCGAATTTCGATGAACAAGTCGCCGGGTGGGCCACCGTTGGTGCCGGGTTCGCCGTTGCCTGTGCTGCGGATGCGCATGCCGTCGTCGATGCCCGCTGGGATTTTGACTTCCAGCGTTTTCTGGCGCTTGATCTTGCCTTGACCTTGGCAGGTGGTGCAGGGGTCGGGAATGATCTTGCCCGTGCCGCGACAGTGCGGACAGGTTTGTTGCACACTGAAGAAGCCTTGGCGCATTTGCACCTGGCCGCTGCCGTGGCAGGTGCTGCAGGTCTTGGGCGAGGTGCCGGGTTTGGCGCCGCTGCCGTGGCAGGGGTCGCACTCGTCCCAGCTGGGGATTTTCAGTTGCGCGTCTTTGCCGTTGGCCGCTTCTTCCAGCGTGATCTCCAGCGCATAGCTCAAATCGTTGCCACGGTAGACCTGACGCCCACCCGCGCCGCGACGTGCTTGGCCAAAGATGTCGCCAAAGATGTCGCCAAAAGCCTCGCCAAAGCCGCCACCAAAGTCAGCGCCACCGGGGCCACCGCGCATATTGGGGTCGACACCGGCGTGGCCGTACTGGTCGTAGGCAGCGCGTTTTTGCGGGTCCGACATCATCTCGTAGGCTTCTTTGGCCTCTTTGAATTTGGCTTCGGCTTCTTTGGCTTTGTCCCCCTGGTTGCGGTCAGGGTGGTACTTCATCGCCAATTTGCGATAGGCCTTTTTGATCTCTTCTTCGCTGGCGTTTTTGGGGACGCCGAGAATTTCGTAAAAATCGCGTTTGGACATGGTGCAGCGCTATGAGGTGAGGGGCTGTATCTA
>CANCUP010000014.1 GCA_947381325.1 Comamonadaceae bacterium
ACAGCTGGGCCGCAAACTGAGCGCCGCGGGTTTTGAGTCCGACGACATCCAACAAGCCCTGCAATGGCTGGCCGGGCTGAACCTCGCGTCGCACAGCACCGAGCTGATCGACATCAGCCAAAGCGCCCCCGAAGCCCACACTGAATCTGCCCACAGCCTGCGCATTTACTCTGTCGCCGAGCAAGACCACTTGGGCGCCGAATGCCTGGGCTTTGTCAACTTCCTCGAATCCGCCGGTGTGCTCTCGGCCCACATGCGCGAGATCGTGCTCGACCGTGCCATGGCGGTGCCCGGTCAACCCGTGTCTTTGGACGACCTCAAAATCATCGTGCTGATGGTGTACTGGAGCGTCGGCTTAGAGCCCGACGCCTTGGTGCTCGATGAGCTGTGCGACGACCACGACCGCGTGGCGCACTGAACAGTGGTTTAAACCACCGCCCCCGCGTTTTCATCGTCCGGGTCACCCGGTGTTTTGGGCCCGGTGGGCTTGATCAAGTCTTCACGGCGAATGCCCAGCCACATGGCAATGGCGGCGGCCACAAACACCGACGAGTAAATGCCAAACAAAATGCCGATCGTGAGCGCCAGCGCAAAGTAGTGCAGCGTGGCGCCACCAAACAGCAACATCGACAACACCATCAGCTGGGTACAGCCGTGGGTGATGATGGTGCGGCTGATGGTGGAGGTGATGGCGTTGTCGATGATCTCGACCGTGTCCATCTTGCGAAAGCGGCGAAAGTTCTCGCGAATCCGGTCAAAAATCACCACCGACTCGTTGACCGAGTAGCCCAGCACCGCCAACACCGCCGCCAGCACGGGCAGCGAAAACTCCCACTGGAAGAAGGCGAAAAAACCCAAGATGATGACCACGTCGTGCAAGTTGGCAATGATGGCGGCCACCGCAAACTTCCACTCAAAGCGCATGGCCAAGTACACCATGATGCCCACCACCACAAAGGCCAAGGCCTTCAAGCCATCGATGGCCAATTCATCGCCCACTTGGGGGCCGACAAACTCGGTGCGACGCAGCTGAATGTTGGCGTCTGTCGCCTTCAAAGCTGTCAACACCTGCTCGCTTTGTTGGGCCGAACTTTGGCCTTTCACGGCGGGCATGCGAATCATCACATCGCGTGCGGTGCCAAAGTTTTGCACCTGCACATCGTTCAAGCCGAGCTTGGCGATTTGGTCGCGCACCACATTCAGGTCTGCGGCCTGGCTGTAGCTCACCTCCATCAGCGTGCCGCCGGTGAACTCGACCGACAGGTGCAAGCCACGGCTGAACAAAAAGAACACCGCCGCGAGGAAAGTGAGAAACGAAATCGCGTTGAACGCAATCGCGTTCTTCATGAACGGGATGTCTTGGCGAATCTTGAAAAATTCCACGGAATGTCCTTTTTATGCGCGCCACACCGTGCCGATGGACACGCTTTGCAATTTCTTTTGACGGCCATACCAGAGGTTGACCAAGCCGCGGGAGAAAAACACGGCCGAGAACATGCTGGTCAAAATGCCCAAGCAATGCACCACGGCAAAACCCCGCACGGGGCCGGAACCAAAAGCCAACAGCGCCAAGCCAGCAATCAAGGTGGTCACGTTGGAGTCCAAGATGGTGGCCCACGCCCGGTCGTAGCCCGCCAGAATGGCCGACTGCGGCGCAGCGCCGTTGCGCAGCTCCTCGCGCACGCGCTCGTTGATCAGCACGTTGGCGTCAATCGCCATGCCCAGCACCAAGGCCATGGCGGCCATACCGGGCAAAGTCAGGGTGGCTTGCAGCATGGACAGCACCGCCACCAACAGCAGCAGGTTCACCGCCAAGGCCACGCTGGAGAACACGCCAAACAGCATGTAGTACACACACATGAAGGCGGTCACGGCCACAAAGCCCCAGGTCACCGAATCGAAGCCTTTGGCGATGTTTTCTGCACCCAAGCTTGGGCCAATGGTGCGCTCTTCGATGATCTCCATCGGCGCGGCCAGCGAGCCCGCACGCAACAGCAGGGCGGTGTCGTTGGCTTCGACCGTGCTCATGCGGCCTGAGATCTGCACTCGGCCACCGCCAATTTCGCTGCGAATCACCGGGGCTGTGACGACTTCGCCCTTGCCTTTTTCAAACAGCAAGATGGCCATGCGCTTGCCCACGCTCTCGCGGGTCACGTCTTTGAAAATGCGTGCGCCCTTGGCGTCAAGGGTCAGGTGCACTGCCGCTTCTTGGCTCTGGCTGTCAAAGCCAGGCTGGGCATCGGTCAAGTTTTCGCCGGTCAAGATGACTTGTTTTTTGACAATCACGGCTTGGCCGTTGCGATCCAAGAAACGCTCGGTGCCAAAAGGCACAGGGGCGTTGCTGAGCTCAGCTGCACGGGCTTCGGCGCTTTCATCGACCATGCGGATTTCCAGCGTGGCGGTCCGGCCCAAAATGTCTTTGGCCTTGGCCGTGTCTTGCACGCCAGGCAGTTGAACCACGATGCGGTCGGTGCCTTGTTGCTGAATCACCGGCTCGGCCACGCCGAGTTCGTTGATGCGGTTGTGCAGCGTGGTGATGTTTTGCTTGATCGCCTGCTCTTGCACACGGCGTGCCGCCACCGGGTTGATGGTGGCGCTGAGTTTGAAGTCGGCGCCGTCTGGGGCGCTGGTGGTTTGCAAATCGGCAAACTGGTCTTGGATCACGCGCTGGGCCGACTCCAAAGTGGCCATCTCGCGAAAGCGCACTTCAATGGTTTGGCCGTTGCGGCTGATGCCGCTGTGGCGCACATTCTTTTCACGCAAGGTGGTGCGGATGTCGCCCGCCAGCGATTCGGTTTTCTTGGTCAACGCAGCCGGCATGTCGACTTGCAGCATGAAGTGCACGCCACCGCGCAAATCCAGGCCCAGGTACATGGGCGCAGCGTTCAGGGAGGACAACCAGGCCGGTGAGCGCGACAACAGGTTGAGCGCCACCACATAGGCCGCGTCATTGGCGTCGGGCACCAGCGCATGTTGAATCGCGTCTTTGGCCTTGAGCTGGGTGTCGGTGTTGTCAAAGCGCACTTTGAGCGAACCGTTCTCCAGCGCCAACACGTCGGGGGTGATGCCTGCAGCCTTGAGCGCCTCTTGCACGCGCTCTTGCACCGCCTGATCGACCTTGACACTGGCCTTGGCCGACGAGACTTGCACCGCAGGCGCTTCACCAAAAAAGTTGGGCAGTGTGTAAATACAGCCCACCCACAAAGCGATGCCAATGATCGCGTATTTCCAGAACGGGTAACGGTTCATGATCGCTTGGGTGTGAAGTTATTTGACCGTGCCTTTGGGCAGCACTTGCACCACAGCGCTGCGCTGCAGTTGCACTTCGACGCCGGTGGCAATTTCCACGCTCAAGGTGGTATCGCCAATCTTGCTGACTTTGCCCAGCAAGCCGCCAGCCGTCGCCACTTCGTCGCCTTTGGCCAAGGCGTCGATCATGGCCTTGTGCTCTTTTTGGCGTTTCATTTGGGGACGAATCATCACAAAGTACAGGACCACGAACATCAACACCAAGGGCAACATGCCCGTCAGCGAAGACATGATGTCGCCACCTGCAGCAGCAGCAGGTGCGGTTTGGGCAAAAGCAGAAGAAATGAACACGGTGGAACTCCAAATAGAAGGGCTCCCACCAAGGCGCAAAACGCACCCCAGCAGGCCAGCCGGCGATTGTATGCGGCGGGGGCGAGCCAGTTGTTGCCGTGGAATAGGCAGGCTGGTTTCGCCCAGCCAAAGCTTCACGACGTGCTGCTGTGCCACTGCGCCAGCAAACCGTCCCACTTTCCGCGCGCCGCCGCCAAGTTGCGCGCCTTCACATGGCCAAAGCCCTTGATCTGCTCGGGCACACGGGCCAGTTCAAGCGCCAGTGCGCGGTTGTCCGGCGTGAGCTTGGCCAACACCACGTCCACCGTGGCGCGGTACTCGTCGATCAAGGCACGCTCGGTGCGTCGCTCCTCGCTGTAGCCAAAGATGTCCAGCGGCGTGCCCCGCAAGCCCTTGAAGTGTTTGAGCAACTTGAAGCCCGTCAACATCGCCGGGCCAAACTTTTGCTTTTGCAACTCGCCTTTGGCGTTGGTCTTGGCGATCAAGGGGGGGGCCAGGTGGTAGTGGAGGGTGTAGTTGCCTTCAAACAGGCCCTGGATGTTTTGCAAGAACGCCGCATCGGTGTGCAAGCGCGCCACCTCGTACTCGTCCTTGTAAGCCATCAGCTTGAACAGGTTGCGCGCCACCGCCTCGGTGAGCGAGGTTGTGTGCAACACCGCCTCGGCGGCACGCACGCGCTCGACCACGCCGAGGTAGCGCTGCGCGTAGGCGGCGCTCTGGTAATCGGTCAAAAACGCCACGCGCCGCGCAATCACCTCATCCACACCCACGGGTTTGTGAAACTGCACCACCTGCGCAGGCGCCAGCGCCGCTTGCACCGCCGCCCAGTCGTGCGCACATTGGCGGCCCCAGGCAAACGCCGCTTGGTTCTGCGCCACGGCCACCGCATTGAGTTCCATGGCGCGCATCAAGGCCTCATGGCCCAAGGGCACCCAGCCTTTTTGCCAGGCGTAGCCCAAGATCATGGGGTTGACAAAGATGCTGTCGCCCAACACCTGCAGGGCCACGCGGTTGGCGTCGAACAGCCCCAAACCTTCAGCGCCCACGGTGTGTGCAATTTCAGCCACGCATTGGTCTGCTGGGTTTTGCCAGTCGGTGTGTTTGACAAACGCCGCCGTGGGTGTGCTGTAGGCGTTGAGAGCCACATGGGTGCGGCCTGCGCGCATGCGCTGCAGGGTTTCTTTGCCGGCGGTGACGATGGGGTCGCAGCCCAAGATCAAGTCGGCCGACGCCAAGCTCACGCGGGTGGTGCGGATCGCGTCTTGGTCCTTGGCGATCAGCACATGGCTCCAGGTGGCGCCGCCTTTTTGCGCCAAGCCTGCCGCATCTTGGGTGACGATGCCCTTGCCTTCGATGTGCGCCGCCATGCCCAGCAACTGGCCGATGGTGATCACGCCGGTGCCGCCCACACCCGCCACCACCGTGCCCCAGGCTTGGTCGAGGGGCGGCAAGCTGGGCTCTGGCAATTCAGGGTGGGGATAGGCCAAAGCGGCCACGCCCTTGGCCTTCTTTTTCAGCTGACCGCCTTCCACCGTCACAAAGCTGGGGCAAAAGCCTTTCAAGCAACTCGTGTCTTTGTTGCAGGTGCTTTGGTTGATGCTGCGTTTGCGGCCCCACTCGGTCTCCAGCGGCTCCACGCTCAAACAGTTGCTTTGCACGCCGCAGTCGCCGCAGCCTTCGCACACCAAGTCGTTGATCACCACGCGCACCGCAGGGTCCACCATCGTGCCGCGTTTGCGGCGGCGGCGTTTTTCGGTGGCGCAGGTTTGGTCGTAGATGATGACGGTGCAGCCTTGGATCTCGCGCATCTCGCGCTGGACGCGGTCGAGTTCGTCGCGGTGGAACACCGCCACGCCTGCGCCCAGATCGGCACCCTCGTATTTCTCTGGCTCGTCGGTCACCACCACGATGCGCTGTGCGCCTTCGGCCTTCATGCTGTGCGCAATTTGCAGCACGCTGTGGCCCTCGGGGCGTTCGCCCACCGGCTGGCCGCCGGTCATGGCCACGGCGTCGTTGTACAAAATTTTGTAGGTGATGTTCACGCCTGCAGCAATGCTTTGGCGAATCGCCAAGAGGCCGCTGTGAAAGTAAGTGCCGTCGCCCATGTTGGCAAACATGTGGGTGTCGTTCACAAACGGCTGCTGTCCCACCCACGGCGTGCCCTCGCCGCCCATTTGGGTGAAGCCGCTGGTGCTGCGGTCCATCCACAAGACCATGAAGTGGCAACCAATGCCAGCCATGGCGCGCGAGCCTTCGGGCACACGGGTGGAGGTGTTGTGCGGGCAGCCCGAACAAAACCAGGGCTGGCGGTCGGCCTTGAGCTCGACCACCTGCATGGCACGTTCTTTGGCGTTGAGGATGGCCAGTTGCGCATCGATGCGGGCTTGGGTGTCGGCATCGAGCCCGAGTTTTTTCAAGCGCTGGGCAATGGCCTTGGCAATCAAGGCAGGGTTCAAATCAGCATTGGCACGCAGCAAGGTGTTGGCGCTGGGGTTGGGTTGCGACCATTCGCCGCCCGAGAAGTCCCCTTCCACCTCGTTGAACTTGCCCAGCACATGGGGGCGCACGTCGGCGCGCCAGTTGTAGAGCTCTTCTTTGAGCTGGTACTCAATGACTTGGCGTTTTTCTTCCACCACCAAAATTTCTTGCAAGCCGGTGGCGAACTCGCGCGTGAGTTGTGCGTCCAGCGGCCACACCACACTGACCTTGTGCAAGCGAATGCCCACCCGTTGGCAGGTGGCGTCGTCCAGCCCCAAATCGAGCAAGGCCTGACGGGTGTCGTTGTAGGCCTTGCCACTGGCGATCAAGCCGAAGCGGTCGTTCGGGCCTTCGATCACGTTGTGGTTCAAGCGGTTGGCGCGCACATAGGCCAGCGCCGCGTACCACTTGTAGTCAAACAAGCGGGCCTCTTGGCTCAGCGCGTCGTCGGGCCAGCGGATGTGCAGGCCGCCACGCGGCATCTCAAATTCGGGCAATACGATGTTCACGCGCGCGGGGTCGATCACGGCGGTGGCACTGGATTCGACAATTTCTTGGATCGTCTTCATGCCCGACCACAGGCCCGAGAAACGGCTCATGGCGATGGCGTGCAGGCCCAAATCCAAGACCTCTTGCACGCTGGCCGGGAAGAACACCGGCGTGCCACAGGCTTTGAAAATGTGGTCGCTCTGGTGCGCCGCGGTGGAGCTTTTGGCCACATGGTCGTCGCCGGCCACCGCCAGCACGCCCCCCCAAGGCGTGGTGCCTGCCATGTTGGCGTGTTTGAAGACATCCGAGCAGCGGTCCACGCCGGGGCCTTTGCCATACCAAATGCCAAACACGCCGTCGAACTTGTTGCTGCCCGGCGGGGCAAAGCCCAGTTGTTGGGTGCCCCACAAGGCGGTGGCCGCCAACTCTTCGTTCACACCGGGCTGAAACACGATGTGCTGCGCCTGCAAATACGACTTGGCCTTCCACAACGCCTGGTCATAGCCGCCCAAGGGCGAGCCACGGTAGCCACTGATGAAGCCGGCGGTGTTTTTGCCTTGCAGCGCGTCACGTTGGCGCTGCAACATCGGCAACTTGACCAAGGCTTGCACGCCGCTCATGAAGGCACGGCCCACGTCAAGGCTGTACTTGTCGTCCAAGGTGACGGTGTCGAGTGCGCGGCGAATGTGCTCGGGCAAGGGTGCGTTCATCGCGGGCTCCTGGGGTTCACGGGGTGAGCTCAAAGTGTAGACCCGTCCCGCCCCGGCGCTGCCCGCTCGGGCGTCCTGTGTGCTGCCCTGCAGGCACGCGATGTGTTGTCAGTGCAGCTTGGGCGGCAGGGCGAGGTCGGGGGCGGGTGCACCGACGTCGGCCGCAGCCACGCCCACGCCCCAGGCGGCGTTGTCTTGCAGCTTGTGGAGCAGGGTCACCAAGAGTTGCAGCACCGTGGGCGGCAAATTCAAGTTCACCCGTTGGCCGGTGAGCAGTTGAAACTCAATGTGGGTGTGGTCATCGTGTTGGTTCATGACCAGGCCCACCACCAACAGCGCGTGCTCGCCCAGGGGTTTGTCGGCGGCGGCCTCGTAGCCATCGCGAAATGTCACCTGCTGCGCGACCGTTTGCTGCTGAAAGGCTTGCACCGCCTGCGCCACATGGGGCGCGTGGGTTTTTTGCAGGTGGTGCACGCTCAGTTGCTGGCTGCCTTGCAGCAGCGCTTGCACCATGCGGCGGGTCAGCCAAAAGCTGAACTCTTGGTTCTCGTGGGTGTTGAAGCGAAACAAGACCCGATCTTCTTGGGACACCCACTCGCCGTTGAATTGTTTGATGCCCATGCTCACCTGGGCCACAGCACCCACAGGCGCAGGTTTTGTTTCACACGGCCGGCCAACTCGCCCGCTTGCGCGCCGGTGCCCGCAAAGTAGTCGGCACGCACAGCACCCACGATGGCGCTGCCGGTGTCTTGCGCAAACACCAGACGCTGCAGCTGCACCGTGGGCCCACTGGAGACCAGCCACACGGGCGCGGCATAGGGCACCGAGTCTTTGTCCACGGCGATGGAGCGTCCCGCCGTGAGTGGCACGCCTTGGGCGCCGCGTGGTCCCAAATCGGCATCGGCCGCAGCGCGCTGCTCGGGGCGAAAAAACACGTAGCGCGGATTGCTCCACAACATCTCTTGCACCAAGCGCGGGTTACCGGCTTGGGTGGCGCTGATCCAAGCCTTGATGCCAGGCCATGACGCGTCACGCACCCAACCACGGTCGAGCAACCAGCGGCCCACGCTTTGGTAGGGCTGCTCGTTGGAGCCCGCAAAGGCCAAGCGCAGCACGCTGGTCTGACCTTGCGCGTCGGTGATGCGCACGCGGCCCGAGCCTTGGATGTGCAACACCAGCGCGTCAATCGGGTCGGCCAACCAAGCCACCTCGCGGCCTCGCAGCGCTTCTTGAGCCTGCGGTTGAGTGTCAATCTCTTGCCGGGTGAACCATGCGCGCCCCGCCCGACGCAGCTCGGCCAAGCCCTCGGGTGGCGCATACAAGGGCACCTCAAAGCCAGGGCGGCGTTGCGCAGACGCCTCCAACATGGGCTCGTAGTAACTGGTGAGCAAGCCCTCGGGCGCGCCATCCAGCGCCTCCACACGGTAGGGCTGCAAGCGCGCCATCATCCACACGCGGCGCTCGTCGTCGCTGGCCAACAAGAGCTGGCGCACCTCTGGACACAGCGGCCCCAACAAAGGGCCAGGGCGTTCGCAGTTTTGCAACCACGCATTCCACGCCTCGTGCAAGCTGTCGTCTGGCCAACCCGGCAAGTCGTCCCACGACACCGGCGTCCAGCGACTGCGCACCGACAGCTGCGGGCTGGGTGTGCCTGGCAACCCGGCCAAGGCGCCGCTGGCACGCGGTACCTCGCTCAAAGGCCGCGCGGGCACGCTGGGCCCACCCGGCGTAGGCCGCAGCGCGTCGTCTGCGGGCAGGCGCAAGGGAGGGCCTGAGCCGCAGGCCACCAAGCTTCCTACAATCAGCGCCGACGCCACACGCCACAGGAGTTGTCTCATGCTGTTGATTTTGCTCGAAGCCTTGGGTGCGGGTTGCATCCTGGTGCTGATCGTGTGGTGGACCATGTTCTCAGGCCGCGCACAAACCGAAGCGACGCACAAAGCGGCGAACCAGCAAGCGCCCACGCTCCCCGAGACCGCCGAGCGCGACATCCAACCCTGAAGCCGTCATTCACCACGCAACAAATTGGCCAGCTCGACCGCTGACTTGACCTGCATCTTGTCAAACACCCGCGCGCGGTGAACCTCCACGGTGCGCACGCTGATGTCGAGCTGATCGGCGATCAGTTTGTTGGGCAAACCCTCCACCACCAAGCGCATCACGTCGCGCTCGCGCTCGGTCAAATCGGCCAAGCTTTGCTGCAAGGCCTGCTTGGCGCGTTGCGTCTGCAAGGTTTGCGCCGAGCGAGACAAAGCCTGCTCGATGCGGTCCACCAAGGCGTTGTCGGAAAAGGGTTTTTCGCAAAAATCAAACGCGCCACGCTTGACCGCGTCCACAGCGGTGGGCACATCGGCGTGCCCAGTGAGAAAAATCACCGGCAGCACATCGAGCAAGTCGCGTTCAATCAACAACTCAAACAAGGCCAAGCCGCTCATGCCCGGCATGCGCACGTCGAGCAACAAACAGCCCGGTTGGCTGGGCGACCAGGGCAGTGGATGGGAGGCCTGCAACCACTGAGCAAACGCATCGGCACTGTCGAAGGTGTCGCTGGGGAGTCGGCGCGAACGCAACAGCCAAGCCAAGGCTTCGCGCACCCCCGCGTCGTCGTCCACGATGAATACAAGTGCGTCTTCGGTCGGTTGCATGGGCGTTCCTTAGAAATCAAGCCTGCGGCAAGGTGAAGCTGAACACCGTGCCGCGTGGCGTGTGGTCACAGTGGCTCAACAAGCCACCGTGCTGCTCCACCACCGTGCGGCACAGGCTCAGGCCCAGCCCCATGCCCTCGGTCTTGGTGGTGAAAAATGGGGTGAAGAGTTTTTCTGCCACGTCCGGGGCAATGCCTTGGCCCACGTCGGTGACCGAGAACTCCATCCAACGACTGACGGCATTGGAGGCTGCGGCGCGGGCACCCAAGGTCAGCACCTTGTCGCGGGTGTCTTCGGTCATGGCTTGCATGGCATTGCGGGCCAAATTCAACAGCACTTGCTCGACCATGGTTTTGTCGCACAGCACCGCAGGCAAGTCGTCCGCACAGCGCAGCACCACCCGCACGCCCAGCTTGCGTGCCTGCAAGGTGACCAAGGGCATCACGTTGTCAAACAAGGTGCGCGGCAAGACAGCCTCGCGCGCTTGGTCGCGGCGGCGCACAAAGTCATGCACGCTCTTGATGACCTTGCCAGCACGCTCGGCTTGCTGGCCAATACGTTGGATGGCGCTGCTGAGCATGGCGGCCAGCGCCGGGTCTTGTTGGGACAGGTCTTGCAGCAAGTTCATGCTGCCCGTGGCATAGCTGGAGATGGCGGCCAGGGGTTGGTTGAGTTCATGGCTGAGCAAAGAGGCCATCTCACCCACCATGGCCAAACGCGCGGTGGCCTGCAACCGCTCTTGACTGGCACGCGACATTTCTTCGACCCGGCGCTGTTCGCTGATGTTGAGCACGGCGCTCATCCAGCCGGTTTGTTGGCCTTGGGCGTTGATGAGCGGCGCCTCAAAAATCATCACCGCCATGTGCTGGCCGTTCTTGTGCATGAAGACCGACTCGACCCCTTCACGGGGGGGTGCGTTGCCCGCCAAACGCAGGGCTTGGCGCTGGCCGTATTCGTCAATCATCTCAGGCGGCCAATAGGGCGCTGGGATGCCGTGCCCCAGCAACTCTTTGGCTGTAAAACCCACCATTTCACAAAACGCGGGGTTGACATAGGTGATGCGGCCTTGCGTGTCACGCGCACGCAAACCCGTGACCAAGGAGTCTTCCATGGCTTTGCGAAACGCCAGCGCATCGGCCAAGTCCGACTCGACGCGTTGACGCCGGCGCATGTCGCGCCCGAGCATGACCAGCACCGTCACCAAGGCAATGGCCATCGCCGTGACCAACGCGGTCAACACATTGGGAAACACATCGGGTGCCGCGCGCCAACTGTCCATGCGCAGCACCATGGCGTGGCCGGGCAAATCCAACAACTGCTGGGCCGTGAACACGCGCGTGCCGCGCCTGGCCATGCCAAATTGGGCCAAGCGCGTGCCGTCTGACTCGGTGAAGGCCACCTCTTGGCTGCGGGTGAGCTGAGGCCCCACCATGCCAGAGAGAATTTCGCTCAAGCCATAACTCGCCACGGTGTAGCCGGTGATCTGCCCATCCACCAACACCGGCAAACACAGGTCCATGATCTCCAACCCGAGGCCGTCTTTTTGGGGCACATAGTTGCTCACGCCATAGCCCGGCCCACTTTGGCGACGCGCCACCGCGCAGGCCTGCACCACCTCAGGCTGGCGTGCCGAGCGCCCGAACACGGCAAACACCGGGGCACGGTAGGGCGTATCGACTGCGGCGATGACGCGCAAATCTACGTCGCGCCACTCCAAGCGCAGCCATTCGCGGTGGTCGCGCAACAAAACGGCAGCAGCCTTGGGCCAAGATCGCTGGCTGGGGTCGACAAACTGCAAGGTTTGCAAGGTCTGCACATTGCGCAGCAGGGCCACGCGGATGTCGCTGACCGCATCGGCCGCATCGCGCTCGATGCGGCCTTGCACTTGACTGACCTCATAGCGACCAGCCAGCCACACCAAGGTGCTCAGCATCGCCAGCACCAGCAACACCAACAAGCTCCAAAGGCCCCAACGACGCGGCAACGTGCCCATTGGCCAACGCATCACTCGACCTTGGTCACTCTGGGGTTGACCCAAGTGCCGTGCACATGGAACTCGCTGGTGTTGGCGCGCACCAGCGGTTTGGCCAAGACCAATTGCGCCAAGTAAGACGTCAGCCCCACCAAGGGGTTGATGGTGGCCATGTACAGCGAGTAGGTCCCGGCGTTGATCTCGGGCACCACCACCACCTTGAGGTCTTGGGTCTCGCGCGCCAAGTCGGCCCGCCCTTCGATCAAGGCCCCGGCCACCACACCTTTCATTTGCAGGTTGTTGGTGAACGCCACGCCTTGGTCAATGCGCACATCACCGCGCACAAAGTCAAACGCAAACCCCTCGCTGAAGATGTCGCTGAAGTCCAGTGCCAAGCGCCGTGGCAAGGCCTGCAAATTGAGCACGCCCAACAACCGGGCGGCGCCCGGCTCGGTCTTGAGGAACTGCCCTTTTTCGACCGCCAAGTTGAGCTTGCCCGACATGCTGGGATAGTCCAGCGTGATGGGCGAACCCAACCACGACACCTGCCCCTCCAAGCGACCTTTGCCCGCGCGAATGGCATCCGGCGTTCCCAAACGCGTCAGCAGTTGCCCGCTGTCGTTGAGATCCAGCACAAAGGTGAGCTGGGTACGCCGCAGGTTGGGGCCATCGGCGGCCCAATTGCCTTGGGCTGTGAAACTGGCTTCGGGCATGCTGAGGTTGAATGTGTTCAAGCGCCATTCGCGCGAAGCATTGCTGCCGGTGCGGTTGATGGCTTGAATTTCCAAGCGGCCCAGTTTTTTGTTGCGCAAGGTCAGGTCCTCGACCACGATGTCAAGCGCTGGAATGCTGCTGGGCTGCTCGCTGAGCATGCGCTCGACATCGCTGACCAGGCTGGGGGGAATGTTCAGATAGGTCAAACGCGCCAGCAGTTGCGCGGGCGTGTTGCCGCTGGCCGGGCGCACTTCGACCGCCCCATTGAGTTCGTCGGCACGGATGTTCAAGCGCCACAACTCGCCTTGGCGTGTGCCGCTGGCCGATACGTTGTGGACCGCCCGCTCGGTCAGCGTCAACTGGTCGGCACGCAAGGTCAACCACGTGGGCAGGTAGTCTGGAACAACGCCCGCATCGCTGGGACTGGCCAAGGGTTTGAGGGCCGACGGCGAACGCGAGGCCTCGCGCAGGGGCACGCCAGAGACATCGCCCATGACGGCGCTCCACGCGTCCACATCGAGCGCGGGCAACTGCAGGTTCAAGCTCACGCCTTTGTCGCGCAGTGGCAGGTTGTCATTGACCGCTTGACCCACCGCAATGCCGCCGCGCACCACCTGGGGCTGCTGGCCGCTGAGGTCGCGCAGGTAGTTGACGGCCAACACACGCCCCAAGCTCACCGTGAGTTGGTCTTGCAAGCTGCGGCTCTTGGGTGGCAAGGACTCCCGCGTGAGCTGGGTGCTCACGCGCAAGGGCAAGGCCGTGGCTGCGGTTTTGTTCAAAGGCGCGGGCAAGCTCAGGGCCAAGCCCCGCAAGTCGCTGCTGATCAACAGCTCGGGTTGTCCGCGCCGCAAGCCCACGGTCACGTCGTAGCTGGTGCTGCCGCTGGCTTGGGCGGCCAAGCGCGTGACCCAGCCCAATTCGCGTGCTTGACGCAGACCTTCCGCACTGAGACGGCCTTTGATTTTGAGCTGCAGGGGTGACTCAGGTGCAGGCGTGGCCAAGGCTAAACCGCCATCGATTTGCGCATCACCCCCCAAGGCACGGGCTTTGAGGTCTTTGAGCTTGAAGCCCTGTTCGCTGAATTGCAGCTGGCCCCGCAGCGCTGCGAGCACGGGTGTGCCGGGCATGACTTGCAACTCGTTGCCCAAAAAGCTCACGCTGCCTTGCACCTTGGACGTTGCCAGGGCAGCAAGCGGCAACTTCATCGACAACTTGTAATCGGCCAAGCCGCTGGCCTGGCTGTCTTGCAGCACCTCGCCCGTCAAGTCGTTCAAGGCGCTGTGGCTGACCACGCCCAGCACCTCACTCACAGGGCCTCTCGCTTCGCCACTGACTTGAACCTCGGGGCGTGCAAAGTTGGCGATGCGAACGTCGACTTTTTGCCAGGGCACATGGTCGGCGCCTTCGACCCGCGTGCTGCCTTTGAAGTGCAGGCCACTGCGCTCAAACACCAACTCGCCGTGGATGTCGCTCAGGGCGGGCCAGTTGGCCGTGGCGGGGGCGCGGCTGTTTTTGGCCACCGGCACATAGGCAAATCGGCCCTGGTCAATTTGGGTCGACAGGCGCAGCTCGCCCAAGGCGGGATTGTCAAAAGGCAGATGGTTCAAGTCGCCCCGGATGCGCAGTGTGGCTTTGCTGGCTTCGCCTTGCTGCACCGCGTCACGCACATACGCACGCACCTCCAAAGGCAAAGCGTTGGGCAAGTAGCGATGCAGCCGCTGCGCTTGGGCGCGACGGATGGACGCCGTCAAGTCAAGCACGCCAGGCCAGCGATGCGCAGCGTCGCCGCTTGTCCAGCTGCCACTGAATTCACCGGCCAGGTCAGCGTTGGCCACTTGGCCTTGGCTGACTTGCACCGTCCATGCATCGCCGCTGCTTTGCCAAGCCATTTGAACCAAGGCTTGGTCCAGCCACAGCTGTGGATCGTCCAAACCCTGGGGCAAGGTCAGGCTGCCATGCGCGATGCGCAACTGCGCTTTGCCGCCTTGCTGGGTCAAGTCAAAGTCAATGTCGGCGCCATGAATGCCGGGCACAGCGGCCCACGCACTGTCGGCTTGGGGGTCGCGCAGCAGCTGCAGCCCCTCCAGCGACCCCTTCAAGCTGTAGTTGTGTTGCGGTGTTGGACCGGCCGCGCCCAGGGTTTGCCAGCTTGCCTGCAAGGTGTTGAGGCGGCCTTTGGGTTGGAGCCGGGCCAATGCGCTTCGCCATGCCTCGGGCAAGGGCAAACGCTGGCTGATTTGAGCGACGGCCTCGACATCGAGCTGGTCTGCGCTGAAGCTGCCGGTTTCCAAACCCTCGCCTTGCCAACCCAGTCGCAACGCGCCGCCGGGCCAGTGCTCGCCCGCCAAGGTGTCAAACACCAGGTCTTGGCTGCTGACTTCGACCGCTGGCTTGCCGCCCTGCTCGAACCACTTGGCGCCCACCCTGCCGCTGACATGGCGCAGGCCCAGCGGCCGCAGGGCGGGCGCGAGTTGAACCTCCACCTCCTGCAAGGCCACATCGGCCGTGACGCCAGTGACTTGACCTTGCACCACATCCAGCCAAACGCGCAATGCGCCACGCCCTTGTGGCACAGACACCTGGGCATCTAACGGCAGCCATTGGCGCAAAGCCGACACGTCCACGTGGGGCATGTCGGCAAACAACTCGCCACGCCAGTGGCCCACATCCCCCGGGGGCGCCAAGGGCTGGTGATGAAACTTGCCACGCAAGGCCAAGCGCTGGCCCACCGCGCTGGGTGGCGTGGCGTCCATGCGCAGCGCGTGACCGCCCCACTGGTTTTTCACCACCAGATCCACGTCGCTGAGTGTCAGAACGGGCGCGTCCACCCCTTGGCGCTGTTGATCCCGCCAGCGCACGATGCCATGGGTGACCACAAACTCGCGCTGCGAAAAAAACCAATCGGCCGCCGCGCCATTGCCGTCGCCTTGGCTGCTGAGTCCAGCGATCCACAACTTGCCATCGCCATCGCGACGCATGTCGAGCTCAGGCTGGTCAATGGCGAGTTGCTCAAACCCCCCTTGCAACAGCGAGCGCAAGGACAAGGCGGCCCACACACGCGGCAGTCGCAAGGCTTCTTGCCCTTGGGCGTCGAGCAACAGCACCTCGCTGACTTCAAAGCCCAGCACCCACCAACCGCCCTGGGCTTGGATGTGGCCAATCTCTACGGGCGTTCCGATGGCGCGTGAGGCCTGGTGTTGCAGCAACTGCCGGTAGTCGTTGATTCGCGGCACAATGAAAGCATGCACCGCGGCCCAGGCCAAAACCCCCACCATGCACACACCCAACACCCCCCAAGCCAAGGCGACGCGCAGGCGCTGCCAGCCATTTCGGGCGGCATGCTGGGTGACCTGGGGGGGTGACAAATCGGGCAACTGTTTCATGGTGAAAGCGACGTGAGCAGAATTATCGCCCCCACCCCTGCATCAGGGCTGAGCGGCTATTCGCGCTTTGTACAACGCATTCGCCGTCGCTACCCGGGCGAGTTGCCGTGGCTGCCCAGTGGGGCCCCGGAGATGGCCAGCATGCGTGCATGCTGGCAGACCCTGCGGGCGCAGCATGGCTGCGGCGCTTCCTTGCGCATCCTGCGGCAATTGGTGCTCGAGCGCTTGGTGGTGCTCGACTGCGACCAACAGGCCGAACTCGGGGTGGTGACGCGCGCCATGACCGAATTGGCGGAGCTGGCCTTGGATGTGGCCTACCAAGACGCCTGCGCACAGCTGGATGCGCAGCATGGCGCACCGCTGTCGCCCAAGGGGGTTCGCGCCGTGTTGTGGGTGATTGGGATGGGCAAGCTCGGCGCGCGCGAGCTCAATGTGTCGAGTGACATCGACCTGATTTATGTCTACGACGCAGACGGCGAGACCACCGGCTTGGCCGACGGGCGTGGGCGCATCAGCCACCACGACTACTTTGCCAAGGTGGTCAAGCTGATGTACAGCCTGATTGGCGACACCACCGAGCATGGCTTTGTGTTTCGCATGGACTTGGCGCTGCGCCCCAACGGCAACTCGGGGCCCAGCGTGGTGTCGCTGAGTGCCCTGGAAGAATATTTCTTGGTGCAAGGTCGTGAGTGGGAGCGCTTTGCTTGGCTCAAGAGCCGCGTTGTCGCGCCTTTGGACGCGCAAGCCAGCGCCCAGGATTTGCGCGACACCGTGCTGCCTTTTGTGTTTCGCCGCTACCTCGACTACAGCGTGTTCAACGCCTTGCGCGGCCTGCACCTGCAAATTCGCAGCCACGCGGCGCAGCGCAGCGTGGGACGGCCTGAGCGAGCCAACGACGTCAAGCTGTCGCGGGGCGGCATCCGCGAGATTGAATTCACCGTGCAACTGCTGCAGGTGGTGCGCGGCGGGCAATTTCCTGAACTGCGCACACGGCCCACACTGCAAGCCCTGCAACGCCTGACCCAGGCCAAGCTGATGCCCGCGCGCAGCGCCCAAGCGTTGGCCGACGCCTATGTGTTTTTGCGCCAAGTCGAGCACCGCATTCAGTACCTCGACGACCAACAAACCCACATGCTGCCCACCGACCCGGCTGATCTGCACTGGGTCGCGCAGACGCTGGGGTTTGACACGGCAAGCGCCTTGCTGTCCCAACTCGCCCAACACCGCGAGCGGGTGGCCCATGAATTTGACCGCCTGCTTGGGCAAGACACGGCCGCCAAGTCCGCCGACAGCTCGGCCTCCCCAGACAAGCCTCCCGTTGGCACGCCAGATTGCCCTGACTTAGAAAGCTTGCTGCCGCATTTGAGCGAACGCCTGCGCGCACGTGTGGCCGACTGGCCCGACCATCCACGCATCAGAGCCCTGCGCGAAGACAGTCGGCAACGTTTGCTCAAACTGCTGCAACGCACCCAAGGCTTGGTGCAAGAAGGCTTGGCCAGCGAAGATGCCGCCGTGCGTTGGTGCGATTGGATGGAGCCCTTGCTGCGGCGCGAGAGCTACTTGGCCTTGCTGATGGAGCGCCCGAGGGTGCATGCGCAATTGCTGCGCCTGCTGGGCGCAGCGCGCTGGCCTGCCCGCTATTTGCTGCAGCACCCCGGGGTGATCGACGAGTTGGCCAGCGAGGCCTTGCTGCATGAACGCTTTGAGGCGGCGAGCTTCGAAGCCGAGTTGGAGCAACGCCGCGCCGCCTTGCACAACGTGGCGCAAGACGACGACGAGGCCTTGCTCAATTTGCTGCGCCGGGCCCACCATGCCGAGGTGTTTCGCACCTTGGCCCGCGATGTCGAGGGCAGCCTGACGGTCGAGCAAGTGGCCGACGACTTGAGTGCGTTGGCCGACACCGTCCTCCACATCACCTGCCGCTGGGTTTGGCAACGGTTCAAGCAACGCCACCGCGACGAACCCCAGATTGCCATCGTGGGTTACGGCAAGTTGGGTGGCAAAGAACTGGGCTATGGCAGCGACCTCGACATTGTGTTTGTCTACGATGACCCGCACGAACAAGCCGGTGAAATTTACGCCGGCTTTGTGCGCAAACTCATCAACTGGTTGACCGTCAAAACTGGCGAAGGCGATGTGTACGAGATTGACACCGCCTTGCGCCCCAACGGCAACTCAGGTTTGTTGGTCACCACCTTTGACGCTTACGCCAGCTACCAACAGCAACGTGGCAGCAACACCGCGTGGACCTGGGAACACCAAGCCATGACCCGCGCCCGCTGTTGCTTGGGTTCTTCCGCGATGCGGGCGCGTTTTGAGTCGGTGCGCCACGGTGTGATCCATTCTGAGCGCGATCATGCGGCCTTGGCACAAGAAATCCAAGCCATGCGCCGCAAGCTGCAAGCCGCTCGGCCCGTCAAAGCTGGTCTGTTTGACGTCAAGCACAGCACCGGTGGCATGGTCGATGTGGAGTTTGCGGTGCAGTACCTGGTGCTGGCGTTTTCACGCAGCCACGACAGCCTGAGCGCCAACCTGGGCAACATCACCTTGTTGCACCACGCCGAACACGCGGGCTTGTTGCCGCAAGGCGTGGGCACGGCCGCGGCCAACGCCTACCGGGTGCTGCGCAAGGTGCAACACACGGCGCGTTTGGACGAGCAGCCCACGCAGGTGGACGCGGCCAGTTTGCACGCCGAGCGCTTGGCGATTGAGCGCTTGTGGGCTGCGGTGTTTGGCGCCGCCTAGGCCGGGTGCAAGAACAGGGGCTGGGGCGCAACAGCCGAGGCCATTGATACCGGGCGATTGATCCAGCGCCATAGCGCCCAAGCGATGGCGCCAGCGCCATCTGCGCTCAGGTGCTTTGACGGATTTTTTGCACCAAGGCCGTGGTTGAGTAGCCGTCCACAAAAGGAATCGCCAAGGCGCGCCCCCCGTAGGCCTGAACCACCCGGGTCTCGGCCAGCTTGGCCATGTCGTAGTCACCCCCTTTGACCAGGATGTCTGGACGCAACTCGGTGATCAGCGCCAGGGGCGTGTCTTCGTCAAACCAGGTCACCAAACTCACCGATTCGAGGGCGGCGATCAAGACCGCACGGTCAGCCTCGGCATTGAGCGGGCGCTCAGGCCCTTTGCCCAGACGACGCGCCGACGCGTCGCTGTTGAGGGCCACCACCAAGCTCGCGCCCAAGGCTCGGGCTTGCGCCAGGTAGGTGGCATGTCCTCGGTGCAAGACATCGAACACCCCGTTGGTGAACACCACCGGCCCCAAGGCCTTCAAGTCCGCCACCCGGGCCGGTGCTTGCGCACGTGAAGTCAGCTTGTCGAGAAACGTCGGGGGGGCTGGGACAGGGTTGGGCGTCATGCGCGAAATTTTAGGCGGCGGTGCTGCGCCAACGCTGCACCTGCGCCGTGATGTGGTCCAAGCCACCCAACACCACCAGCCCGCTTTGCGCACAACGCTTCAGAGCGGGGCTGTGGCCACCCACCCAAATCTCCACAGACGCGGGCAACAGCTGGCGCAGCTCGTTCAAGCCACCCACCACCTGTTTGGGCTTCATGCTGACGCTGAAGCTCAGCGCCACCACTTGGCTGTGATGGGCTTGGACTGCTTTGACGATGTCCGCCACCGGTGTTTGGGTGCCCAGCGACACCGAGCGCGCGCCTTGCAGCGCCAGCATGGATTCGGCCATCAACAACCCCAAACCATGGGCCTCTTGCGGAAACGTGGTCAACAACACCCGTGGCGTGGCGAGTGCGTTGGTTTCGGTCAAGTGGTCAATGGCTTGGCGCAACAACGCCGAAATGCAGGTGCTGTAGGTGTGCTCTTCAAACACCTGCAACTCGCCGCGCATCCAGGCATCGCCCACGGCCGCTGTCAGCGGCGCCACCACCTGGGCCACGAACTGTTTCAGGCCTTGGTTGGCCAAGGCCTGCTTGAGTTGCTGGCGCAGGCCTTCGGTGTCGTGGCTGCGCAACAAGGCCAGGTAGTGGTCCACCTCTGCTTTGCGTGCGGCGTGTCCCATGCCGATGGGCGTGGGCGTGCCCATCAAGGTCTCGCTCATGCGCTGGAGCTCTTGCAGTGTCAGGCCCACGATGCGCCCGGGTCGGTGCCCGTGGTCCATCAAGCGCTTGATGACGCGCAATTTCTCAACTTGCGCCATCGGATAGCTGCGCTCGTCATGGGCATCACGCCCTGGGATGGGGAACCCATAGCGCCGCTCCCACACGCGCAAGGTGTCTTTGCCCAAACCGGTGTCGCGCTCAACAGCAGCAATCGACATGTCGACAGACGGTGTATCCAAACCAAGACTCACGATGACTGATATCCTTCGGTGCACAATGGGATCTTGTTTTGTCATGGACAAAACAAGTGTTTTGACCGATGATAGCAAGCATGTTGCGTCTATTTCTTTTATTCAAATCTATTTTGTCCAGGCACCTGGGCTTGACAAGCTTGGTCGGCTGGTTGAGCTTGGCTGCTCTTTTGCCCGGACTCAGCCAAGCCGCAGAGCCGACACCCAAGCCGCCAGCGCTTGCCTGTCCGTCGATCCTGCAGCACAACTTGCTGCGCTTGCAAGACGAAGCGCCCCAGGCCCTGTGCCAATACGCCGGACAAGTGGTGGTGGTGGTCAACACCGCGAGTTACTGCGGTTTCACCTCACAGTACAAGGGCTTGGAGGCGTTGTATGCCAAATACAAAGACCGCGGGCTGGTTTTGCTGGGGTTTCCATCCAACGACTTTTCGCAAGAACCCGACAGCAACGCCAAGATCGCTGACTTTTGTGAAAACACGTTTGGCGTGAAGTTCCCCATGTTCACCAAGACGTCAGTGCGTGGCCCACAAGCCACACCGCTGTTCAAGCAACTGGCGGAACAAACCGGCACGGCACCCCGCTGGAACTTCTACAAATATGTGATCAGCCGAGATGGCCAACACATCAAAAGCTTCAGTTCGATGACTGGGCCACAAGACAAAAGCTTTGTGGTTGAAGTCGAAAAACAACTGGCCCTGAAAGCCAACGGGTCATGAGTCGGCGCGTCGCCATCGTCGGGTCGGGCATCTCAGGCCTGTCGGCAGCACACCACCTGACGGGCCACGCGGACATCACCCTGTATGAGGCCGGCGACTATTTTGGTGGCCACACCCACACCGTGGACGTCACCTTGCCCACGCCCCATGGGCCACAAACCCATGGCGTGGACACCGGGTTTTTGGTGTTCAACGAACGCACGTACCCAGGTTTGATTGCCTTGTTCGACGCCCTGCACGTCGAGACGGCCAAGTCCGACATGTCGTTCTCGGTGCAAGCGCCGCAAGCGCCGGGCCAACGCACCTTGGAGTGGAACGGGGCGACGCTCAACAGCGTGTTTGCGCAGCGACGCAACCTGTTCAAGCCGCGCTTCATCCGCATGCTGCGTGATGTGGTGCGCTTCAACGCCTTGGCCACGGCCTTGGCCGAGCGCAACCAAGACCACGAACTGGCCCAGCCCCTGCGTGATTTTTTGAACCAGCATGACTTGAGCGACAGCTTTCGCGATTGGTATTTGCTGCCCATGCTCGGTTGCATCTGGAGTTGCCCCACCGATCAGATGCTGCAATTTCCGGTGGCCACCATGGTGCGCTTTTGCCACAACCACGGCCTGATTCAGGTCAACAACCGCCCCCAGTGGCACACGGTACGGGGTGGCGCCAAGCACTATGTGAACAAAATCATCGCGGGCATTGACGACAAACGACTCAACACCCCCGTGCACCGCATTGAACGCGATGCCGACGGTGTGCGCGTGTTCACCGCCTCTGGCAGCGAGCACTTTGATGCGGTGGTGTTGGCCACCCATGCCGACCAATCGCTGGGCCTGCTGGCCGCGCCCACCTCGCAAGAACAGCATGTTTTAGGGTCGGTGCGCTACCACCCCAACCGCGCGGTGTTGCACACCGACGCCGGGGTGATGCCGCACAAGAAATTGGCCTGGGCGGCTTGGAACTACGAACGTGCCGCTGCGCACGACATCGAACAAACCCGCGTCTGCTTGCACTATTGGATCAACCAATTGCAGCCGCTGCCGTTCTCGCAAGACGTGTTTGTGTCGCTCAACCCCATCCAGCCCATCGACCCGGCGCACATTTTGGGCAGTTACGACTATGCCCATCCGGTGTTTGACCTAGACGCGATCCAGGCGCAAAACCATCTGCCTTCTTTGCAAGGGCAGCACCACACCTGGTACGCAGGTGCTTGGATGGGCTACGGCTTTCACGAAGATGGCTTCAAAGCGGGGCGCGATGCCGCCTTGGGTGTGTTGGCCCGATGAGCCCACTCGCCACCGAACCACTCCGACACGCACAGCCCTTGCTGGGCTTGGGTCAGGTGCGGCATACGCGCTTGCGACCGACCCACCACGCCTTTGACTACGCCACCTATTTTTTGCTCTTGCCCATGCGCAGCTTGGCCACTGGCGCAGCCTGTGAGCTGGCCATCAACCGCGCCGGGCCGATGAGTTTTCACGACGTCGACCACGGCGACGGACGCAGCGCAGCGCAAGGCGGTGCGCTGGCCTGGCTGGATGAGCTGCTGCTGCAAGAGGGCATCACCGACGCCAGGGGCGAGGTGTGGCTGCACTGCTACCCACGGGTGTTGGGCTATACCTTCAAGCCGGTGAGCTTTTGGTACTGCCATGCCGAAGATGGCAGCTTGCGCGCCATCGTGGTGGAGGTGAACAACACCTTTGGTGAACGCCACTGCTACCTGCTTGACCGCCCACACTGGGGACAGGAGCAGGTGGCCAACAAGGTGTTTCATGTGTCGCCGTTTTGCGCCATCGAGGGCCACTACCGCTTTCGCTTCATGCGCACCGAGGGGCGCACGGTGGCACGCATTGAGCACGACGACGCCCACGGCCCCTTGATTCAAACCAGCGTCAGCGGCGTGTTGGTGCCAGCCACGCGCGCGGCGCAACGGCGCGCCTTGTGGCGCTTTCCCTTGATGACACTGATGGTGATGGCGCGCATCCATTGGCAAGCCTGGCTGCTGTGGCGCAAACGCGTGCGCTTTTTCACCAAACCCACCCCACCCCCAGATTTTGTGACCCGCTGACCGATGTCCCCAAGCACCATGAACACCGAGACCTCTTCTTTGTCCGCTTCACAGACGCCACCGCTGCACGACATGCCTGCCAGCGCGCGGCGGGTGGTGGGCTTGCTGCAAAAACTGCGTCACGGCAGCCTGAGTGTGATGTGGCCCGATGGCCGCACCACCCAGTTCGGCCAACACGACGACGCCCGCCCTGGCTTGCATGCGCACTTGCACCTGCACAACTGGAAGCCCTTGAGCGAGGCCATCAAGTCTGGCGACATTGGCTTTGCCGAAGGCTTCATCGCGGGCGACTGGAGCACGCCCCATTTGCCAGAGTTGTTGCAACTCTTGGTGGCCAACCGGCGCGAGATGGACGACCTGATCTACGGCCACTGGCTGGGTCGCTTGGTCTACCGCGTGCGGCATTTGCTCCACCGCAACACACGGCGCAACAGCGCCAAAAACATCCACGCCCATTACGACCTGGGCAATGCCTTCTACCAACTGTGGCTCGACCCCACGATGAACTATTCGTCGGCCTGGTTTGGCGACGACCGCAGCCAAGATTTGTCACACGCGCAAAACGCCAAAGTGCACCGCGCCTTGTGCATGGTCGGCGTCAAGCCCGGCGACCGGGTGATGGAGATTGGTTGCGGCTGGGGCGCACTGGCCGAGATGGGCGGGCTGGAGTTTGGTGGCCGCATGCACGGCGTGACACTGAGCCATGAACAACTGGCCTACGCCCAAGAACGCATGCAGCGCGTGGGGCTGGCGGCCAGCAGCGACCTGCGCTTGCAAGACTACCGCGACATCGACGACGGGCCTTACGACGCGATTTGCTCGATCGAGATGCTCGAAGCTGTGGGCCAAGAATATTGGCCCACCTACTTTGACACCGTGCAGCGCTTGCTCAAAACCGGCAGCAAAGCCTGCATTCAAACCATCGTGATCGACGACGCGCTGTTTGAGCGCTATGTCAAAAGCACCGACTTCATCCAGCAATACATCTTCCCGGGTGGCTGTTTGCCATGTCCGCGCGAGTTCCGCGCCCAAGCGGCGGCGGCGGGCTTGCGCATCGTCGATGAAATGGCGTTTGGTCTGGACTACGCCGAGACCTTGCGCCGCTGGCGCCACGACTTTTTGGCCGACAAGCCGCGCGTGTTGGCTTTGGGCTTTGACGAGCGCTTTGTGCGCATTTGGGATTTCTACCTGGCCTATTGCGAGGCCGCGTTTGAGCAAGCCAACATCGACGTGGTGCAGTTCACGCTGGAGAAAACCTGATGCAACGCAGGGCTTGGCTCATGGCCGCGCTGCCGGTTGCCTGCGGGCTAGGGTCGGCATTCGCCCAAGACAAGCCTGGGGGCAAAGAATGGATTGCGCAAACCTTGCAACGCCTGCGCCCTCTGCTGGGCAACCCCAGGCTGGTGGGGGAGCACCGCCTCACCTACTGGGGCTTTGACGTCTACCACGCCAGCCTGTGGGCCAGCAGCGCGACGTTTGCACCGGCCGACTGGCCGACGCAGCGCTTGGCGCTGGAGTTGCGTTATTTGCGCGACTTTCAAGGCCGCGACATTGCACAGCGCTCGATCACCGAAATACACGGCCAAGGCGCGCTGAGCCCCGAGCAATCGGCCACTTGGCTGCAAAGCTTGCAAACGCTGCTGCCCAATGTGCGCAGTGGAGAGACCCTCACCGGGATCTACTTGCCCGAAGCCGGCGCTCAGTTTTTGCACCAAGGCAAACCCTTGGGGGAGATTCGAGAGACCGAATTTGCTCGCCGCTTCTTTGGCATTTGGCTGGCACCACAAACCTCGCAACCTCAGTTGCGCCAACAGCTGTTGGCGGGCGCTGCATAAGGAGAACACACATGATGAACCGAAGACACCTGTTGCTGGCGGGGGCCGCCTCAGCCGGCACCGTGTTGGGCGTGAGCGGCTGCGCCAGCCCCAGCGTGGACGACTACGCCAACGAGCGCCCCCTGCTGGACCTGCGGGAGTATTTCAATGGCATGGTCGATGCCTGGGGCGTCTTCACCGACCGCAACGGCCAAGTGGTGAAGCGCTTCACCGTGTTGATGAACTGCCAGTGGCAAGGCGACAGCGGCGTGTTGGACGAAGACTTTGTGTATTCAGATGGCAGCCGCGACAAACGCATTTGGCGTTTGCAGCACTTGGGCAACGGCGCCTACAGCGGCAGCGCAGGCGACGTGGTGGGCACGGCCCAAGGCCAAACCCGTGGCAACAGCTTTCGCTGGGGCTACACCTTGGCGCTGCCGGTCGATGGTCAGGTCTGGAACGTGCAGATGGACGACTGGATGTACCTGATGACCCCACAGGTCATGCTCAACAAAGCGCGCATGACCAAGTGGGGCATCCACCTGGGCGATGTGACCCTGTCGTTCCAACGCCGCGCCTGACATGCGGCCCATGAACCCACCCATCACCGAATGGTCTGGCCGCAGTGTGTGGCTGATTGGCGCGTCCAGCGGCATTGGCTTGGCCACTGCACACGCGCTGCATGCAGCAGGGGCGCGCGTGGTGGTGTCGGCACGCCAAGGCGGGTTGTTGGCGGAGTTTGTTCAAGCGCACGCGGGCGCGCATGCGTTCACCCTGGATGTGACCGACGCCCAAGCCATGCAACACGTGGCCGAGCAGGTGCAAGCGCTGCAAGGGCTGGATGTGGTGGTGTATTGCGCGGGCTACTACAAGGCGGTGCGCGCCTCGGCGTATTCGCTGCCCGAGATGCTGCAACACCAGGCGGTGAACTACACCGGTGCTTTGCACATGCTCGACGCCGTGTTGCCAAGCCTGCTGCAACAAGGCCGTGGTCACTTAAGCTTGATATCGAGCGTGGCAGGGTTCAGGGGCTTGCCGCAAAGCCTGGCCTATGGCCCCACCAAAGCGGCCTTGATTCACCTGGCCGAAGCGCTCTACATGGACCTCGCGTCCCAAGGCATCGGCGTGAGCGTGGTCAACCCGGGCTTTGTGGCCACGCCCCTGACCGCCCAAAACACCTTCGCCATGCCCGCCTTGATCAGCCCCGAAGAGGCGGCACAGGCCATGTTGCAAGGTTGGGCGCGCGGACTGTTTGAAATTCATTTCCCCAAGCGCTTCACGCGCTGGCTCAAGCTGTTGCGCCTGCTGCCCTACCGCTGGTACTTTGCCATCGTGCACCGCGCCACGGGCATGTGAGGCCGCATGCACACCACCGAACCCAGCGTCACACACCCAGATACGCCCGAAGCCGCCCTGGCGCGTGTGGTGCGTTTTTTTGAGCACCTGCAGCCCAGCGATGTGGCGCAGATTGCGCACATCTACAGCCACGACGCACAGTTCAAAGACCCGTTCAACGAGGTGACGGGCGGGCCTGCGATCCGCGCTATTTTTGAACACATGTTTGAAGCCTTGGATGCGCCGCGCTTTGTCGTCACCCAGTGTGTGCAGCAGGGCACACACTGTTTTGTGACCTGGGATTTTGTGTTTGCGTTTCGCAGCGGCCCACCGACCACCACCCACACCATCCGTGGCGCCAGTCACCTGGTGCTGCGCGAAGACCAAGGCATTTGGCGGGTGGCTGTGCACCGCGACTACTGGGACGCGGCCGAAGAGCTGTACGAAAAGTTACCGGTGGTCGGCGCGTTGATGCGCTGGCTCAAACGCCGCGCCAGCCGCTGAACATCGCAGTGCGTGTGCGGCGCCGGCGTTGGCCTTGAATGCACGGCGGGTGAGACGTGTGCGCATCGGGCACACGGGACAAGGGTTCAAGCCGCTTGGGTGTCTTGAAAGCTGGGGCGTTGGGCCAAGCGCTCGTACAAGGCGCCCAAGTTGGGGTGGTCGCTGCGCCAATCGATGGTGGCAAAACGAAAGTCCAAATAGCCCAAAGCGCAACCCACCGCGATGTCGGCCAGGCTCAGGTGGATGCCCATGCAGTAATTGCGCTCGGCCAAGGCACGGTCCATGGCGGCCAAGCTGTCGTCGATTTTTTTCATCTGACGCTCAATCCAAGCTTGGCTGCGCTCGCCGTCAGCCCGGCCGGGCCAGTGGGCTTCCAGGCGCGCAAGAATGGCCGCGTCGATCAAGCCATCGGCCAAGGCCTCCCAGGTTTTGACTTCGGCACGGTCGCGCCCACCGGGTGGGATGAGCTTGCCCACAGGCGACAAGGTGTCGACGTATTCGACGATGACGCGTGAATCAAACAGCGCTTCGCCACCCTCCATGATCAAACACGGCACCTTGCCCAAGGGGTTGGCTTCTGCGATGTGGGTGTCGGCGGACCAGACGTCTTCGAGCAAGAACTGGTAGTCCAGTTTCTTTTCAGCCATGACGATGCGTACTTTGCGGACGTAGGGACTGGTGATGGCACCGATGAGTTTCATGCGTGGCAGATTAATGGCGAAGCCTGAATTTTAACGAGCCAACCAGCGCGTGTGAACCGAGGCCTGCAGCAGCAGTCGCTCAAAGCACCTGGCACGCGGTTTTGCGAGGCCCTGACACCCTGCACCTAAAATCTGAGGATGAGCATTACCCAAGTCACGGCCTTGTCGCCGCTGGACGGCCGATACGCCGCCAAACTCTCCCCCCTGCGTCCACTGATGAGCGAGCAAGGCTATATGCACCGCCGTGTGCAAGTCGAAATTGCCTGGTTCATTGCCTTGAGCGACGCAGGCTTTGACGAGTTCAAGCCCTTGAGCGCTGCCGCCCGCAGCCACTTGCTGGGCTTGGTGAGCCAGTTCTCCACCGAAGATGCGCTGGCCATCAAAGAGATTGAGAAGACCACCAACCACGACGTGAAGGCGGTGGAGTACTGGATCAAGAACCAATTCAAGGGCCACGCCGAACTCGAAGCGGCTGCCGAATTTGTGCACTTTGCCTGCACCAGCGAAGACATCAACAACACCAGCCACGCCTTGCAGCTCAAAGCCGGTCGCGACCAGGTGGTGTTGCCGGGCTTGGACGGTCTGATCGCCAAGCTGCGCGAGATGGCCCACACCTACGCCGATGTGCCCATGCTCAGTCGCACCCACGGCCAGACCGCCAGCCCCACGACCGTGGGCAAGGAAGTGGCCAATGTGGTGATGCGTTTGCAAACCGTTCGCGCGCGCATTGCCGCCGTGCCGATGATGGCCAAGATGAACGGCGCGGTGGGCAACTACAACGCCCACCTGAGCGCCTGGCCCGATGTGGACTGGGAGGCCTTCAGCCGCCGTGTGGTGGAAACGCCTGAGCCTGCGGGCCTGGGCCTGACGTTTCAGCCCTACAGCATTCAGATCGAGCCGCACGACTACATGGCCGAGTTGTTCGACGCGGTGGCGCGCGCCAACACCATCCTGATCGACTGGTCACGCGATGTGTGGGGCTATGTGTCCTTGGGTTATTTCAAGCAGCGCTTGAAGGCGGGCGAGATTGGCTCGTCGACCATGCCGCACAAAGTCAACCCGATCGATTTTGAAAACGCCGAAGGCAACTTAGGCCTGGCCAATGCCTTGCTCAAACACCTGAGCGAGAAGTTGCCCATCAGCCGTTGGCAGCGCGATTTGACCGACTCCACCGTGTTGCGCAACATGGGCGTGGCGCTGGGTTATGCGGCACTGGCTTACCAGTCGCTGCAGGTGGGTTTGAACAAGTTGGAGCTCAACCGCGAAGCCTTGGATGCTGACTTGGATGCGGCCTGGGAAGTGCTGGCCGAGCCGATTCAAACCGTGATGCGTCGCTATGGCGTGCAGGGTGCGTATGAAAAGCTCAAAGAGGTGACCCGCGGCAAGACCGTGACCCCCGAAGCCCTGCATGGCTTGATTCGCTCGCTGGAGATTCCACAGCCTGAGATTGACCGCCTGTTGGCCATGACGCCCGGCAGCTACGTGGGCAAGGCCGCCGAGCTGGCCCGCCGCGTCTGAGCGACGCACACCCCATGGCCATCAAATCCACCATCTTCAAGGCGAACGTTCAGATCGCCGACATTGACCACGGCTACTACGCCGACCACGCGCTCACGCTGGCGCGCCATCCGAGCGAGACCGACGAACGCATGATGGTTCGCTTGGTGGCGCTGTCGCTGCAAGCGCACCAACTGCAAGACATGTGCAACGGCGACGGCGTGCTGGGCTTTGGCGCCGGCCTGTCCGACCCCAACGAACCCGACGTGATGCTGCGCGACTACACCGGTCGCACGCGGCTGTGGATTGAGGTGGGCCAGCCCGAAGAAAAGCCCCTGCTCAAAGCCTGCAGCAAAGCCGACCAGGTGATGCTGTATGTGTTCTCCAGCTCGGGCGAGGTGTGGTGGCGCACCATGCAAAACAAACTCATCAAACCCAGCACCTTGCAGGTGTGGCGCATTCCCAGTGCCGCCTCGCAAGAGTTGGCCAAGCTGGCTGAGCGCAGCATGCAGTTGCAGGCCACGGTGCAAGAGGGCGTGGTGATGATGAGCAACGGCAAAACCACCGTTGACATTGAGTGCGAGCGCTGGAAGTGAACCCCAGCGCATGAGGCCTAAGTGGCTGCGCTGTCTCTGACGTTTTCAGCGGCGCGCTCCGCGTATTTGTTGAACCGCCACGACGTGCCGATGATGCGGATGCGCCGCCAGGTGCTGCGCTTGTCTGCGGGTGACATTTCGGTCCAGTACTGCACCTCGTCAAAGGTACGGCCGCACCCTTTGCATTCGGGGTCGCCTTGGCTGGTGGAGCAAATGGCGATGCAGGGGGTGTCTGGTGTGCTCTGGTACCACGTGAGCCACGCGTCATAGGCTTTGGGTGGAAAACCTTGTTCGGCGGCTTGGTCTTCGCGGTAATAGACCATCAAGGCATAGACCTCCGCCAAGGCACGAATTTCAGGCGCGAGTGTGACGCCATCGGGAGACGGCTTTTTGTCGCGCCAAAAATTGATGGCGGCTTCGATGTCGGTGATGTGAATGCCTGACATGGCGCTAGAGGGGGCAACCTAATGAACCGGAGCTTTGGAGGGGTGTGGATGATAGCTGGGATGCTATGCTGAGCCCACATGAAGCTTATTTTGTCTTGGGTACTCCACGCGGTGGCCCTGCTGGCCTTGGCGCATCTCTACAACGGGGTGGAAGTCTCAGGTTTTGGCGCGGCCTTGGTCGCCGCTTTTGTCATCGGTCTGTTCAACTTGATCGTGCGCCCTGCCCTGGTGGTGCTGACCTTGCCGGTGACGTTTTTCACACTGGGCTTGTTTTTGTTTGTCATCAACGCCCTGATGTTTTGGGCGGCAGCGGGCATCTTGGATGGCTTTCAAGTGCAAGGCTTTGGGGCCGCGTTGCTGGGCTCGCTGGTTTACTCTGCGTTTGGCGTGGTGATTGACTCAGCGCTCCAGCGCTTGTTCCCGCCGCAAATTCTCTAAGGCACGCAAGCGCGCATCGATGATCGATGCCTCCATGTGTCCAGCACGGTCCAGCTGGCCCTCGCGCGACATCGTGCGCGCCAACTCTTGGGCCGCTTTGAGTCGATCCACCGCAGCCGGGTAATCCAGCTCCACGGCACGCGATTCGGCTTGTGCACGAATGGCACGTAAGTTGTCGCCTTGTTGCTCGTAGGCGGAAGAGAGCAGCTGCCAGGCCAATGCGTCGCGGGGGCGCTGGCTGACCCACTGCATCAAAGCTTGGCTGGCCAGCTTGGCTTGACCTGCTTGGAGACTGGCCAAACGACACCGCGCCAACAGCATGTGGCCCGCACGGTCGTCATGGGCCAGCACCCGGGCTTTGGGCTCCATCATGGCAAGTGCTTGGGTGGCTTGCCCCATCGCGAGTGAGAGTTCAACCGCCAGCAAGCGCACCGCATCAACAGCCGAAGCCTCTAAGTTGGGCAAGGCCTGCAGGCGCGCCAGGTGCTGTTGCGCCTGCGCCCAGTCGCGCAAGGTCATCTCGGCGATGGTGGCGCCATACAACAGGCCCGCTTGTTTGGCCACAGGGGCTGCGTTCAAGTTGCCGGCAGCCCCTTGGGCGCTGATGGCCCGCAAGGCATCGACACCGGGGCCGGTGAGCACTTGGGCACGTGCAGCCATCATGGCGTGTACAGCGCGCAACGCCAGCCCAGGCCGCACAGGCAACAACTGCTGACGCGCTTGCGCGTCGGCAATGCGCTCATTGGTCATGGGGTGGCTGCGCAAATAGGGGAATGCGCCGTTGTCATTCAGCCGCGCGGCTTGCTGGAGTTTTTCAAACATGGTGACAAAACCCATGGGCTCAAACCCTGCGTCGGTCATCACGCCATAGCCAATGCGGTCGGCCTCGCGCTCCATGTCACGCGAAAAATTCAACTGGCTTTGCATGGCCGCCGCCGAACCGCCCACCATCACGGCGTTGGCGGCGCTCATGCCGCTGGCAGATGGCGTGCGGCTGGCAGCCAGCATCCCCAAGATCATGGCGGCAGCCACCATCGGGCCTTGACGGCCTTGTTGCGCGATCATGCGGGCGATGTGCCGCTGGGTCACGTGGCTGAGTTCGTGCGCCAGCACCGAAGCCAACTCATCGGCACTGGCCACGGCAGAAATCAGGCCCAAGTGCACACCCAAATAGCCACCGGGCAAGGCAAAGGCGTTGATGCTTCGGTCACGGATGAGCGCCACCTCCCAGGCAAATTGCTGCTCCAACTCGGGGGTGAGTTCGCCGCGTTGACGGGCCGAGGCCATCAGCACTTGCCAAACGGACTGCAAGTAGTCACCCAACACGGGGTCATCCAAATAGTCGGGGTCGCGGTAAATTTCGCGCGCAATGCTCTCGCCCAATCGTCGCTCGGCCCCCAAGGGCAATTCGGCACCGTCGCCCAAATTGGGCAAGCGGCCCGTGGGTGTTTGTGCGTGCAAGGTGTGGAGCGGCAACCCCAAGCTCACACACAGGCTCAACAGGCCAAGACGCCTGCCTGCTTGGCGCAACCAGGGAGAGAGGCAAATAGGTGAAAGCATGGGCACGAAGGGGTCAAACAGGCGGATCGTATGATGCGCGTGTCATGTTAACCCGCTGTGAATTTGCCTATGTCTACGCTCACCCACTTTGATGCCCACGGCCAAGCCCACATGGTGGATGTGGCCGACAAAGCGCACACCCGCCGGGTGGGTGTGGCCAGTGGCCGCATTCAGATGTTGCCGGCCACGTTTGCGCTGGTACACAGCGGCAACGCCAAAAAAGGCGATGTGCTGGGCATTGCGCGCATTGCGGGCATTCAAGCCGCCAAAAAAACCAGCGACTTGATTCCCCTGTGTCACCCGCTGGCCTTGACGCGGGTGGCCGTCGAGTTTGTGATGGAGGCCCACAGCCACAGCATTGAATGCACCGCCACTGTGGAGACCGTGGGACAAACCGGCGTGGAGATGGAAGCACTGACCGCCGTGCAAGTGGCGCTGCTCACCATCTACGACATGTGCAAGGCGGTGGACCGAGGCATGACGATGACCGACGTGCGCTTGCTGGAGAAGCACGGTGGCAAGTCGGGGAGTTATGTGGCG